>JAPYQK010000131.1 GCA_029941275.1 Longimicrobiales bacterium | reverse complement strand
GGGAGAGAGCATCCAGAAGCCGACGAGCTTCGGCGCGGGCTTCATCCACCAACCCGGCGTTCAAGAACGTGCGGCCGCAGCATGGAGGCCGTCCCGTCACCGTCGGGATGTGGACCCGGTATCCCGCCGACTCCATGACTCGCAGAGCCGCGTGGGCGTTCTCCGGCTCGAAGTATGTGTTGAACGTATCGACCCAGAGGACCACCTCCTCTGGCGGGGCTGAGGTCCCACTAGCCGTGGCGGAGTAGGGCGCCCCTGCCCGGAACCGGTCCCTCCGCCACCGTGGTCGCTCCCGGCGTGCGGTGAGGCCCAACGCCCGCTCTCCCGTACGCGCCAACAGTCCCCCCGGCCGCCCAAGGTTCATCAACCCCGCAAGGCGGGCAGCCAACGGTGCGTATCTGGGGAGCCACGCGACGAGTCGTTCACGAAGAGGAAGTCCCCGGCGACGGTAGTAGTGATGCAGGAACTCGATCTTCATGCGGGCCAGGTCGACACCCGTCGGACACTCCTTTCCGCACGCCTTGCACCCCACACACAACGAGAGTGTGTCATACATCTCCGAGGAGGTGAGGGCATCCACACCGAGCTGTCCGGTGAGGGCGAGCCTCAGTGCGTTGGCCCGTCCACGCGTCGTGTGGCGTTCGTCTCCGGTGGCGCGGAACGACGGGCACATGACCCCTGGGTCGGTCTTTCGGCAGGCCCCGTTGTTGTTGCACATCTCGGTAGCGCCCACCCACCCATCCCACGATGACCAGTCCAATGCCGTAGTCACCGGCAGGGGACCGTAGCCGGCGTGGAAGCGCATGATAGATCGATCGTCCATTCGGGGCGGGTTGACGACCTTACCGGGGTTGAGTGTGCCGGCCGGATCGAACGCCGACTTGATCTCGCCGAAGGTCTTCACCAATCGGCTCCCCAACATCGGCTCCAGGAACTCTGAGCGTACCAGACCGTCCCCGTGCTCGCCCGAATGGGATCCTCCGAAAGTTCGCACCAGTTCGTGCACTTCTTCTGCAATGGCGCGCACGGCTCGTAAGTCCTTGTCCTGTTTGAGATTGAGGATCGGCCGAACATGCAGACATCCCACGGAAGCGTGGGCGTACCAAGTGCCGTATGTGCCGTGACGGCGGAACACATCCTCCAGTCGTGTCCCGTACTCGGCTAGATGCTCCAGGGGAACCGTACAATCCTCGATGAACGAAACGGGCTTACGGTCCCCCTTCATCGACATGACGACGTTCATGGACGCTTTTCGGACAGCCCAGATCCGTTGCTGAAAGTCTATCGACTCCGCGCGAACAACGGCATTGGGGTGTCCGAGATCTCCCATCAATTCTTCGAGTCTGTATAGGTCGTCGGTCGTCGCTTCTTCGACGGAACCTGAGAACTCGACCACGAGCAGGGCGCGAGGATTTCCCCGGACGAATTCCTCCACCGTAGCACTCAGGGCAGGAATTTTTCTCGCCAGGTCGAGCAACGTCCCGTCCACGAGTTCGACCGCAGAAGGGTCGAGCTCAACGATCGAGGGCACGGCGTTCAGCGCCGACTCCAGGTCGGGGAATGCACAGACTCCGAGAAGGGTCTTGGAGGGGAGGGGTGTGAGCTGAAGCTCCAATTCGGTGAAGAAAGCGAGTGTGCCCTCGGAGCCGACAAGAAGGCGCACGATTCCACCTCCCTCGGGGGAGATTCGATCGAGGTTGTAGCCGGCCACCCTTCGCATGACCTTCGGGATCCTGCGTTCGAGTTCGGCGTCCTCTCGTCGTCGAAGCGCGGCGAGGCTCGACGCGAGATCCGATTCCACTCCCTCAGACGGGACCTCCATGCCGAAGCATACTGGAGTGCCGTCGGCGAGCGATCCGCTGACGCTCCGCACGTTGTCGACCATCATGCCGTACCGGATCGAGCGAGCACCGGCACTGTTGTTGGCGGCCATACCGCCCAGGGTTGCCCGGCTCGATGTGGAGACGTCGACCGGAAAAAAAAACCCGTGGGGCTCCAGTTCCCGGTTGAGGCGATCCAGCACTACGCCGGGCTGTACACGAATCGTCTGGGCCTCGCGGTCGAGTTCACCAACTCCCGTCAGGTATTTGCTCGTATCCATGACGAGTCCGGCGCCTATGGCCTGGCCCGACTGTGAGGTCCCGGCTCCGCGTGGCGTCACCGAGAGTCCTTCCTCGTGTGCGATTTCGAGCGTACGGAGGACGTCGGCTCGGGTTCGCGGAAGGACGACCCCGGCCGGTTGGATCTGATAGATAGAAGCGTCGGTGGAGTAGAGTCCTCGGCTGAAGGAGTCGAAGCGTACTTCGCCTTGGAGTTCTTGCCGAAGTCGGGTAGCCAGGGCTGGATCGGAAGGGGTAGGCGCTCGGCTCGTCATGGCGGGAAAGGTAGCGTCGTGCCATTATTTGCGCCCAGTGCTCGATTTTTCCCGATACTCGCCCGGCATCTTAAGGCCCGGTGTGCATACGGAGTCACGGTGCGGGCACGCATCACCCTTTCTTCGAGATGCCAATGACGTTTCGGTCCGGACGACACTTCCTTCAACTTCCCGGCCCCACGAATGTTCCGGACCGGATCCTGAGGGCGATGGACCGCCCCCCAATCGACCATCGGGGACCCGAGTTCGGAGAGATGGTCAAGGGCATTCTCACTGGGTTGAAGGAGCTCTTCCGCGCCTCTGAACATGTCTTCGTGTATCCGGCGTCGGGGAGTGGGTCGTGGGAGGCCGCGCTCGTCAACACGTTGTCGGTGGGCGACCGGGTCGTGCGCTTCGACGGAGGCCATTTCTCCGAAACCTGGGGGACGGTGGCCGAAGCCTTGGGCCTCACGGTGGACGTCCTGCCGTGCGACTGGAGAAGGCCGGTCGATTCCACCGCCCTGGAAGAACATTTGAACGCCGATGAGGGTCATGAAATCAAGGCGGTTCTCCTGACCCACAACGAAACGTCCACGGGTGTAAAGAATGATATTCAGGGCGTTCGGACGGCGATCGATCAAGCAAGCCACCCGGCCCTATTGATGGTGGACGCTGTGTCGTCTCTCTGCGCGATGGAATTACTCCATGACGAATGGGGTGTGGATGTGACCATCACGGGCTCGCAGAAAGGCCTCATGCTTCCACCGGGCCTGAGCTTCGCCGCCGTGAGTCGGAAGGCACTGGAGGCCCACGAACGAGCCGGCCTGGCACGATACTACTGGGATTGGACCGCGATCCTGGCCTCCAATGAGCGCGGCTTCTTTCCTTACACACCAGCCACGAATCTCCTGTATGGACTCGAGGAGGCACTCTCGATGCTCCGCGAGGAGGGCCTCGCCAACACGCTGAGGCGTCACGACCGCCTCGCAAAGGCAACGCGCGCCGCCGTAGCGGCGTGGGGCCTCGAGAACTTCTGCCTCGAGGAATCCGGCTTCAGCTCTGCACAGACGACGGTCAAAATGCCGGACGGGACGGATGCGGATGCGCTCCGCAAGATCATTCTCGAGCGCTTCGACATGTCGCTCGGAAGCGGACTCGGTAAACTCAAGGGCCAAGTGTTCCGGATCGGTCACTTGGGCGACATCAACGAACTGACGGTCGCGGGCACGTTGTGTGGCGTCGAGATGGGCCTGAAAATGGCTGGCGTACCGCATCGGCCCGGGGGCGTTGGGGCGGCTCTAGAGGTCTGGTCTACCGAAGGAGGTGGAGCTTGAGGGAAGTCCGGCAGACAACGGATGGGCGATTCATGAAACGGATGGGCGAGTTCGCCCTCCTCACCGCTTTCTTGATCAGCGGATGCGGGGGTGAGCCGAGGGAGGCGGGCCCGATCGACCTGAGCTTCGGCCACGTGGGGGCGCCCGGATCACTGTTCGCCGCTTCCGCGGAGGAGTTCGCCCGAAGAGCCAACGAGGAGTTGGCGGGGCGGGTTCAGGTGAACGTGTTCGGCTCGAGCCAACTGGGCGGTGACGAAGTCATGCTCCAGAAGCTCAAGCTGGGAACGCTCGACTTCGCTCTTCCGTCCACGATCATGTCTTCGACAGTGGACGAATTCGGCCTTTTCGAGATGCCTTATCTGGTTCAGGACCGAGCCCACATGAGGCGCATCGAAGAGGAAATCGTCTGGCCGGTGCTGGTCCCGAAGGCCGAGGAGCGGGATTACACGATCCTGGCCGTTTGGGAAAACGGGTTTCGCCACGTGACCAACAACACGAGACCAGTGGTCACCCCTTCTGATTTGTCCGGCATCAAGCTTCGGACCCCGCGAGGGATATGGCGAGTGAAGCTCTTTCAGGCCTTTGGAGCCAACCCGACTCCGATGGCCCTTTCCGAAGTTTTTGTGGCGCTCCAGACCGGCGTGATGGATGGCCAGGAGAATCCGCTGGCGCAGATCTACGCCTCGAAATTTCAAGAAGTCCAAACGTATCTGTCGCTCACCGGTCACGTGTACACGCCCGCTTATGTCACCGTCGGGGCGAGTTGGGATCGCCTGCCTGAGGACGTGAGGTCCGTATTGAGACGGATCGCCTCAGAGACACAGTCCTTCGTACACGAGACGGCCACTCGGATGGATGAAGACTTCCTGACGGAGCTTCGCGCAGCCGGCGTTGAGGTGAACCTTGCGGACCGCGAGTCATTCGTCCGGGCCAGCACAGAAATTTTCGAGGAGTTTGGAAACACAGTGGAGGGAGGGGACGCGTTGGTCGCCGAGGCGCTGGCTCTCGTCGAGGGGCCATAGCACTGATTAGCGTTCCTCGAGCGCCGCGCCGCGGACCAGCCGTCTTCGTGATCGAAATCTGACAGCCTGAGAGTCCGCATGCGCCAACGTTTTCAGAAGGGTTTTCAGACAGCCCTCGAGTTCGCCGTCCTAGGTTTGACGACGTCGCTCGCCCTGGTCGTCATCCTCGGTGTCGTCTTCAGGAAGTTCGGGGCGGCCCTCGTCTGGTACGACGAGCTGGCCTCGATCCTGCTGGCGTGGCTCACCTTTTACGGTGCGGCTCTGGCTGCCCTTCACCGCGCCCACATCGGTTTTCCAAAGTTGGTAGACGGACTCGAGCCGTCGATCCGTCGCCCGCTCGTTCTGGTTGGAGAGGCGTTCGTCCTGGCGTTCTTTTTGGTGACCGCCTGGGCTGGATGGCGGGTCTTCGGAATCCTCGGCGGTGAAACGCTCGTGAGTCTACCCTGGGTGCCTCAGCGGCTCGCCCAGTCGGTGGTGCCGATCGGGGCGTTGCTGTTCATCGTTGCCGAGTTGCTGACGTTGCCGGAGGTGTTGGCGGGGCCGGCCAGCGACGGGAGTGATGAGGACGGGAGTGATGACCACGCATCGACTCCCGGGACCGTAGGGCAGGGGAGTGAAAGCGGAGCCGACCCGGGTGACGGTGAGTCCCCTGAGCCTGGGGGTGCGTCATGATCCTACTCGGCATGTTCCTGGGCTTGGTGGCCCTCGTCCTCCTCAACGTGCCGATCGCCGTCTCCCTTGGCGTCGTGGCCGTCGTCGCTATGGCTATCACCTCTGGTGTGGCGGGCCTCCCGAACGCGGCGCTCGTCCTCTACTCGGGATCCCTGAAGTTCGCCTTGATCGCGATCCCCCTCTTCATCCTGGCCGGGTCCATCATGAACGCGTCCGGGATCTCGAGGCGTTTGATCAATCTCGCCAGCTCGCTGGTGGGGTTTATTCGAGGGGGGCTCGCGATGGTGACGGTGAGCGCGTCCCTCTTTTTTGCGGAGATTTCAGGATCCGCCGTGGCCGACGTCGCGGCTCTTGGTTCGATTCTCATCCCGGCCATGAAACGTCGGGGGTATCCGACCCCTTTCGCGGCTGCGGTGACGTCGTCCTCGGCAACGCTCGCCGTCATCATCCCACCGTCGATCCCCATGATCCTCTACGGGGTCATGTCGGGGAGCTCCGTAGTGGAGCTCTTCGTCGCGGGCATCATCCCCGGCGTGCTCGGGGGCCTGCTCATGATGGCCGTCGTGTATTTCCTGGCCCTGAAGAACGGGTTTCCGGTGGAGTCCGCGTTTCAGTTGAGCCGGGTTGCAACTGCGTTGAAGGAGGCTGGTTGGGCCCTGCTGCTCCCCGTGATCATCTTGGGAGGCATCTTCTCCGGCTGGGTCACCGCCACCGAGGGAGCGGGATTGGCTGTTGTGGCGGCTGTGGTCATAGGGGGTGGGATCTACAGGGAGCTCAACCTGGCGGCTCTTCGAAAAGCCGTGCTGGAGGGCGGGGTTCAGACCGCCGTGGTCATGCTGCTCGTGGCCACCTCGGCTCTCCTCGGGGACTACCTGACCGAGGCCCAGGTTCCCCAGCGCGTCGCACAGGGGATCATGGACTTCACCGACAATCGCTTTGCGATCCTGGCGCTTCTCAACGTGTTCTTTCTGATGGTAGGACTGTTCCTCCACTCTGCGGCGGCGATCATCCTCGTCGTACCGATCGTGATGCCTCTCGTGCTGGCGGCCGGGATCGACCCCGTACACTTCGGACTGGTCGTCACGCTCAACCTGGGAATCGGTCAGCAGACGCCGCCTGTGGCCAGCGTGCTCGTGACAGCTTGCTCGGTGGCCAAGGCGGACATTTGGGAGGTGAGCAAGGTCAACCTCTACTTCGTGGCCGTGCTCGTGGCCATGCTCTTGATGGTCACATACGTTCCGGCGATTCCGATGTGGCCGGTGGATCTATTCTACCGGTAGTCAACGAGTCTGCCCCCAAAACTGAACGAGGAGTGCTTGTGTGCGAAAAAGGTATTTGCGGGGCTGCCGTCGTCGTGGCGACGTTACTGTCTCTGGGCGGACTTCATGCTCAATCGAGCACGTACCTCGACTACGATGGACTGACCGACGAGCTGAGGACTCTCGTAAACGGAAGTTCGAACGCGACCATGCGTTCAATCGGCACGTCGCACGAGGATAGGGAGGTCTGGCTCGTCACGGTGGCCGACCCCTCCGGCATCCCGGAGGATGAACGCCCCGCAGTGCTCGTCGTAGGAAACTTGGCAGGTGATCACGTGGTGGGCAGCCACCTTGCGCTCGAAACGATCCGTTTCCTGCTCGACGACCCAAGCGCCGCGTCGGTGGTGAGTGATCAAGTGGTTTATGTGATCCCGAGGCTGAATCCCGATGGTGCGGAAGCGATGTTCGCCTCCGTGAAATATGACCGAAGGGGAAACGCAGCTTCGTTCGACGACGACAACGACGGTCGCTTCGATGAAGATCCGGGTGAAGATCTGGACGGCAACGGTGTGATCACGCTCATGCGTGTTCCTGATCAGTCCGGCGACTTCATGATAGACCCCGACGATGCTCGTCTCATGGGGCGAGCGGACAGGTCCCTGGGCGAGACCGGGACGCACAAGCTCTACTCCGAGGGTGTGGACTCGGATGGCGACGGTTTTCTGAACGAAGATGGAGCGGGTGGGACCGATCTCAACCGGAATTTCCAGCATGAACACCCGTACTATGAGGCCGATGCGGGTCGCCACATGGTGAGTGAGCCGGAGTCGCGAGGGTTGATGGATTTCATGATCGCCAATCGCCATATCGGCGCGGTGCTCACGTTCGGCCACTCGGACAATCTGGTGACGGCCCCGAACGGCCAAGGTCAGCTCGCCGATGAGAGCACGATCGATTTGGTCGCGTTCGCGGCCGAGGCCAACGCGGAGATCTACACGAATGGCGTGTTCGGCACGGGTGCTGCCGCAGGCCGTGGGGGAGGTGGTGGTCAACGGGTCGGCGCGCGTGGCGCTCCTCTCCGAGGAACCCAGCCCGGCGCGGACAACGACCCGCAGTCAGGCCGAAGACCCGAGGTGACCGTAAACGAGGGGGATCTGGAGTATTTCTCCACGGTCTCCGACGCCTACGAGGAAATCACCGGGATCACCGAGATCGGTGTGAATCGAAGGGCGGAGGGCGCGTTCTTCCAAGTCGCCTACTATCAGTTCGGGATTCCGTCTTTCAGCACCCAAGGGTGGGGCCTTCCGGCTCCGGAATCGGAGGGCGAGGAGTCGCAGGACCAAGGAGCCGCTGACGATGCCGGAGTACCTGGCGGGAGCCAAAGCCCCAGGGATGGTGCGGGCATCGACGCGAAGTTGATCGGCGCCTTGGGCGGTGCCGGTAGCGGTTCGGGCAGCGGTGCTGTTGGCGGAGCTTTCGTGGAATGGTCCCCCTACGAACACCCCGAGTT
>JAPYQK010000130.1:2429-8185 GCA_029941275.1 Longimicrobiales bacterium | reverse complement strand
ACGCAACAGTTTTTGGCACAGTTGGGGTATGAGCACCAACCTCTCATTATCGTAACACGTTGTAGAGTAACACTTTGTCCCCGTAGCTCAGTTGGATAGAGCGACTGCCTCCTAAGCCTGATGGGCAGGTCCCGATTTTCACAGTTTTCGAGGTAGGATAGAGGAGCTTCGCGAGCGGATGAGCAATTGAAGGCTCAGATCCCCTGGCTTCGCGTCTTCGTAGAAGGCGTGGCAAGAATGGTTTTGGGGTTAGTCCCGCGTGGACACTCTGATCGGGTCCCATCAGGCCCCTAGACCGGGTTCCGTGCAGAGGTCTCCCCCCCGGTGCGTGCACTCCTAGCGTCACGTTGAGCGTACCAACTTAGAGAGGGCTCCTGCTATTGGAGCAGACGGTTGGTGCCGCGTTCGTCCCATAGCTAGGCCAATCCGTCGCTACACAGTGTACGAATCTGTGCACGTTCAACCCGAACAGCCCTCGCCAATTCAAAGATCCTCCTCTGGGAAACAGGAAGCGGAAGCTGCTCGGCTTGGTATGGTGCGACCCACCTAACTGGGTGGTCGCGTGACTCGATCTGGGGCGGGCCCATCGCCTCCTCATCCCGAGACTGCGTGTAGTCGAACAACGTCGGACTGTACACCGCCTTGAAGTGGGTAAACGCGTGGCGGACTTCCGGTAGCACGCTGGAGCGAACCGGGTGAGCTGGTAAGCGGACAGCCAACTCCTCCAAGCGCTTCCGGCACTGATCATCGAGCGAGCGCCCTGATCGCCCCTCCCCGTCCCTCTCCACCGACGGAAACTCCCAGAGCCCCCCCAGAAGACCGTCCGGCGGGCGACGTACCATGAGCAGCTCACCGACAGGATTGGCCACCACCAAAACATCGTAGAATACGGTGGGCACCTTCGGCCGACGCTTCAATATCGGCCGCGACTCTTGCGTGCCCTCAGCACGAGCACAGCATCCCTCACTCACAGGACATTCCGTACAGCGTGGAGCTCGCGGAGTGCACACCGTGGCGCCTAACTCCATGAGCGCCTGGTTCCAATCTCCCGGCCGATCGGGATCGACGAGTTCGCCCGCTCGGTCTCGCAGGGTTGAGGCCGTCGGGTCCTCCAAGTCGAACAGGCGGGACAACACACGTCGGACATTTCCGTCCACGGCGGGCACCACCTCGCCGTACGCGATGCTCGCGATGGCGCCTGCGCTGTACTCGCCGATGCCAGGAAGCTTCTTGAGACTCTGGGAGTCCTCGGGGAGCACCCCGCCGAGCCGCTCCCGTACCAGTCGGGCCGAACGGTGGAGATTCCGGGCCCGCGAGTAATAGCCCAGCCCCTCCCATGCCTTGAGCACGGACTCCTCGTCCACGTCCGCCAGCGCCTCGACCGTAGGAAAGCGCTCCATCCATCGGTTGTAGTACGGAATCGCGGTCTCGACCCGTGTCTGCTGAAGCATGATCTCGGAGACCCACACCCGGTACGGTTCTTGGTTTTTTCGCCAAGGGAGGTCGCGCCTATGCGCGTCGTAGTGCTCTAGGAGAAGCTTTCGGAGCCGGCGAGGATCTGCGGTGGTCGTCATTCGGCGACCAAGGTAGACGGCCCCCGCGTCGTTGGCCAAAGCGTGTCCGGCCCGGGCGGACGAGCGGCAGCGCTTGGCCCGCTGCTACCCCCCCAGCACGTTGAACTGCCGGCTGTACTTCAGGGTCAACGAACGACCGAGGGGCCCGTCGAGGTCGTCGATCCCTTGAATGTCGTTGTAAACGAGAAAGAACCCTGTTCCTGCGGTGTTCAACCAGCCGAAGCGGACGTTTGCCGAAAGCCGATCGATCTGATCGCTATACTGGATGAGCGACTGAAGATAGACACGGGGCGTGAAGAAGTACCCGAAGGTCACGCCCACGAGGGTCGTCTCGAAGTTGCCCTCGAGAAGGTCGATATCGTTGTAGTCCACGCTGACCGATGTGCTGAACGCCGAGCCGCTCCTCAGCGTAATCCCGGTGGAGAAGTTCCAGCGATTTCCGGACAAAAAACTCCCCGTAGCAAAGGAGCTGTTCAGCGAAATGTCGGCTGAGCGATTCGTGTTGAAGACCACCTGGCCCTCCCAACCGTCGTACGTGCCGGTCGGCACCACTACATCCGTGCCCCTGATCGTGAAGGGCTCGAAAAGCCCTTCTTTCACCCAGTTTGCGGTCGTGTAGAGGATCATTCCGTCGGGCCGTTCCCAGTGGACATCCAGGTGTAGGCGACTCGACTCCTCGAATCCTTTTTCGACCCCCCTGCGCCGACTCCGAAACGTATTGAAGGACATGTGCGGGCGGATTTCCCGCAGAAACCCGTTGGGCCGAATGTATCGCTGGATACGCGTCGAGTAGGACCGGAATCCGTCCCTTGGGACGAAGCCTACTTCGGGATTGAAGTTCTCCTCGATTTGCCGGACGGAAAAGTTGGCGTCCCAGCTTCGACTGGCCCATGAGGCGTTGGCGTCATATGCGAGATCCCTTCCGGTAAGCCCCGGCGTCTCCGTACCCGCCAGGAAGGATGACAGGGTCAGTGCCTCACCGATCGAGACCCGCCCGTCCACCGCGTATGTCCTATTGAAGTCACCCGCCGCCTCACCGTTCCGGTCGATGAACAGCGCCCCGACTCGTGAGCGGTTGGGCAGCTCCCGGGCTACTCGGGCCACCGAGTAGGCATTGTCGGGGACTCCTCCCTCGCCACCGGTCTGGATATGGAGAAGTCCGACGTTCAAGCCTGCGGCTTTACCGGACAGACGTCCCCCACCTTTGATGGGGACCTGCACACCGTCCTGAATCCCAATGTTTCGGCTGAAGAAAAGATCCGCCCCACCGGCGCCCACGGTGAAGAGCCCGGCGTTCTCCAAGAAAAAAGGCCTCTTCTCCGGAAAAAGTAGAGAGAAGCGAGTGAGATTCACCTGCTGGTTGTCCACCTCGACCTGGGCGAAGTCGGTATTAGCGGTCAAATCGAGTGTCAGGCCCTGGGTTACCTGGATCTTGGCTTCACCGCCGAAGTCCGCGTTTTCGTCGAACGACGTCTCACCGAGCTCGTAGTTCCGCGCGCTTGAGGTCAGCGCGTAGGGTGTCACCGTGGCCAGACGTCGGAAGGGGGGGTTGAGCCCCGCCAAATCGCCGGCATAGTTCAAACGGTAGAGGTTGAACTCGCGGGGTACGGGGGACCAAAAAGATTCTTCGTTCAGCCGTCGGATCCGACGGGCTACGTTGAAGCCCCAGGCAGGGCCCTCGCTCCCGTAGCGAAGCGTGTTGAACGGAATCCTGAATTCGGCATACCAGCCGGCTCCATCGATTGAACTGGCCACGGTCCAACTTCCATCCCAGTTCTTGTTGAAGCCGCCGCCCGAGCCCGACTGAAAGCGACGTTGGCCGCCACCCCCCCCGCCGCCGCCCCCCCCGCCGCCGCCGAAACGCCCTCCGCCCTGACCCCCGTTGGCGACTTGGCCGTCGTACTCGATGCCGGCGGGCGTCGTGCCGAACACGAAGCCGTTCTGTTCGTCGTTGTAGGTGTCCAGAATAAGGACGACGTTGTCGCTCTCGGACACCTCATAATCCCGGATGCGCTCCCCCTGAACGATCTCGCCGGGTCGGCTGTCGAACGCCCAGACACCCACATAGAGCGCCTCGTCGTCGAAGACGACCCTGACCTCCGTACGCTCGGAAGCGGGCTCACCGTCCCGGGGCTCTCTCTGCGTGAAGCCGGTCATCGGCACTGCCTGCCCCCATGCGCCATCATCGAGACGACCGTCGATCGTCGGCGGATCCGAAACCTGTGCCGCGGTTGCCGTCCCGATCGAGGTGGACGTGCCGCCGGGAGCGGAGCCCGACCCGACCTGGGCTTTGAGCGTGGAAGCGGCGAAGAGGGCCAAAACCCCGGCCAGTAAGATCCTTTTAGTCATCACGTTGGTCAGCCGATCATGGAGTCGATGGAACAGGCCAAGCGGGAATGGCCTACTTGAACAGGCCACAAGCCTAAACTGGGCAGAAGGTAGTTGAAAGGCCGGCCTTGCACTCGGGGCATGCGTAACGCCCCGTGCAGGTCCCGTTTGGGCCGCTTCGGTTGGCCGACGGGAGTGGCACCGGTTAAACTTGGGAAGGAGATGTAGGGTCCACCCCATCCCCCGACTCCACCATGCGTTTTGCGACTTACACCAAATATCGAGGTGGCTGGCTCGACGCCATGAACCTCGAGAGCCTCATGGAATCCCTCTCGGATTTCCTTCTCAACGGGGGCTTCGCGGGCGGACCCAACTACCATCCGTTTTGGGGATGGTCCGGCACCGAGGACACCAGTTCGGTGGACTCGCTGAAGAACGCCCTCCTGCAAGCGTTGATCGAGAGTGGTCAACTCACGGCGGAGATGATCGAGGAGTTACGTGGCGATGGCCAAGGTGACGAGGCAGTTCAGGAACAGATCGCCGAACTCCTGGACGACCTGATCCAGCGGATGGTCGAAGAGGGCTACCTGACTCTGGAGGACGGCGCGCCGACTATGCCGGGAGCGATCCAAGACGTGACTGGGATGGGTGAGATCGACGAAGCGCAGGAGGCGGCGCAGAAGGTCAAGTTCAACTTGACTGAGAAAGGAAACGATTTCCTCGGGTACGGAGCGCTCAAGAGCCTCCTCTCGGCGCTCGGATCGTCCAGTTTCGGGTCCCACGAGACTCCTCACCTCGCGACCGGGGTCGAGTCCGACGCGACGAGCAAGCCCTACGAATTCGGTGACACGATGAACTTGGACGTGCCCGCCACGCTCAAGAATGCCATCGAGCGCGAGGGCCTCGGCGTTCCGCTCGACATCGACTACAAGGATCTCATGGTGCATCAGACCGAATACCGGTCCTCATGCGCCACTGTGCTGATGCTCGACATCTCCCATTCGATGATCCTTTACGGAGAAGATCGTTTTACTCCCGCCAAACGTGTGGCGCTGGCCCTCTCTCATCTCATTCGCACGCGGTTCCCCGGCGATTCCCTCCACGTCGTGACGTTTGGGGATCAAGCTGAGGAGATCCCCCTGAGCCAGCTGGCGAAAGCTCAAGTGGGGCCCTTCCATACGAATACGGCAGAGGGGCTGCTGCTGGCGCGAAACATCCTGAAGGCTCAGAAGAAGGACATGCGTCAGATCATCATGATCACCGACGGGAAACCGTCCGCGATCACCATGCTGGACGGGCGCATCTACAAGAACTCCGGTGGCATGGACCAACACATCCTGCAGCAAACCTTCCGGGAAGTCTCGGCCTGCCGTCGCGCCGGCATCTTGATCAACACCTTCATGTTGGCGGGGGACCCTTATCTGGTTCAGTTCGTCCACAAGGTGTCGGAGATCGCGAGAGGTAAGGCCTACTTCACCTCGACCCAGACCCTCGGGCAGCACATCATGATGGACTTCATGAAACGGAAGCGCCGGAAGGTCTCGTAAGTCCTGATCTGTTCGGAACAGTACGTCTCGGTGGCCGATCCTGACAGACTCCAGCGCCATGTAGGGCCCGCCCGGGCCGCCGGTGCCGCACGATGTCGCCTCGCGGCGTATTCGCCCCCTCCGATGGCTCCCGAGTGTTAGGGTAATCCTGCCCCCGAACCTCCCGGGCCATGGACCCCTTGACCCTGACGTAACGTTAGGGCTTAAGCTTCGTGCCAAAGGAGACGGACCATGCCACTGACAGTGGGTGAAATGACCGAGTTGTGGAAGATGGAATCGCTGGAGCGTGTGCCAACTCGGTAGGACC
>JAPYQK010000130.1:0-2329 GCA_029941275.1 Longimicrobiales bacterium | reverse complement strand
ATGACCGAGTTGTGGAAGATGGAATCGCTGGAGCGTGTGCCAACTCGGTAGGACCTTGCCCGCCCGATCACATACGGACACGTTTTACGGGCTCCTCAATCTGGGGAGCGACATACATCCGCCACCGGCCGGAGACGGTCGCGAACGTCTTCTGACCCTATATGTCCGAGCGTATGATAGAGGGCCTGCGCATCCATATCGACCGTGACCTCTGCGTCGGTTTCGGGGACTGCGTCGATGAAGCCCCGGGTGTGTTCGAGATGGACCCCGAGGACATCGCCGTCTTCGTGAATGAAGTGGGATCGATCACCCGGGAAGGACTGATCGAGGCCTGCGCTTCGTGCCCCGTGGACGCACTGACCGCTGTGGACGAAAAAGGGGCGCAACTCGCGCCATAAAGGGTCTTCCCATATGAGAAACATTCGAACTTATCAGGAGGTCACACACGACACCGGCTCGGAGCTACTCGAGCAGGTCGTGGACCAGCAGCACCGTCTGGCGGAGCGCCTCACACAAGTACGCTCAGTCGTGGCCGTCGCGAGCGGCAAGGGCGGGGTCGGCAAGAGTGCGGTCACGGCCAACCTCGCTGCTGCTCTCGCGGCCAAGGGGCTCTCGGTCGGGGCGGTGGATGCCGACCTAAACGGGCCGTCTCTGGGTCGAATGTTGGGCGTTTCTGGGGCCCAGCTTTCCGATCGGCCGAGCGGCGTGGCGCCGGCCAAAAGCCCGTCCGGCGTCCTCGTAATGTCCATGGAGTTGCTCCAACAGGAGGCGGACGCTCCTCTACGATGGCGAGAGCCCGCGATGGGCGGCTTCATTTGGCAGAGTACAGTAGAGACCGGCGTCCTCCGAGAGTTCTTGGGGGACGTGGAGTGGGGGACGTTGGACGTACTTCTGGTGGACGTGCCACCCGGCACCGACAAGATCGGGAGGCTCCTCGAGTTGGTCCCGGACCTCGATCAGATGCTTCTGGTCACCACACCATCCGAGACGGCTCGTTTCGTGGTGTCCAAGTCCGTTCGTATGGCCCGAGAGGCGGAAGTGGGCACCCTCGCTTTGGTTTCGAACATGGCCGGACATACGTGCACCGAGTGCGGCCACGTCTCCGACCTTTTTACGGGTGATGGTGACAAGCGCCTCGAGCAAGAAACCGGCTTGCCCGTCTGGGCCGAGATCCCGTTCGATCCGCGACTCGGGACCGCCACGGACTCGGGCACACCGCTCGTGATTACCGAGCCCAAGGCCCGTTCGAGCCAGGCGATTCTCGCGCTCGCCGAGCGTGTCGTGGAGCATATCTCGTGAAGTTCGTGTGTTTGGAGTGTGACGAAGTCATGGCGTTCGCCGAACGGCAGATTCCCGGTGACGGAACACTCGCCGCGGTGTTCACCTGCGGAGGGTGTGGACGGGAGATGGCCATGCTCACGAATCCGATGGAGACACAACTGGTGTCCAGCATGGGCGTCAAGATCGGCGGACGTGAAGTGCCCGCCCAACCCATGGAGTTGGCCCGCACCTCGCTCGAGGGCGGACGAGACGACGCGTTCGCTCTGTCCGAGGACATTCCGCTCGCCGACATCGAGCCCGAACCAGGAGTAGAGAGCACCACCGTGAGCCAAGCGGCCGGGGGTCGCGTCGTATGGACGTCCGATGCGACGGGCCGGCTCGAGCGAGTACCCAGTTTCGTCCGGGGAATGGTGAAGCGGATCTACACTGATTGGGCGCGTGAGAAGGGGGTTTCGGAGATCACCCCCGAAATCATGGACCGGGCTCGTACGGAGTTGGGCCTGGAAGGGATGTAGGCTTTGTTCGAAACAAAGGACCTTGCCTTCACCTATCCCTCGGGCCGCCGAGGTTTGGGTAGCGTCTCGCTCAGGGGAGACCCCGGAGATCGTGTGGTCGTGATGGGCCCGAACGGATCGGGGAAGAGCACGCTCCTTCGCCTCGTATCGACAGAGCTTCCGCCCGAAGGAGGGACGCTCACCCTCTTCGGTGAACCATCGAGTGCCCCCACGAAGGACATCCGCAGGAATATCGGTATCGTCCAGGACACACCGGTCCACGTGGACGACCTCACCGGGATGGAGAATGGTCTGTTGTTCGCGGAACTCTACGGAATGCGCGAGTCCGACGCTGCCGCCGCTTTCCCCTTGTTGTGCGAGACGCTCGGCCTGGATGAGGCACTCCACGTCCCCGTGAGGGAGTACTCGTACGGGATGAAGAAAAAGCTTCTCATCGCGGAAGCTCTGGTTCACCGACCCGAGATGCTCGTCATGGACGAGCCCGCACTCGGCCTGGACCCACCTTCGCGCGCCGCGCTATATCGAACGCTCGA
>JAPYQK010000129.1 GCA_029941275.1 Longimicrobiales bacterium | reverse complement strand
ACACGGGGCCGAGCAACGACGCGGATTTCTTCTACCTGCAGACCAGGATCAGCAGGTAGCTGCAAGGCAGCAGGTCTAAAAGACGGGCCTTCGTACCGACCGTAGGAGAAACAGCCCCTCCTGGGTACTGCTCACGACGATCGTCCCGCTCTCAAAGAACGGATACGCTGTCCACGCTCCCGACATCGTAGGGGGGTTCCCGTCGTACGGGGTCGTGTCGAAGAAGCCAATCTCTTCTGGATTCTCAGGATCACTGATGTCCAGCACCCTCAGGCCCGCCTGATAGTTGGCCTGATACATCCTGTCACCCTTGATGTACAGGTTGTGATCCGTCGCTGTGGTGGACCCGAAGTGCTCGGCTACAAGGACCGGATCATCCAGCTCGGCAACGTCCCAGACGAGCGTGCGGGTCGTTTCGGCCAGGCCCGTCGTTTCGTCGAGTTCGTCGTTCATGTAATAGTACCGCTGGTCTTCGGTCAGCCACCCCTGATGGATATACGCCATACCGGGATAAGTCGCCGAAGCGATCGGCAGGGGAACGTCCTTGTCCGTGATATCCACGATCCTGAGCGCGGTTTCGTTGGACGCAAAACAAATCTGTCGTCCGCGAAAATCGGCATCGGGCCCACTGTACTCGACGCACTGCGCATCGTGGGTCCGTCCGGCCCACACGAGACCCTCGGAATCCGTGTAACATCCCGCGAACGTCGGCGTAATCGGATTCCGAATGTCGATCATATGTAGACCACCCCCGCACGGGTCACCCGCGCCCGAGGCGCCGACCGGGAACGCAAATCCACTCTGTGTATCGATGACGAGATTGTGCGCCGACGCGATACCCGTGTAACGCGCGTCCGGCCTGAGGGTCACGGGGAGGTCTCCTGGACTCCGGAGCCTCCGGAGGTCGAAAACGGGCATCCCCGTATCGCCGGCTCCGATGAAGAACGCGTGGTCCGCATAGACCTTGATGTCCTGGGCCGTGCCACCCTCTACGGCCAAAAGCCCGACGTAAACGGGTAACGATGGGATGGTGACATCCACCACGGACGCCCCACCGACACGGGCGACCAAGGCGTATTCACGGCCGGTCTCGGGATCGGTCCACCCCCACACGTCGGTGATGCCGGCGGCCTGAACCTCACTCCCCGGCGCGAGACCCAGCCCCGAAAGAGGGAGAAACGCGAGCAGGTCGACATCGCCACACTCGAAACGACCAGCCTGACCATCGACGCAGAGCACCTCCTCGCCCGTCACCCCCGGAAGCTCCGTCGGCAGACTCAACCACTCCCCCTCCCCCCACCGCCCGTTGGCCGGGCGGGAAAAGACAGCAACACGGCCGCTTCCACCGTCGGCGCCCAGCGCTCCGGCAACGGCGACGTTACCACCGATCGCCACCGTAGAGCCGAGATCGAACCCTGGCTCACTACCCTGCACCGAAAAGATCTCGACCGCCTGCCAGATGTCGTCGCTCCGGTTGCGAACGAACCGGTGGATGCCGCCGCGGCCCTGGTCAGTCCCGGGCGCGCCGACCAACATTTCGTTTTCGCGGATCGCGAGTGCCGAGCCGAAGCGATCACCGATCGTGCGCACGCGGGGCGCGATGCGGTCCTGCTCGGTCCAAGTTCCGCGCGCATCATCCCGGGTGTACTCGACGAGGATGCCTCTTGATTCGGCGGTGCCCGGGTGGCCGACGAGCGCGATTTCCCCATCAATCTCGACGGCAGCCCCGAACTCACTGTCGGGAAATGGGCTCGGAGCGGGGATGAGCGCATCCTGACTCCACTCACCTGAAGCGGGGTCACGCGAAAAGACGTACGCGGCACCCGAACGCCCGTGCCGGGGCGCACCCACGATCGCAACGTCGCCGCTGAGGCTGAGTGCAGTTCCGAATAGATCATCACTCTCGGGCTCGGAACGCACCAAGCGGGCCTGTTCCATCAACACACCCGAGTCGGGATCCCGCTCGAACACCCTTACCGCACCAAATCCGCCGATTTCGGCAACCAGCGTTCGGTTTCCGTCCGTCGAAACGGCCCGCTGAGGTGGCTCGAGGATCTCCACCAGGGCCTCGTAGTTCCACTGGGCCGGACCAACGCCCCGATCCGTGGACAGTGGCAGGCTCTCCACCCTACCCCAAGCCCTCAGTGCGTTGCGCCTGAAGACGTGAGCCCCCCACCGCTCACCCGCGTCGCCACCGGCCACGAACAACAAATTCCCGGACACCGCCATCGACGCACTCAACCCCTCGCCGGTCGCGGCTCTGCCTTCGGCGCCGAGCTGCTCGTCGACCTGCCAGTTGCCACCGAGATCCCTCGCGTAAACAAGCGCAGCCCCGGGACCCTGCCCGAAAAATGGTTTGAGCACCAGAACTTCGTCGCCGATGACCCCAACCGCACTTCCGTACCCGCCCTGCCCAGTGAGTGGATTGAAGAGGACAGCCTGAAGCAGAACCGTGAAGAAAACTGAGCGGGATGTAATGGTCTTGCCGATCATCATATTCCGGGACAAACGTTTCAGGATTTACCCAAAGAGAGTGGGAGAGCAACTCGGCCCTCCTTCGCCCATCCTGGTGGCGGAGGGCAGACCCAATATATTCCGATTGACATCATAAAGTGCCCCCTGATCCTAATCCGCCAAGGCCCCGTTGGCACATGATTCGTGACCGGGAACCGATCCCTAGTCAGTGGGATTGGATTTTTCGGGTCAGAGTGACCCCACGATGAATGTCATCAAGGAGAACCAACGAATGGGCGGAAGCACCAAGGGTGTGACCGGAACGATCCTGGCTGTGTTGGGCATCGCAGCCGTAGTCACCGTTGGAATGAGGGTCGTGGGAGAGTCCGAGCCCCGGCCGCTCGGGCCGCACGACGGCTTCGACTTTCCCGGCGTTGATTCCGGTAGAGTCGCGGTGGGTGACGTCGCCCCAGACTTCTCACTGTTGAGCTACGAGGGGACCGTGACGACGCTCTCGGACTTCCGCCGTGACAAGAACGTCGTTCTCGTATTCTACCGGGGCTATTGGTGACCCTTTTGTGCCCGTCAGCTCGGTGAGCTGAGAGACCTACTCACCCCGGAGCAAAAGGAAACCACGGAGCTCCTCGCGGTTTCGGTGGATGAGATGGAGCAGCAGCAGATGATGATCGACCGCGTCGCAGAGGAAGACGGAATGCTCATCGAGTACCAACTCCTGGCGGACCCTGGCCACCTCGTCATAGACCGATACGGAGTCTTCAACCCGGAAGCGGCACCAAACAGGCCGATCCCGCACCCCACCACGTTCGTCATCGACAAACGCGGCGTGGTCCAATGGAAGTTCATCGAGATCAACTTTCGGATCCGTCCGACGAACGAAGCCATCTTGGAGGCGGTGTCGGCGCTAGACTAGTCTCGGTCGGCGACGCGCATCGCCATGGTCCCTGGTAAGTGCGCCCACCACACCAGTCGTCGGGGGGCCACGACTGTCAGTTGCCCACCTCCACCGAGGTGAACGCGATTGCGGCCGGGCAGATCCCGACCGGGATGGTTACGTCGACTTCGTACGCAGCATCGTGGCGGTTCGCGGTGGAAGGGTTCTGACAGTCTGGCGTCAGCGTGTAGAGACTCCCTTCCCCATCAAACCCGAGACCTAATGTACTGGCGACGCCACCAGGGGCCAAAGCCTCCGCCGGTCCACGGGTGAAGGCGTCCAGGCTCGTATCCCATACCGCGACGCCGTAAGAAAACGAACCCACGAAGGCCCTGGAAGTCGGACCGAGCGCCAAGCTCCCGGGAAATTCACCAAACCCGGCGTGATGGCCCGCCTCGCTCAAGCTCGTAAGGCTCACGACGGAGAGGGATCCGTTCGCTCCCCCACGCGACCCCGAATTCACGATGTAGAGCAGCCCGTCTGACCCCACGGCGGCTGCGGCTGCGTTCTCTCCGCTCAACTTGATGGTCGACGTGACCGTGAGACTCTCGATGTCGATGACCGAAACGGTCGCCGCGCCATCCGGTGAATAGAACTCGTCGAGCTCGGCGTTCAGCACGTACGCGCGACCACCCTCCACGACGACCGCTTGTGGAAACCGGCCCACCGCGATGTCTTCCCCGCTCGTGCCCGCCAAAACGTTGACGGGCGTGACCGAATTCAAACTGGGATTCGCGGCCAACACGATGGAATCGTTCAAAAAAGCGGCCCCGGTCGCGCCGGATCCTGGGGGCAACGCTACCGTTCTCAGAACGACTCCCTCCCGCAGGTCCACCACGGCGACGGCCGGAACGAAGCCGAGCGGAACGGCCGCCAACTCGCCGCGCACCGCAAGTGTGACCGGGCTGCCAGTGGGAGCGAGGCCGACGAGCCGTGTCTGCGTCGGGTTGTCGACCTCGAAGATGGTGAGGCTCAGGTCCATGCTCGAGAGAACAACCCCCACGTCCGCGGTTTCCGGAGGTAGAGCCTCCGTACCGTCACCGAAACAGGCGGCCAGAAGCAAGGTGGACAGCCACACAGTCCGCAGAGTCCACCCGGTTCTCGACGGTTGGAACGGCCGGTGTTGCAACGGCCACCTCACGGAAGAGGACGGCCTGTTACTCGGCGAGTGTGCTCCAGGTGCTTGATCCGGAATTTTAGAGGTCCTCCTAAAAGGTCAACTACGAGTTGGTGAATTACGAAAGTGATTACGAAGAAGTGATTACGATTCCTGACCGACCCGGATCTCAACGCGGAGCGTTCGGCCCGGGTCGGGAAAGGAGAAAATGAGGGCGTCCGTGACGTCGAAGACGCGTTCGATTCTCAAGCGGGTTTCTGCGCTCCAAGCCCCGAGGCTCCAAGTACGCCCCACGCCGAAATCCGACACCCAGAATCCGTCCAGCTCATTCACGGGGGCAGGAACGGGAAAACGCGCCCCGGTGCGGCGGGAAGCAAGACGAATCGACCACGGGCCTCGTCTCCAATCGGCGCTGATCGATGCACCGAAGCGCGGCCGATAGGCCACCTGGACGTCGTCAGACACTTCTCGGTCGTATGTCGCTCGCGTGATACTCACGCTCCCGTCGAGCGACAGCCCGGTTCGGGGCAGCGCTACCGCAAAGCGCGCCTCAGCCCCGGACCTGAGGACATCCACGTTCCGCGGGCTCCAAACGAAACGGAAGTCGGGGAGCCAGACGATCATTCCCTTCATGTCTCCCCTGTACACATCCGCGGATGCGCGAACGGCCATTCCGGCCAATTGGCCGGCCCAGGTCACCTGTACGGCCATCTCTGACGGTACCCGCTCGGCCCGTAGGTCCGGGTTCGGCTCAACGCCCACACCCTCTCGGAAGAACTGATCTCCCAGCGTGGGGGGGCTGAACGCACTTCGATGAGCGACGCGCAGCGAGAAGCCACCAAGGGGGACGTCCAGCGCGATCTCGTGGCTCTTATGCCAGCGATCGGTGCGCCCCACCCAATGTCCGCGTACGGACGTAGACACAGTCCATTCGGCTCCCGAGGCGGACCACGCACCCGACGCCCGTAGCCCCAGATCGGTGCGTCGAGGGGGTGCGGCCGAACCCAAGGCATCGGACTCGACGCTTTGCACGTCCACATCGACTCCGCCGGACATCTCACGAAGCACCCCGAGTCCGGGCATCGCTCCTTCGACAGCCCCGCCCAGCGCCCAAAGCATTGTGCGATCGTCGTACGAGGTGCCGAATGGGGGGTTCGAGTCGCTGAAACGGGAGACCTGTCGAGTTGCGAAAGTGCGCGCGCTCAGCGATCCCCCGTCGAACATCCCTGCGTTCCACCCGGCGGATAGACGTGCCCGGTCGAACTTCTGCCTCGCCTCCGGTGAGGGCGCGAAACTCCGCCCCGGCAGTCCTCTGTCTAGCCTCTCGAATCCCGCAGTCGCGATCAGGTCTCCTTGCCCGAGGCGACTCGACCATCCCGTACTGGCGTTCCACGTCACGAGATCGGCGTTGTTGCGGTACGCTTGCCCACCGCCCGCCTCCGGGGGGATCGAGAACCCGAACCCACCGTCGAGTCGCCTGCCCTCCAGGCGCCCGTTCCAGCGCCCGTTCCCGAACCCCCGACCACCCCCCACGCTCATGCCTGCCTGCCCGAGCGCCCCCACCCCAGTGGACACCTGCAGGGGTTCCAAGTCCACGGCGGAACGGAGCAGGATCACCCCGGCGCCGGCCCGCGGGCCAAAGCGGGCGGACAGCGCGCCCGGTAGCACCGTCGCGCTCGCAAGGCTTCGAGCGGATACGCTGGAGAGATCCGCCTCTCCCGTGACTGGGTCGTTCAGGGGGATGCCGTCGAGAAGTACGAGGACCGCATCGGGGTTGGCGCCGCGCAAGCTGACAAGCTGGGGGCCGCCCCTGGACTGCTCCTGGATCACGAGACCGGGAACACCTTGGAGGGCATCCCCCACGGTGCTCGCGCCCGAAGCCACGAGAGCCGCCCTGCTGAGGACGGTCCCTCCGGAGGCGGACACCGTAGCCGTGATTCCGAGCACCTCGATCGCCACGGGGTCGAGGGCGATCCTTACACTGCTCGTCCGTCCGTTCTGGACGTCCACGTCTCGGGACGTCCCACCGTACCCCAATCGGAGAACGGAAATCCGGTACGCACCCGGCTCTAGGCCTCTCAGGCGAAAACCGCCCGATGCGTCCGTCGAGGTCCGCCGAGCGCCCGGCTCGACGAGCACCTCCACGGCACCGATGGGCGTCCCGTTGGCGGCGTCCACGATCTGGCCCGACAGTTCGCCGGGCCATTGGGCCGAGGCCGGTCCAGCGAAACCGATCGCTACCACGCCCACGAATACGGCGAAGCATGCGCGCCGACAGGCCGCACCCTTACCGCGGGGATGGCCCCAACGCATCGTAGACCGATCACATAAAGAAACCCGCATCTCTTCCCCTCGAAGAGCGCATAGCGACGCGGGCGCGCAGGTCTACTGACTTAGGGCGGCTTTCCCTCGCCTTCCCAGAGCCTTTCGGCTCCAGTGGCGTTCTCAAGGGGGCCTGTCCGGCGCTTGCTGCGCCGAGCCCATCACAGTGGCGGGGCCGTGCCGGATTCTCACCGGCTTCCGAGATGCCTCGCCCGCAATTTCAATTTTGTCGAGGGCAAGCTAGCGACGGTCCCATGGGCATGTCAAACCACCGCGCGGAGGCGGTTCTCTTGTTAGTTTCCTGCGATCGTGATCGTTGCTGCGGAAAGAAAGCCGCTCGGTGAGGAGGATGGATGGGTGACGAGGGAATGAGCGATGAGTGACGGGGGGGATGGGCGATGAGCCATGCGGCCGGGAGAGAATTCGCCCTCATCGTGGGGCGTGAGTTGGATCGTTTGAGCGAACTCATCGCGTCGTATGACGACCCAGCCGGCCTGTGGCAGGTCACCGGCGATGCACAAAACCCACCGGGTACGCTGGCTCTTCACTTGGCCGGCAATTTGGAGCACTACATCGGGGCCGTGCTCGGCGGCACGGGTTACATCCGTGACCGAGAAGCCGAGTTCGCGGACCGGGACGTACCGAAAGAGGAGATCCTGCGCCGCATCGCATCAGCCAAACAAGCAGCAACGAGCACCTTGGAGAAACTGGACGACGAGACTCTGAAGCAGATGTATCCCGCGTCGACCGGTGGCGGAGAGATCGGAGGAATCGGCGAGGGCACGACCCGCCACTTCCTGGTCCACCTCGCGTGGCACTTGGGATGGCATCTCGGTCAGATCTCCTACCACCGTCTATTACTGTCGGAGAGAACGGCGACATAACAAAGGGCCGCGGCTGCCTGTCTGACAGCCCCGGCCCCTTCCGCCCGATCTTTCAGTCGTGGCGGCTTGCCCCTGAGTCAGTCGTGGCCGCTAGTCCCTCAGCCCGAACGTGTAGAAGACGTTCCCCGCCGCGATCCCGATGTACTGCTTGCCGTCCACCGCGTAGCTCATCGGAGCGGAGTGCACTCGGGATCCCACATTGATGTGCCAGAGCTCTTCACCGGTCGCCGCGTCGAGCGCGAAGAAGAAGCCATCGACGGTCCCACTGAAGACGACATCCCCCGCCGTGGAAAGCACCCCCGCGCTGGATCTCGGCTGCACCTGATACTCCCAGACCCGTTCGCCAGTTTGAGGGGAGAGGGCCCGCACGGCGCTCACATAGTTGTCCTGCGGTAGAGGCGTCCGGCCCCCACCCCCCGTGAACTGGTCGCCAGCAACGTAATCTTGGTCGCGAATGAAGTATGTGGTCTCTCCGTCGTACGC
>JAPYQK010000128.1 GCA_029941275.1 Longimicrobiales bacterium | reverse complement strand
CCTTCAACTCGCCTTATGGTGCCTGCGAGGAGTGCGGTGGCCTCGGCACCAGCAAACATGTCAATCCAGATCTTCTGCTGGCCGACGGGAGCATCTCTCTTCTCGAGGGGGTCGTTCTGCCGTGGGGTGCGCCGACAGGGCATCTTCGCAACTCCGTGATCGCCGGACTTGCAGCAGCGTACGAATTCGAGCCGAATAGTCCTTGGAACAAACTTCCGGAGGAGGCCCGCCACGCCATCATGTACGGTTCGGGTCGAATGAAGATTCGCTTCCCGTATCGCGCCGGGTCCGGCAAGGCCCAGGGAAACTACGAGGACGTTTGGGACGGCGTGATCGAGAATGTCGAGCGCCGTTACCAGGAGACGAAGTCCGATACGGTGCGCACGCAGCTGCACGAATACATGTCCACGCTCACGTGCACCACGTGCGCTGGAAGCCGCTTGAGGGCGGAGTCCTTGGCGGTCACGATTGCGGGAAGGTCGTTGGGTGCCGTCGTAGATCTTTCCATCGGTGAGGCGCTGGGATTCTTCCGCGATCTTCCCGTCGACCAACCGATAGGCTCAGGACCGGACCGGCATGTGCTACACGGAGAGATCGCGACGCCGATTCTGAAGGAAATTCAAGAGCGGCTCGGCTTTCTCGACGATGTGGGGCTTAGCTATCTGACGCTCGGCCGGTCAGCCGACTCGCTCTCAGGAGGTGAATCTCAGCGGATTCGCTTGGCCACGCAGATCGGGAGTCGACTGGTCGGTGTGCTGTACATCCTGGACGAGCCATCGGTAGGGCTGCACCAGAAGGACAATCAGCGCCTCTTGAAGACCCTTCAAGCGCTTCGGGATCTGGGCAACACCGTGATCGTGGTCGAACACGACGAAGAAACGATCCGGGTCGCGGACCACATCGTCGACCTCGGCCCCGGGGCGGGTCGAGCGGGTGGAGAAGTCGTGGTTCAAGGAACCCTCGCCGACGTGCTCGCTGAAGAGGCCTCCCTTACCGGCGCCTACCTGGAAGGTCGGCGGTGGATTCCGGTGCCTGACCAGCGGAGGGAGGGGAATGGAGATCGCGCGCTCCGGCTGCGAGGAGCACGAGAGCACAACTTGTGCGACCTAGACGTTGACATCCCTCTGGGGTGTTTCGTCGCGGTGACCGGCGTGAGTGGATCGGGCAAGTCTACCCTCATCAACAAGACTCTGTATAGGGCGCTGGCACGTGATTTGTACCGGAGCCGGGTGGTTCCGGGGCGGCACGACGGCGTCGACGGGATCGAGTGGATCGACAAGGTGATCGAAGTCGACCAGTCCCCGATCGGCCGCACGCCTCGGTCGAACCCCGCGACCTACACGGGCCTGTTCACCCCGATCAGAGAGCTGTTCTCCAATCTCCCGGAGTCACAGATGAGGGGGTACGGACCTGGCCGTTTTTCGTTCAACGTCAAGGGAGGGCGTTGCGAGGCTTGCCAGGGAGACGGCCTGGTGAAGATCGAGATGCACTTCCTGCCCGACGTATACGTCCCCTGTGACGTGTGTCGTGGAAGGCGGTACAACCGGGAAACCCTGGATGTATTCTACAAAGGGAAAAACATCGCGGACGTCCTGGACATGACCGTCGACGAGGCTCTCGGTTTCTTCGAGGCGGTGCCCCGGCTCAGGGCCAAACTCGTCACACTGTCCGACGTCGGCTTGGGCTACATCCACCTCGGTCAGTCCGCGACCACGCTCTCCGGTGGCGAAGCGCAGCGCGTGAAGCTTTCCAGCGAGCTGTCCAAGCGGGCCACCGGGAGCACGCTCTACATCCTAGATGAGCCGACGACGGGTCTCCACTTCGAAGACATCCGGGTCTTGTTGGACGTGCTGCACAAACTCGTCGAGAAGGGGAACACGGTGGTCGTGATCGAGCACAACCTCGACGTCATCAAGACGGCGGACTGGATCATCGACCTCGGCCCTGAAGGGGGAGGCGAGGGCGGACGTATCGTGGGGGAGGGCACCCCCGAGGTGATCGCCGAAATGGCCGGTTCCTACACGGGTAAGTATTTGGCGCCCTTGCTGTCCGTGCGTGAGGGGGTTGGCAAACCCGCCTGACCCCGGAGTCCCCGGAGAGTCTCGGCTTTCCCCGTGGGGTCTCGTCAAACCCGTGTAGTAGTACTTGGCTCCGACGGAAATCGAACCGCGGGTTGGACCGGTGAAGCGCCGCTGGCCGGGGAGTCTCGCCGGAGGCCGACCGTTCATGTTAGACTTAAGACCGCATCGCGAGAATACGGTGCCTTCCTGCGGGACGGGAGAAACCGGGTCCCCGCGTCGTTCGTAGGGTAAGAGCCCACTGGATTCGGGCGTTTCGTTCAACCTGGCCGCGGCTGCGACAACGAGCCGCACTGAGCACGGAGTCGATCATGGTAACTCGAGACGATCTCGAGAGCTTCCTCATTCGGATGGATTTGGAGTGGAATGAGGTGGATGAGGGGATGTTCCTGGTGCAGAGTCCGAGCGGAGGCGTGGTAGTCCACCTTTCCGATCCGGTATTGCTCGTGCGATTGAAGGTTATGGACCTTCCCAACGGTGAGTCGGACTTGAGTGCCCTCTACCGCACGCTCCTTGAGCTGAACGCGACCGACATCGTGCACGGAGCGTACGGTATCGAGGATGGAGAGTTGATCCTGACCGACACCTTGGAGTTGCAGACTCTGGATTTCGAGGAACTTCAGGCCTCGGTGGAGAGTCTTCAGTTTGCCGCGTCGGAGCACCTCGGGCAGATCAAGGTGCTCGCCGGAGCTGACGGCGACAGTTCGGAAGGAGAGGGCTGAAGCAAATGAGCATCTTTACGAAGCTTTCGACGGTCATAAAATCGAACATCAACGATCTCATCTCCCGGGCCGAAAACCCGGAAAAGATGCTGAATCAGATCATTCTGGATATGCGCGATCAGCTCGCGAAGGCCAAGCGGGAAGTCGCGGCGGCCATCGCGGACGAGCGTAAGCTCCGAGCGCAGCTCGACAGCGAAGTCAAACAGATGCGTCAGTGGGAGCACCGCGCGATGCTGGCCGTGAAGGAAGGCCGGGACGACCTCGCGAAGCAGGCTTTGGTCAGACAACAGGAGCATGCGGGGCGCGCCAGCGCGCTTGACGAGACGTGGAGGGCCCAGTCCGGAGAGACCGAGAAGCTCAAGGGGTCCCTTCGGCAGTTAAACGACAAGATCGAAGAAGCCAAGCGGAAGAGGAACCTCCTCGTTGCCAAGCAGCGTCGGGCTCAAGCCCAGAGGCGAATTCACGAGACCATGTCGGGACTCTCGAATACGTCCGCTTTCGATGCTTTCAACCGCATGGCCGGCAAGATTGAGGAGCAGGAGCGCGAGAGCTTGGCGCACCAAGAGGTGAACGAAGCGCTCGGCCCCGGAACGCTAGAAGACGAGTTCAAGCAGTTGGAGGGCGGCGGCGGTACAGGTGACGTCGCGGATCGTCTGCTCGCGCTGAAGCAGGAGATGGGGCTGATCTCCGCTCCTACGGCAGAGGCACCCCGTCAACTCGAGTCAGGTGACGATGACGCAGTAGCCGAGAGCCAGGCTGGTGCCGATGGCGTTGCCGAGGCGGCGGACGGTGCTGCCGCGGGAGCGGATGGCGTCGCCGCACAGGCAGCGACGCCACCAGCACCCGAGGAGCCGGTCGTTCACGAGGCTCAGCTCATCGAAGAGTTCGACAAGTTGGAGCAGGGCGAGTAGAGCCCCAGCCCTCTAGAGCCCGATCGAGATTGAGAGCGAGAGGACTGGGTAGTACCGCAGCAAGTCTGGAATATCGAATTGGTCCTCTTGCCGTTCAATGTTGGCAAGGTACGTGGGCCCGGCGATAGGATCGTCCGCCAGCGGTCCCGTGGCGGTCAATTCTACTGTGGGTAGCGTTCCGAATCCGACTCCGGCATCGAAGTGGATGCCGATTTTCTTCCCGATCGGGTTGCCGAGCCCGATCCCCAGGTACGGCTGGAACTTCCTCAGGGTAAAAGTCCCTCGTACTTCGTCGGTGGCCCCTCCCGTATAGGACGTGCCGGCGAAATCCACCGAGACCCCTTCGAAAGTCCCCACAACGTTCAGGTTGCCTTCATTGGTGATCAACAATCCACCCGCGCTCAGGTGCAGGCCGCCAAGTGCGTACAAGTCCACGGTCGTGAGCAGGAACGAGGGGAGGTCGAGGTCGAAGCTGACGTCGTCGACCGTGATCGCCGGATCGCGGGGAACTACGCCGTACATCGCCCGGAGGTTGATTTTGGGTGTCAGGCCGAGGACCACTCCGCCGCCCGCGCCCGTGGTACCGGCCTGAGCACTGATGGCAAAACCCTGTGCCTGCATGGGGGTGGCATGGAAGAAGGCGGCGCATACAACTACGGAGGTGGCCACGAGGGCTCGAGAAAAACGTGTCATGCTTTAGGAAGTCCTTGGACCGGTCGTGAAACCTATGGGGGGGTCTGGGGGCTTTTTCTGGCGCCTCGACCGCGATTTGTCTTGAAGACCCCATAAAAAAGCATGCAGCGATAGCTCTGGGAAGCCCCCCTCGCATGGGAGGGGGGCCTAGTCTCCGAGCTGCGGCGTGTGTCGCTTCGTTCAACTCACGCTCGTGGCCGGATCTAGACACCTGTCGCAGGCTCGAGTTGGACGTTGGCTCAAGGCCTGGCGGGGCCACCCGACCGGCCCGACCTTACCTACGGAAAACGCGATTCTCACCTGCGGTATGCGCCCCTCCTGGGAAACAGCGATAGATGAACACGGTATACCTGAACGGCGAATATCTGCCCAAGGATCGCGCGACCATCTCGGTAGACGACCGAGGATTCCTGCTGTCGGACGGCATTTACGAAGTTACGCCTGCGTACAGGGGACGACTCTTCCGACACGATCAGCATATGAGGCGACTCCAGAAGGGTCTCGATGAACTCCGCATCGAATACGATCCGACGGACTTGCCGGAGATGCATACCCGCCTGATCACGGCGAACGAGCTCAATGCGGTCGACGTCGCGATCGTGTATCTACAAATCACCAGAGGTGTC
Organism: Longimicrobiales bacterium; assembly: GCA_029941275.1. Taxonomy (GTDB): domain Bacteria; phylum Gemmatimonadota; class Gemmatimonadetes; order Longimicrobiales; family Gaopeijiaceae; genus UBA822. Next base: position 3,229 of record JAPYQK010000128.1, on the reverse strand, counting down.
GCGCCTAGAACGCACCACTTTCCGCCCAAGGGGACTCCGCCCACGGTTTACGCCTTCGCCCAGGCCTACGTCCGACCGGAGACGGACCGTTGGACTCTCGGGTACGAGGCCATCACGGTCCCGGACCGCCGCTGGGGACGAGTTGACATCAAGGCGATCGGCCTCTTACCCAACGTTCTGGCTCAGCAAGCGGCTGTGGACGCAGGGGTGGAGGACGCTCTTCTAGTCAAGGAAGGAGTGGCGCTTGAGGGATCCCACGCCAACGTCTTCGCGGTTCTTGACGGTGTGGTGACCACCCACCCGGCCACCGAGCAAATCTTGCACGGCGTCTCTCGCCAGTACGTGATCGAGTTGGCTCGCGATCTCGGCATGGTTGTGGAGGAAAGGCCGGTGCGCGTGGAGGAGATACGGGGGGCGGACGAGATATTTTTTACGGGCACGACCACTGAGATACGGCCGACCGTCCGGCTAGACGACCAGCCTGTCGGGGACGGCAACGTAGGACCGGTTGCCAGGGCGCTCTATGAGGCGTTTCTGGCGGGGACCAGTGGGCCCTAGGGATAGATCAAGTACTGCTCTCGGAGCTGTTTGAACTCTTCCAACTCCTCCTGCCATCCCCTCCGGATTTCGTCGGCCCCTACCCCCGCGTCGATGGCTTGGCGCAAAAGATCGGTCCCCGCAAGGCGATCGAAGTGGGCCCGGAGCCATCCCCATTGAGTACCGGACAGGGCCCGCGTTTCTACCAGTAGGGCGAGTGCGGAGTGAGTCGGATCGTACTCTGATGATGTGGCAACCAGTCGGACCCCCTCCACCTGCACCCCGTCGAATTTTCCATCAGAGGGCGCATCAGGGATGAATTGGACCGGCTCGAAGCGAACGCCGGTCAGCCCATACCCGTTCATGGTCTCGGCGAGAGCCTCGCCATCCAGCCATGGGGCACCGATCTGCTGAAAGGGCGCTTCGGTCCCCCTGGCCACGGACAACACAGTGCCCTCGAAGAGGCAGGTCCCGGGGTAGTGCGTGGCGCTCTCGACGTCGGGCATGTTGGGGGACGGGCGGATCCAGGGAAGCTCAGTTTCGGCGAAAGCCATGTCCCGACTCCATCCGTCGATCGGGGCGACGTGAAGCTCTCCCCCGATTCCTGCCTCACCCTGGTAGTACCGGGCCAGCTCTCCGAGCGTCATACCATGGCGCATAGCAACGGGGTACCGTCCTACGAACGTGCCGAATGCCGGGTCCAGGACGTTACCCTGAACGGCCCCACCGATCGGATTCGGACGATCCAGAACGACCACATCGATCCCCAGTGGGCCAGCTGCCTCCATCGCCAATGTCATCGTGGATACGTACGTCCAATACCGTGCGCCGATATCCTGGAAGTCCACCAAGAGGACGTCGATCCCGTCGAGCATCTCGGGCGTCGGGCTGCGGACGGCACCGTACAACGAATGGATTGGCAAGCCCGTCCCCGTGTCGACGTCGTCGGCAACCGCCTCGCCTGGGTCGGCCGTGCCTCTGATTCCATGCTCTGGTGCAAAGAGTGCCACGAGTTCAACGGATGCGTGTTCGTGGAGCCGATCGATCGAGGATCGGCCCGACGCGTCCACCCCGGTCTGGTTGGTAATCAGCCCGACGCGGCGGTCCGACACCAGATGGAGCGAATCCTCAAGGAGGACTTCGATTCCCGGTCGAATGGGACTGAACCCGGCAGCACCATCTTGGTATAACGGATCAGCGAGTTCGGGGTCCGGTCGGGAGCAGGCGATGAGGAGCAGGACGAGGCAGGATTGTGGCACCCTCGACAACTTCATAACTTGCCTTCCGAAAGACACTTGGGCCCTTCTTCCCGTAGATGCAGGGGTGTTTGAGTTAACTGGATGACAACCCAGAGCACTAGCCGACTCCCCAAGAATAACCCTGCGGGAAGCTCGTGGATCCTGGTGCTCCTGCTTTCGGCGTGCTTCGGGCAGCCTGCTACGACTACCTCGGCCCCTACGTCGGATGCCGTGGTGGTGGCTACCACGTCCGCCCCGACGCCCCCGACGCCGGTGACGGCGAGTGTGCCAGGCACTTCTGCGCCCCGCCCCTCGCGGCCCTCTAACGGGTCGAGCAGGCCCGCGCCCCAGACCTGGGCGCAGAGAACTCTGTCCCGAATGACGCTGCGCGAGAAAGTCGGGCAGCTGATGATGCCTTTCGTCTTGGGCAGTTTCGCACCGGAAGGGAGTGAGACGCACGATCGTATCGTCAGCGTCATCGAGCAGGAGAACATCGGGGGGGTGATCATGTCGGTCGGATCACCGAGCGAAGTGGCGGTCAAGCTAAACGACCTCCAGAACCATTCTAAGTACCCGCTGTTGGTTTCCGCCGACTTGGAGACGGGGGCGGGATTCCGCTTCAGGGGCGCTGTCCACATTCCCACGAACATCGCGTTGGGCGGGGCGACCATGTTTCCCTCGCTCATGGCTTTCGGTGCCACGGGCGATCCTCGGCATGCCTACGAATTGGGGAGAATTACGGCGCTGGAGGCCCGCGCCATGGGCGTCCACGTTCCGTTCGCGCCGGTTCTGGACGTCAACAACAACCCAGACAACCCGATCATCAATATTCGCTCGTTCGGTGAGGATCCCGAGGCGGTAGCAACCCTGGGTGTGGCGTTGGTTCGAGGTCTTCAGGACAACGGCGCTGTGGCGACCGGCAAACATTTCCCGGGACACGGAGACACGGGGACCGATTCCCACCTGGCCCTGCCCATCATCAACGTGGAGCGTTCCCGGCTCGATGCGATCGAGTTGGTGCCATTCCGCGCGGCGATCGATGCCGGAATCAAGGGCATCATGACGGCGCACATCGCCGTCCCGGAGATCAGTGGTGAGACGATCCCGTCGACGCTGTCCAGTCGGGTGCTCACCGACTTGCTTCGAACAGATCTGGGATTCGACGGAATCGTGTTCACCGACGCGATGGACATGGCTGCGGTCAATCGTCTCTATCCGAGAGGTGAGGCCGCGGTGCGGGCCGTGATAGCGGGCGCAGACGTCATTCTGATGCCGGCGGACGTCAAGCAAGCCGTTGACGCGATCGTTCGAGCGGTCGACGAGGGGCGCTTGACCGAGGCTCGTATCGAAGAGTCGGTCGGCAAGCTGTTGCGCCTCAAGGAGGACCTGGGCTTGAACGAGGAGCGTACAGTCCCCCTCGACGTGATCCCTCGCGTGGTGGGTGTGCCCCAACA
>JAPYQK010000127.1 GCA_029941275.1 Longimicrobiales bacterium | reverse complement strand
GGCGTCAGTCGGATGACCCTCAACAACAACCGTCAGGATCCCTCCAACATTCTACAATGCCTGGCGTACCGGATTTTCGCCGGCGCGGGGGTTGCCACGCCGATGTGCGGCTTCGCGCATCTCACGGTCAACGATGAAGACATGGGGGTCTACACCACACTCGAGAGCTACGATCGGGAATTCCTCGCACGCCACTTCCCCAGTGGTGATGGCAAGCTCTACGAAGGGCAGCTCGCGGACTTTCGGGCCAACTGGATCGAAACGTTCGAGAACAAGCTCCAAAAAGAGTTTGAGGACCGTCATGAGCTCTTCGAGCTCGCCCGGGCGCTGCGCGCCGACGACGAAGACTTGCTTGAGCTGGTGGAGTCCTTGGTCGACATGGACTCTTATATCTCGTTCTGGGCCGCCGAAACGTTGATGGGACATTGGGACGGGTACAATGGAAACACGAACAACTTCTTCATTTACCTGGAACCGACGACGAACAAGTTCCACTTCATCCCTTGGGGAACCGACGGCGTCTTCGGGGTCAGTCCTTTTCAGCCGCGGCCCACACCTGTGTCGGTCAACGCTTTCGCGATGCTCCCCAATAGGCTCTATGGGCTCGCGGAGATCCGGACACGGTATTTCGCCCGTCTCCAGGAGCTTCTCGACACCGTTTGGGACGAATCGGCCCTCATCGCTGAGATCGACCGCTACGCATCGGTGTTGGCACCGTATGCGGACGAGACCGCGCTGGAGACCGCCCGGACGTACATCCGCGACCGTCGGGGGGTGATCGAGGCGGAGCTCGCCATGGGTGAGCCGGTGTGGGATTTTCCGCTCAACCCTGATGAGCGCTGCTTTACAACACAGCCGGAGGTGCACGCCACGTTCTCGACCACGTGGGGGACCGCCGACGCTTTTATCCCATTCGGGCTCGGCGAGGCCGAGCTTGACATCTTCATCGACGGAGAGAAGCAGAAGTTCACGACTCTGACGGCCATCGCGGGTAGATCGGCGGACTTCTTCAATCAGCCTGCCGTGACCATCATCGGTCTGCGTGAGGGTGGGACTATGGTCGCTTTGGTGCTGGCGTTCGAAGAGTTCGAATTCAAGGCGGGGTCGCCCGCGTTTCACGGCTTTGCCACGTTCGGGGCCGTGACGGAGATCGTCGGCGGTGTACCTCAGATAGGAGGCGTGTTGTCCGGAGGGAGCATTTATCTCGAAGCGGCGAGTATGGAAGAGGGCGCGCCGGTCAGCGGTGAGGTGACCTCGCTCTGGTTTTCACAGTGATGCACGGAAGGGTGGCACGCGGCCGTTCGAGAGCAGACTTCCCTCGGCGCTTGCCAGCGGTCTTCCAGGGTTTTCTGCCGGGGGCAGCGTTGCTCCTGGGCGTGGCCCTGCTCTCCTCCTGCGGCCAACCCGCCGAGTCCAGCAACCGGATCGCTCAACCTTCGGAACGAATCTTCTCCACGGCCCGGCCGGTCCCTGTGTCCATCGAAATGGATCCGGACGACTTGGAGGTGTTGCGGCGAGAAGGCCGGAGTTTCGCCGTTCTGGCGGAGGGCTGTTCCGACGGTCCCTCAATTTACGAGTACACCGACTTCATGGCCACGGCCACCGTCGACGGTGAGCGCCTACAGCGAATCGGGATTCGTAAGAAGGGGTACATCGGTTCTTTGAGTAAGACCCGTCCGTCCATCAAGCTCCGCTTCAACCAGTTCGTGCAGGGGCAACACATCGACGGTGTGAGACGGATGACCCTCAACAACAACCGTCAGGATCCCTCGAACGTCTTTCAGTGCGTTGCGTACGAAATTTTTGCTGCTGCCGGAGTCCCCGCGTCGGTGTGTGGTTTCGCCGAACTCACCATCAACGGTGAAGACATGGGTGTCTACACCACCCTGGAATCGTACGACCGAACGTTTCTCGCTCGTCACTTTGCCAGTGGTGATGGCAAGCTCTACGAGGGGCAGCTCGCTGATTTCCGTATGAATTGGGTCGAGACGTTCGAGAACAAGCTCCAGGACACGTACGACGACCGTCACGAGCTCTACGAGTTGACCCGCGCTCTTCGCGCGGACGACGAGGACTTGCTCGAGTTGGTGGAACCCTTGATCGACCTGGACGCCTACATCTCTTTCTGGGCGACGGAATCGCTGATCGGGCATTGGGACGGGTACAACGGAAACCAGAACAATTTCTTCCTCTACTTGGAGCCGACCTCGAGGAAGTTCCACTTCATCCCCTGGGGCACGGATGGTGCGTTTGCGACCAGTCCTCTCGTGGTTGGTGTGCCACCGTTGGCGGTCAGCGCTTTTGGTATGCTCCCCTACCGTCTTTACGGGCTCCCCGAGATCCGGGCGCGTTACTTCGATCGTCTCCGGGAGCTACTCGACACCGTTTGGAACGAGGAAGCCCTCCTGGCGGAGATCGACAGCTATGCCGCAGTGTTGTCACCGAACGCTGACGAGGCTTGGTTGGAGATTCTTCGAACGTTCGTGAGAGACCGCCGAGGGGCGATCGAGGCGGAGCTCGCGATGGGTGAGCCGGTGTGGGACCTGCCGCTCAACCCGGATGAGCGTTGTTTCACTACTCAGCCAGAGATTCACCTCACATTCTCCACGACGTTCGGTACCGCCGACGCTTTTATCCCATTCGGACAAGGTGAGGCCTCGCTCAGCATGACGATCGACGGGGAGGAGCAGGTATTTACGACTCTGGCGTCCACCGCTGGAAGTGTGCCGGACCTCATCGGCCTGACCCGCCCGACCATCAATGTCTTCGGTTTGCGTGCGGACGGGAGCCTGCTGGTGGTCAACCTGACGTTTGAGGACTTCGAGTTCGTGCCCGGCTCGCCAGAGTTTCACGGTGCCGCGACGCTGGGGGCCGTGGCCGAGCTCGTAAACGGTGTTCCCGTGTTGCTAGGCGTGTTGTCCGCCGGGACCATTATTCTCGAAGCCGCGAGCGCGGAGGAAGGCGCTCCGGTCAGGGGCGAGGTGACGTCCGTCTGGTTCAAGCAGTAAGCTCGAGGCAGGGCGGCTGGGCTAGCGAACGGACCATTGAGTCGAAAACAGCCAGAGGTCGGAATCGCCTCAGGACGTTCGCCATCCCGAATTCGAGATGCCGTCAAGTTGGACCCAGTCGGACTGAGATCTCGTCAGGTTGATCGACCTCAGAACGGCGCGTGCTGATCGCTCTCGTAAATGGCGATGTTCACGACCCCTTCCAGGCGGCGCAGACTCTCCTCGGCTTGTTTGGTATCAGTCGACTTCGATTGTTTGACGACGTACACGTCCGTCTCCTGACCGTCACCCACGTCGAGCATCCGGTTGATCCTGCGGATGTCTTTGTACGCCCCATCCAGCACGTTCTCGATTCCGCTTGCAGTGCCGTTGGCGGAGCTGTACGTGACACGCACGATGCTCTCGAGCTTCCGCTTGATCCCGTAGTCCGTCACGTAGAGCACGAGCATGAGCCCGGACACAAACGCCGTCAGGGACATCGAGGCGAGGTAGAACTGGGTGCCGCACCCCATACCAATGACCATCGCAGCAAAGAGGTAGCCGGTGTCCCGTGAGTCTTTGACCGCTGTGCGGAAGCGGATGATGGACAACGCTCCCACGAGGCTGAACGCGCGTGCGATGTTCGAGCCGATGATGAGCATCACCACACTCGTCGTCACCGCCATCAAGAACATGGTGGTAAGAAATGACTGCGAGTAGCTCGTCCCCCGATGCGTCTGTCGGTAGATATGAGCGACTACGAATGTCAGGAGCGTCGACATCACCATCGACAGCAGGATGTCGGAGAACGTGAAGATATCACTCTCAGCGGAGCGGAAGATCTGGTCCAAGAAGGATCCCACGCTTCCATTGGGGTCGGTCTGAGTTGCTGCGGCCTGCGTCATAGGTACACTCCGGATCCGGTCAACTCGCCGAGCTTGAGCACATCGACGGCGGTGACGTATTTGGGGATGGTTTTCTGTTCGAGCTCACAGGCGACGATGCCGTCGTGAACCCAGCGGGGCAGTTCGTTGTTCGATTTTACCTCTAAGACGAATTGTGTCTGCGGCATCAAACTTCGCTGCCGATCCATCAACAAGTTGGACGTCAGTCGCTCCCCTGGGTGGAGGCCCACGAGGTTGCTATCGAGTGTAACGCGTATCCCACTTTCCTGGGGCGCCTCGTACGCCTCGCGTTGGTAGTACGTTTGCGCGGACGCTCGCAAATGGTACCTCTCTACGAGGCTGCCGAACTTGGCGCCCATCTCCGGATCGTCGAACGTCCAGGACGACGGAGACAAGTCTGCAGGCGACACGTTGGTGATCCGCTGACGGTGCTTATGCACGCCGTTGAAGCGGCGGTGCTTGATCTCCAAAAACGCAGCCTTGCCGCTGTCGAAATCAGTGGCATAGGTACGAAGGCGGACCTTGTTGCGAATCGGAATCCCGTCGTGTTTCTCACGCGAGAATGACAGCGTCGGTGAGTCGTAGTATTGGCTCAAGACGTGCGAGCGGGCCAGACGGTCAGTGTATGGTGCCCGGACCAGATGGGGACTCCAGCGCTCAAGTAACATCCGGCGCACGCTGTGATGGATGACGAATTTCAGCTCCTGGCGCACGTCAGTTCCCTTCCAACGTGAGGTCGAGGTCCACTCCGGCGCGTTGACGACGTGGAATGGAGGCCTGAAGGTCGCTCGTGTTTCCGTGGAACTCCCCGTGAATCCGAAGAGCCGCCAAGAAAACGTCCCGATACTCCTCGAAGTCGGCTCCGAGAGCCTCCAACTCCACCTCGGCCAAATAAGTCGTGTCCGCGACCGACGCGCGCCAGCTCTCGTTCCAGCTTGGCGCCTGCTCCTCCTCCACGTACGTGGGCTCTACCCCGTGTGTGGCCGCAAAAAGGCCTGGCACGGACACGGGAAGAGGCATGAGACCCAGCTCCTGAGGCCTTCGCGAGAGCATCAACAATGTCTCGGTCTCAGAGCGTACGGCTGAGAGCCAGGCCAAGCTCCCGTGGCGTGCTTCGACCTCCAGGTCATCAGGAAGGCCCGGACCGCCCGACGAAGGCTCGAACCAAGTGTCGACTTGCGCGACCCGACCGGCTTCGACCGCAAGTAGTTCCCGACGGGATGCGGTTTCAGCGCGATCGAAGGGCAGCTTCACACGGAGGAACAGGCCCTGATATAGTCGGTCGACGTAGAGAGTGGTCCATTCGGCAGCCGGGAGTTCGAGTCCCCTGCGGCGCTCACGTACGAATGAATAGAGGAACGGATAAACCCAGTCGGAGACGTCACTCACCGGAACGAAGAAGACCACGCCTTCGTCCTCTGAGCGTGCGAGCCAGCCGTCCCCGCTCAGGCTCTCGATCGACCACTCGGGTGCTTGCTCGGACGCCTCTCCGCGCCTGATCGTCGTCGCGCCTCTGTCGACGATCGCAGCCCTCGTTCGGTCGGCGTCGACAAACTGAATGTAGAGTTCGTCGAAGCCCGTCTCCTCGAGATCGAGCGTCGAGACACGGTTCGCTCGTGAGTCGGGCTGGACCACCACAATCACGGCCGCCGCGATCACCAAGGCGAGGGCCGGCTGCCATTGCTGCTTTACGTCGATCTTCACCATCGCGGGTGCTGGGGAACGGCGGTCAAGGGTGGCGGATCCTCGTGGCGCGGAGACGGAAAAGCAGGTGTCGGGTCAGCGTAACGTGACGGGCCGGTTTGGACCCGTTAAGCCACCCACTTCTCGACAGGAGCCAAAGAATCAGAGCGGCTATGGCGACGTTTGTGAGCGTATGCTCCGGACGCCAGGACCCGAACAACACATAGTTCGCGACGAATCCGTAGACCACAAATATCGCGCAGGCTGCCAACCCGAGCGGCCACGCCGTCGGGCTGCCCACGATCGCTGCGATTCCGGCGATGAGAACGGGCGCGCAGGCCAGCAGGATGCCGATGGCAGTGAGTCGTACCGCCGCTTCGCCCGCCACCACGTCGTCGTCGATTCCCGGTCCGTTACGCAAAAGGGCGGTCCCGGCCCAGCCGGCGAGGACTGCGATCAGCAGTAGAATCACTCCGGCGACAATCATCGGCGTCGTTGCTGTGCGTTCAACCCCTCGAGCGTTGTTATTCCCATCGCTCCGAGTGCGGCTGTGGTGGCGTCGGATACGACGAGCGGGTCCGGCGCGGCTAGGAAGGTTCCGGCGATCGCTCCGCCCATCACGATGCCCAAGGCCAACGTCAGATTCCAGAGCCCTTTCGCTTTCCAGTCGTATCGGAAGAATTCGTTTCGTGTCGGGAGCAGGGCCGCGCACAGATGTCGCAAGTTCTCCGACACCCCGAACTCGCCGCCCGCCCAGAGGAGTAGGGGGACGATCAGTCCGACGAGGGGGCCGCCCACGTACCAGGGCCAGGGTTCGGAGAGCAGTTCGAGCATCATTTCCTTTGACTATGGCCGTTTGACTAGGGTCGCGTAGAACTGCGAGGGCCCGACGGTTTTTGTTCGTCCCTACCTGGGATCGAGGCGAAGGATGTGCCTCCGCGGAAACCCCGTCAAGAATCGAAACACGAAACCGAGCCCATGTTCGTCATTGACCCGATCGTACTCTCCACCTGTCGTACGTACCGCGAGGTAGTCGCCCCTGTCACCGTCCAGAGTGACCTGCACGTTCGGATTTTCCAGCGTCCGTCGATACCAAGCTCGCGGCCAGTGGTTGACCGCCACGAAGAGCTGGCCACCGCTCTCGAGGCGCGCCACCACTCGGTCGTGTGAGGTTCCGTCCTCCTCCATAGTGGTGACCACCATGGTGCTCTGATTTGCGGGTTGGAAGAACCCGAGCATCGACTCGAACGCCACGACCATCCCGACGTAGAGGACAAACAGGATCGCGATGATCTTTACGATCTTCCCTCTACGACTCCGTCCCGTCTCTTCCATCTGCCCAGCTCCTGATGTGAACGATCAGTGGCTCTTCGCCACGATGTTGAAGAAGTCGAACAACATCCCGACCACTTCTTCGCTCTGGTTGATGAACTGCGAGTGATCGCCACCCTTGATCTCGACGTACAGGTGCTCCATCCCCAGCTCCTTCATGCGTGCCACGGACTGACGGGACCGTTCGACGGGGATCGTGGCGTCCTCTGAGCCGTGGAGCACGAGGACGGGGATGTGCTTGATAGCGTCCTCGTCCACGTAGTCGGCGCGCATGCCGCCGCTGGGCGCCACTAGGCCCAACCCGGCCCAGAGGTCCGGGTGCCGGCTCGAGATGTAGTAGGTCCCGCCGCCGCCCATTGAGTGACCCCAGAGGTAGGTGCGGTTCTCGTCGATGTTGAACTCGTCTTTGACCAGGGTGATGACGTTCATCACGTCCTTCTCGGCCAGCTTATCTTGCGGTTCGTCGCCGCGGGCACCGTATCCGCCTCGACGTGTGTAGCCCAAAGGGGTCACGACGATGTAGCCGTCGCGCTCGGCCCGGTCGAGGAAGCCCGCGTACCCCATGAGCCAATCGTACTGACGCCCCGCACCGTGTAGCGATACCATCAGCTTACTAGGCTCGTTCGGATCGTAGGAACTGGGGATGAAGAGCCCGTACGGAATCGTTTCGCCGGTTTCCCGCATGGTGTACGAGCGGTGTTGAACACGGGAGTCGGTGATGGCGCTTTCGTTCTCCCGAGCCTCGCGTTGGGCCACGGCCGAGTCCGCCGAACCCAGCAAGAGCGCGAGGGCGAGCATCCCGATCCGTACGAGTGTGGGTGGTCGCATGACGTTGGTCGTCGCGGTCACGACTGTGCTCGTGATGACTGGGGTCGTCGCGGTCATGTCAGGTCTCCAGTTCGGCGTATGCGGCCTACACTTCTCTGCCCTTGAAACAGTAGGATCGGAGCTTAAGTCCCCTGGCACTCGCGCGCGACCGTTCGGTCGTCTGGTATGTGATTCCCTCCCGACGATCAGATGTCCCTGTTCCCGGACGATGGGCCGGGTGACTCCGCCTCTTCTTCTTCCTCTTCCAACGGTGCCGTCCAGAAACCGCCACTTCCTGACGCCTCTTCCGCGATGTCCTGTGAGAACAGCACGGAGTTGAACAGCGCCCGGAACGTTCCGAATGGCTGCCCCCGCCACTGCGGTCGGAACCCGAGAAGCAGGACGTGCCCCTCGCCATAACGTACGTCTAGGGCGGCGGCGTACCCTTGCACGTGTTCTTCGCCGAGTAGGTATCCCGACAACAGGGGAGACCCGGCCTCTTGGTACTTCAGAAGGGCCGCCCCCTCGAACCCTTCCTCGACCGTGAAGACGGGGCTCCGGTCGAAGAAGATTTTGGCCCGCTCGGGCATTCCGGCCATCACCGGATGTGCAA
>JAPYQK010000126.1 GCA_029941275.1 Longimicrobiales bacterium | reverse complement strand
GTCGTGTACCGTGGACGCCGCGAAAGCCCGCTCGAACTCCGCGGGACGTGTCACGTGCCCGATCGACACGATCGTGTTCGTGGTCGTCGTCCCGATATTCGCACCCATGATGATGGGCACGGCGAGCGGAATGGTGAGCGCTCCGGTGCCCACCATGATGACCACGATGGTGGTCGTGGTCGAGGAACTCTGCACCAGACTCGTCGCCAAGAAACCAATGAGCAGACCCGCGACCGGGTCCTGCACCATCTTCAGGAGCTGGTCCGCTAGCCCCGCCCCACTCATCTGGAAGGCATTGCCCATCAGCTCGATGCTGGAAAAGAACAGGTACAGCAAGCCGAGGAAAAAAATCAGGCTGGCGATCGCGTGGATCGGGCCGGACTCGCCTCGTTGTTGTACCTGGGTCGTCTTAGGCACCAAGGATAGGTCCTCTTGTGGTGGCAACCAGAAGCCACCAGAAAATAGAGACTTGCCCGCGGTGTGAACACCCGCCCCGCATCGTTCCTCCGCTGCGTGCGATTCTTGCAGCCACGAGGGCGGGCGACGCATCTTGCGGGCCATGACCGACCACATCAAAAACATCCTATTCCTCTGCGTCGCGAATTCCGCCAGAAGCCAGATGGCCGAAGGGCTAGCGCGAGAGATTCTCAGGGGGCGGGCCGAGGCACTGAGCGCCGGCTCGAGTCCGGTGTCGGTCAACCCACACGCGATCGAAGCGATGGCCGAGGTGGGAATCGACATCACCGGACACCACTCGAAGTCGGTGGACACCATCGATCTGTCCGAGCTGGATCTGGTGGTGACACTCTGCGCCGAGGAGGTTTGTCCCGTTTTGCCCGGAGACGTTCGTCGACTGCACTGGCCAATACCGGACCCCGCCGCCGAGGAGCCCGGAGATCCGCTCGTGCGGTTCCGCGCCGCGGGAGAGATGATCCGCCAAAGGATCGAAAATCTCGCGCAGAGTTTCTAGAAGCGGCGCATGGCCATCGATTCCGGAATCCCCTTACTCTCTTTCATGTCCAAGGAAATCCTCTCAATCATGTCCAACGAAACGCTCTGCCTCAGGTTCAACGAAACCTTGAGCAGAAACTTCGCATACTAGATCTATGCATAGACTCTTCCCTCCAGTCGGCATCCTACTTCGCACAGTCATCTTGATCTCGGGAATGGTGCTTCTGACCCCGGGTATGGTGCTACTGACCCCGCGCATAGCACTGCTGACCTCGGGGTTGCTGACGTCGAGCACCGCGCTCCAGGCCCAGGCGCTGGTCGGCCCGTTTACGCATGCCGATACTCTTCGCGGCTCGAACGGGCCGGCGCGATCGTGGTGGGACGTGACGTTCTACGATCTGAACGTCACCGTCGACCCGGTGGACACGGCAATAGAGGGATGGAACCGAATCACGTACCGTGTGCTCGAAACCGCGACCGAGATGCAGATCGACCTTCAGGACCCGATGGAAATCGACAGCATCGTGCAGGACGGACGCGCGCTCGAGCACCGGAGGGACGGCGACGCTTTTTTCCTGACGCTCGAGGCTGATCAGCCTGTCGGAGAGATCAAACAGATCACCGTGTTCTACCACGGCACGCCCCTCGCGGCCGTGAATCCTCCGTGGGACGGTGGTTTCATTTGGAGGGAGGATCGCGGCGGAAATCCCTGGGTGGCCACCGCCAACCAAGGGCTTGGCGCCAGCGTGTGGTGGCCGACCAAGGACCTTCAAGCGGCCGAGCCGGACAGTCAGCGGATCGCCATCACGGTACCCGATCCCTTTGAGGAGGTCTCCAACGGCCGACTTCGCTCGACAACGGCTAATGACAACGGCACTACGACGTACGAGTGGTTCGTCACCAATCCGATCAACAACTACAACGTGACCGTGGCCATCGGCGAATACGCCCACTGGCAAGAGGAGTACGAAGGAGAACTCGGCACGCTGACAATGGATTTCTGGCCACTCGCCGAAAACGAAGAGGCCGCCCGAAGACAGTGGGTCCAGGCGCGTCCCACGCTACAGTGTTTCGAAGACTGGTTCGGGCCATACCCATGGTACGAGGACGGTTTCAAGCTCATAGAAACACCACACCTCGGCATGGAACATCAGAGCGCGGTCGCTTATGGCAACGGGTACCAAAACGGATACCTCGGCAACGATCTATCCGGCACGGGACAGGGCCTGACTTGGGACTACATCATCGTACACGAGTCCGCGCACGAGTGGTGGGGGAACAACATCACGGCTGCCGACGTCGCGGAGAATTGGATCCATGAAGGCTTCGCGACTTACGCGGAGAACCTCTACGTCGAATGTCTCACCGGTAGCCAAGAGGACGCGGCCGAATACGTGATCGGCACACGTCGGAGGATCGCCAACGCTCAACCCGTTGTCGGGCCTTTCGGCGTGAACAACGACGGTTCGAGCGACATGTACAACAAGGGTGCCAACCTCCTGCACACACTCCGCCAAATCGTCGACGATGATGCACTGTGGCGGGACGTCCTTCGGGGGCTCAATGAGACCTTCTGGCACTCGATCGTGACAGGTGAGGATGTCGAGCAATACATCAGCGAACAGGTGGGTATCGACTTGTCGAGGGTGTTCGATCAGTATCTGCGAAGCACCAGGATCCCCGTTCTCGAATACCGCATAGACGGAGACTCCGCCTCCTACCGTTGGATCAACGTGCTTGATGGATTCGACATGCCGGTCCGTGTCTCGACGGGCGGGGATGATTTCACGCTGCTCCGCCCGACCGCCGAATGGCAGTCGGTGGCGGCCCGTAGTCGACTACGGGTGGACCCCAACTTCTACGTGGGCGTGCGTGAAGCCCGCTGATGCCGGAAGGAGGATTGGAACCGATGAGACGCCCAGTATCGGTGTTTTTTTTCGCCCTGTGCTTCACCGCCCCGTGCCTTCCCACCCCCTCCTCTGCGCAAGTGTCGAACGGACGGATTGAGGAAGCTGACTTCGGGTCCATGCCCGACGGAACGGATGTAAAGCTGTTCACCCTGCGCAATTCGAACGGAATGACCGTAAAGATCATCTCGTATGGAGCGATCGTCACCGAGATTCAGGCCCCCGACCGAGACGGGAACACGATCAACGTGGTCCGAGGGGCGGACACCCTGGAACCGTATCTAAGGGGATTTCCCGCTGCTGCGGTTATCGGCCGAGTGGCCAATCGAATCGCCAACGCACGATTTTCGATCGACGACGACGAGTACAACGTCACGGTCAACCACCGCGGCAAACACCATCTCCATGGTGGTGATCGGGGCTTCGCGAAGGTGGTCTGGAATGCCGAAGCGCTCCCGGGCGCCGGGAACGAAGCGCGAGTCAGACTGACTCATGTGAGCCCCGACGGCGAAGACGGTTACCCCGGCAACCTGACCGCGACGGTGACCTACACGCTGACCGACGACAACGAGTTGCGACTCGACTACACGGCCTCCACGGACAAACCCACCATCGTCAACATGACCAACCACGCCTACTTCGACTTGGGCGGCCACGGCGACATGTCGACGCACGAACTCTGGTTGAACGCCGATCGGTACACATTAGCCGATGACGAGTTGATCCCGACCGGAGAGTTCGCGTCGGTGACGAACACTCCGTTGGATTTTACGACCCCGGAATTCATCGGCGCGCGAGTCGACCAGATCCACGAGCCCGTCGACGGCTTCTACGATCACAACTTCGTCTTCAACAGTAGCGGCGAGGCCATCCCTGGCGCCGATCCCGCGAACACCGATGGTGTAGGCGTGGCCGATACCGACGCCCCAGACGTCGTGCTAGTTGCCCGCGTAAGGGAACTCGGCAACGGGCGGGTCATGGAGGTGTGGACGGATCAGCCCGCCATGCAGCTCTACACCGGCAACCCGGTCGGTTTCTGCTTGGAAACCCAGAACTATCCCGACGCGATCAACCACGACAACTTTCCGTCGCCTATCGTACGGCCGGGCACACCGTATCGGACCACGACCGTTTTCACGTTTTCGACCGAGTAGGCACCCGCTCTAAACCACGGGGGCCGAAGAGCAGAGGCCGAAGATAAATCGGAGGCCAGCGATCGATGATGAAACCATACGTCCACACACAAGTCGGCTCCGTCCTGCTCGCCATATATGGCGTGGTGATACCTATTGTCGTGTACCTGGTGGGAGTCACAGGGTTCGCCTTACTTCCCCTGGCCGCCCTGATTTTGGTGGTCCTCGCCGCGGTGGCGTTCGCGACGTTGAGGGTAAGCGTAGACGATCGGATCATACTCATCCGGTTCGGGCCGGGTGTATTCAGTAGGGCGTTTTCTCTGGGCGACATCGACACGCACGAAGTGGTCAGAAACCGTTGGTACTACGGGTTGGGGATTCGATATATACCCGGGGGTTGGCTATTCGCGGTGTCCGGTCTCTCGGCAGTCGAGCTGCAGATGAAGAACGGGAAACGTTACCGCATAGGGACCGATGATCCGGAAGGACTCTCGGACGCGATTACCGAAGCCCTTCGCGGCAGTCGCGGCTGAAGAGACCCGCCGCCTCACGTCCCCCACTGCCACTGGTAGCTAGTGCAATCCGCTCCTTCTCGTCGATAAAACCCTACGCCTCACCAACTCACACGAAGGCCCGTCGTCCAACCCATCCCTGAGTACTCCCCGCCGTCGGCGGCGCTGTCCTCCATATCTGCGAACTTTACACCACTCTGCAGTTTCAGCTTGTGGCCGTAAAAATAGTAATTGACCCCAGCGTAGAATTCGTTGTACTGGTCCCCCCGACCCGCCGTCACCTGATTCTCGTACCGCGCCAGACGGACCCCGTTCGCGTCTTCGCTGCGGATATATGTGTGGCGGGCGATTAGCTGCAGGCGAGTAGTGAGGTTGACGAACGGCATCATCATCACGCTCCACAAGTCGCTCTGGCCCAGGTAACCCACCCCGGTAGCAAGGTCGGAGCGGAACCCCCACCGATCAGCCTCGAACCGTAAGTTCACGGAGGCCACGTGCTGAAGCTCCCTAGTGAACGTGTTGTTCGAATGAGGATCTTGATACACATAGTTGACGCTCAGCAGTGCGTCCTCGGCTCCGAGCGCCTGGGAGAAGTCGCGGCCTACGGACAAATGGGTGAAAGCGCTCCCGTCGAAATCACCAAACTCCCGATTCGCAGTCCCCCCCGTAAAAACACCCAACTGGTAAACCCAATTGGAGCGCCCACCTGACACCGTCACACCGGGCATGTACTCCTGGGGAAACCAAATATTGTTGGCGAGGTTGCTGCGATCCATCGTCAGAAGCTCCTTCGACGACGTCGATCCGTCCATCGTGAAGGGAACGCCTTGTTTACCGACTTTCAGTGCGAAAACGTCGTTCGCCTGCCATTCGACATAAGTGTCCGTGAGCCTCTTGTAGAACGGGTCTCTCTCCTGGGGATTGAAGCCCCCCTCGATGTGAACGGTCAGTCGGTTGAACAACGCCATCTTCACGCCGAGCCGCGTGCGGCGGACGTTCCATTGGTTGTGCGTCCCCTGGTCCGCATCGACTGATGCAAACTCGTATTGAAATCTTCCGCTGAAGAGCACGCTTTGGACCGTCTCGTTCTGGTCGTTTCGGTACCATTCGGCAAACTTCCAGAGGTCGTCATAGGTCGCTTGTGCCTGTGTCTCCCCAGGCGCGGTCAGCACCAGCAAAAGACCCACGAGGACGGCGAATACTCTATACGGCGGATTGAAGCTCACACGCTGCTCCTTTCGAACCCGCTTGGCGACGAGTGAAACAATTGTTACCTGGCGGGGAAGTAGAGCCTGGAAGTCGCCGAACGTCCCGCACCGGGGCGCTCTATCACAGGCCAAGCTCCGAAGTTATCGTGCTGGCGCCTTCAGCGACTGACACAAACTAACCAAGACGAGAGATGCACCAACGCGGCGCGATAGGGTTATCCGGACTGGCGGCACTGCTCACGGTCGTGGGGGCCGCGGGAGTGATGCTCGCCGCCACCGATCAGCCCACCGAGTTTACGGGCCGAGTGGTGAGCGCATCGGGCGCTTTGATCGTCGGGGGCGACGCCACCAATCCCGGACATCCCGTTGCTGGTGCCACGGTCCACCTGGTGCCTACGACCGCGATCAACGTCACCACCCAGATGACCGCCAGTGCCATCTATGCCCCGCCGTACCCAGCGGAGGCCTACGATGAACCGCTGGAGGACGCAATCCGACTGAGTGGAACAGGTTTTCCGCAAGCCACCACGGATTCTCGAGGCGAGTTCGTCATCCCGATTGTCCCCGACGGTAGGTTCTTCATTCATGTAACCCCCGCAGCGGGAGACACCGAACACCTGCCGGGTGGAGACTCGAGTCGAAGGAGTTACGCAGCCGAACTGCTGCGTGGTGATTCGAGGACCATCCGGATCTCGAGCAGTCCTTCCACGGAGGCCGTAGCGGTCGGCAGTTCGAACTGTATGACGTGCCATCAGGACGAGAGTCATTGGCAAGATACCGCCCACAAGATCGGCTGGACCGTACCGGGGGCTCCCGGGCCGCTTCAGGATTATTCGAAACATCCGGAATACTTTGATGCGCTCGAATCATTCCCTGAGACGGACAGCTACGAGAACGGCACGCACCTCGAGATCGGGGATTACGACTCCCGGAGGAATAACGACAAGTTCAAGCTGAGAGCTGTTGGCGACGCTCGATTGCCGATCGAGACGACTTTTGCCGACGTCTTTTTATGGAAGAACAGCGCCGACGACAAGTACTACATCACCATGGTGAACAGCCTCAACCCGACCGACCCCAACAGCCCGGCTCACCTGGAAGTCAAGCTCATGTACGGCGGGGCTGTTCACGACCAACGGTACATCGTTTCGGCGCCACCGGAGCTGGGAGATCGTCCCGGATGGTACACCCTGCTTCGGTACAACATGACCGGCCGCGACAACCGGTTGAACAGATCGCGCCGGGTTTGGCACGACTACAAGTTCTACCTCTGGTGGTCCGCCGGTGGGGATGCCCAATACGGGACTCCCGACGATTTGATCGAGGCCCCGCCCGTCAACACCAATACCGTCCAAGCCATGTGCGCGAGCTGTCATCTAAATGGCTGGGAACGGTACGAAGACGAGGCCACCGGCCAGTTTCTCGTCCGGGCCGTCGATGATCCCGGCGGCGCCATGAACATCGACGACGACCCCTCGATGGACGAGATCAACATCGGCTGCGAGAACTGCCACGGTCCAGGGTCGGATCACGTAGCGACCCAAGGGCAATCCGGCCTCATCGTCAATCCCAAGTTGCTCTCAGCCGAGCGTTCCAGTGTGGTCTGTGGCCGGTGCCACGACCGGAGACAGGGGTACGGCGGAGAAACCCTGGGTTATACACAAGCTCTCAGCCTCGAGGGCGAACTCGCGAGGCCTGGAATCAGCCGCCACACCCTGATCACGAGGTTTACCGACCCGGTCAAGAAGGGGCCCACCATGCCCGGCCCCGGAACGGCAAACAACATCTGGCCTGACGATATCCACTCGAGCAAGCCTCACCAGCAATACTCAGACTTCCTTAAGTCTAAGATGTACAGAAACGACCGGCTCATGGTCACTTGCTCGGACTGCCATGACATGCATGGCGGCACGCCGTACCCGCGTTCACTCATGCACGACCCCGGTGACCCCAACTCCCCGCTGTGCCAAAGGTGTCACACCGTAGACATTCTGCCTCACATGGAAACGGAGCTGAACGCCAGGATGAAAGGTGAGGCCACCCAATGCATCGCCTGTCATATGCCCGGAACGGCCAATACTGGCGGTATCGCCGGCGATTTCGGCAGGATGATCGAAACCCCTCCCTATACAAACGCAGCCCATGAAGAGAACAACGCCTACTGGGAAGGGCCGATCAACTCCCATGTGTTCGACGTGCCTTTGAAGACCAATGTCGGGGTATGGGGTGTTGCCCCGGGCAGGGCCATGCCGATTCCTTATACGTCCGCGTGTGGGACCTGCCATGTCGTAGACGAGTTACCGTTCAGATAGTGGGCGACCTACCGAATGTCTCCAACTACAGCTTCAGCCGGGCCCAGACCTTAAAGAATTTGCGCTCCATGTCACCGCCTCTGGTCGGGTCTAGCGTGGTCGCACGCAGGCTCACTTCGCTTGCCACCTTCGCGGCTGCCTTGCTCATTCCGGCGCTCGGAGCAGCACAGGGGGAGCGTGCGTGCGCGGTGTTGTGTATGCCGGAGTTGAAGATCGAGCCCACGATCACCGGTGAGAACCTCGGGAGCCGAGCGCGAGTCCGGGTCGGCGGGGTCACCGAGCAAACTCAGCGAGAGACGAGCGTCGAGTTGATCTTCGCGCTC
>JAPYQK010000125.1 GCA_029941275.1 Longimicrobiales bacterium | reverse complement strand
ACCCAATCGTCGGTTGCCTCTGCGTGCTGGTGTCCTATGCGGTGGTCGCCTACCTAGTGCATCGCAAGGCCATACGGGAGTGGCGACCAAGCGCCGGGGCGGTGGTGCCGGCCCCGTGACTGAGCAGAGCCGCGTCCTGGAGTGCCACAAGACCCTTCTGGCGGAAAGTTGTGAGGAAGCCTTCCGCGGCCCCGATGCGATCATTCTCTACGGCGGTTATGGGCGCGGAGAAGGCGGCTGGGTACGAGAGCGTGATACCTGGCGGCCCTACAACGACTACGACGTCCTGGTGGTGGGTGGAGACAAGCCTGCCCGTCGAGACCTTCAGAAGCTTCGAGCGGGCCTGGCGAGGGACCTCAAAATTCACCGGGTGGACATCACCTGGACCAACAGGCTGCGCCTGGCTTTGCTGCGGCCCTCCATCTTCAGCTACGATCTCAAGCACGCCAGCACTCTGCTGAGGGGCGACGACACGGTGCTCAGACGGGTCCGACCAGGGCCGGTCGGCACGTTACCTATGCGGGAAGCCTTTACGTTGTTCCGTACTCGGCTATGGACCTTTCTTGGCAGCACGATGCGGGAGGACTTCGGAAAGCCCCTTGCCGATGAAGCGGCGCGCTTCTTTCGCAACCAGATGGCGAAGGCCACCCTGGCCGCCGTCGACGTGTTGCTCCTGCGTCACGGCCTTTACCATCACAGCTACGTCGAGCGTGTGAAAAGGGTTGGTCGGCTACCCGAGACGAGCGGGGACGATGCGGAGTGGTTTTCCTGGGCCCTGAACGAGAAACTGCACCCCAATGGCTCGCCCCTCGATGGTCCGGCGATGCTGACTCATTACGATCGCACACACGATCTATTCACTCGGCACATGCTCACCGCCATTTCTTCCTTCCTCGGTCGGCCGTTGGCGTCGGTTCCCGAAGTCGCAGACTGCTTCGAGAGACATTGGCGCTTCCGTGTGCGCCGAGCCGCCAAGATACTAGCTAAGGGACGCACGGCGACTCACCGGTCACGATCTCTCGACCTGGCCCAGATGTACCTTTTTGCAGCGTATTCTCCCGCTGGCATCGACGCCCAGCTTGCCCAGAAAGCCGCGGTGTTGCTCAATGGCATAGCCCTAGAGGTGAGTGCCGATACCCATTGGCATCAACTGCGATGGGTCGCCGCACAGATGCGACTGGACCCATGACTCCCCTGGTACTCCTTCTACTGGATGCTTGTCGGTGGGACTACATCGACCCCGAAACGACGCCGTTCCTGTGGAAGCAAGCGGAGACCGGACGCCACTACCGTCGCGTGATCCCCAGCCCGGGATTTTGTGAAAGGACGGAGATGCTGACGGGTATGTCACCGGCGGAAAGCGGCTTCTTCACCGCGATCGGTCACAACCCCGAGCAGAGTCCCTACTCTGGACTGAAGCCACTGTTGAGCGTGTTACACGGGCTCGAAAAGCTGTCCACCTCGGCCCTATGGCGGAAGGTTCTGCGTCGTATCTTGCGCCAGTCCATGCGACGCAAGGGCCATGGTTTCGGTCCCTACTACATCCCCCTGCGTCTGCTGGACAAGTTCTGTCTGACGGAGGACTACTACGATCATCGTGATCCCCGTGCGTTTGCCGTTCCGTCGCTGCTTTCCCTCGTCGCCGAGGATGGCTTTCGCACCCACTACGACTCGTTCACCGCACTCGGCATGTTCAACACGAAGAGCGACGAGGAGCGGCTGGACCTGGCGGTGAAGGCGGCCGTCTGCCCGACAACCAAACTCTTCCTCGTCTACCACTCTGCTCCCGATGCCTTCGGCCACGAACTCGGACCGGATCATGCAGGCATGAAAACAGCACTCGCCCGAGTCGACGACCAGATACGCCGGTTCCATGAGGACTTTCTCGCTCGGCGTCCCGACGCCCGCTTCATGATCGTCGGGGACCACGGCATGAGCCAGGTTCACGAGCGGGTGGACGCTGGAGCTGAAGTCGTACGTATAGCGAACGAGTTGGGCCTTCGAGTGGGCAAGGATTTCTTCTTCTTTCTCGATTCCACGATGCTTCGGGTCTGGTTCGAGACGCCGGACGCCCGGTCGAAATTGGCGCCGGCAATCTTTGAGAGCCATGTACTGGCGTCACGGGGACGCGTACTCACATCCCAACTCGCCGAGTCGCTCCACGTGCCAGTGGCTGACCGGACGTACGGCGACCTCATCTGGTGGGCGGACAGAGGCGTTCTGGTGTGGCCGGATTTTTTTCACTCTCCGGACGCACACATCTCCGGTATGCACGGCTACGACCCTTCCCACGCCGACAGTCACGGCACCTGCATCGCGTTCGGTCCCGGAATCTCTGCGCGACAGGTCGAAACCCTGGAGTTGCGAGGAGTTTTCGAGGTCGCCCGGGAGTTGCTGATCGATGAATAGGTCGTCGATGGACGGGTCATCGATAGACAGGTCTAGAAAGATTCTCATCTCTGCGGTGGTTTGCGCGTTCAACGAAGAAGAGCATCTGTCATCCTGCCTGGATAGCCTTGCTGCTCAGAAGACCCGGCTTTCCTATGAGGTCATTGTCATCGATGACGGTTCCACCGACGGAACGCGGACGATCGCAATGGATTGGGCGCGACGAAATGGTGGGGTAGCCGTTCGCCATTTTCAGATTGTCCACGGCGGACTCTCGGTGGCGCGCAATACCGGAGTAGACAGATCACGCGGTGAGATCGTCGCCTTCGTCGACGCCGACGCGCGCGCAGAACCAACCTGGTTGGAGAACATTGCAGGACCCTTCTCGGATCCGGCGGTGGACGTAGTAGCGGGCCGGGTTTCCAATCTCGATGACGACCGGAGATTCGCTAGGTTCATCCACAAGGTCCACTTCGAAGCGGCAATGCGCGCCATGGAAGACTCGGGTCTTACCGGTGCAAACATGGCTTTTCGCAGGCACATATTCGAGGCCGAAGGAATCGGGTTTTTCGACTACTTCGACCGGCGTGGTGACGAGACGAGCCTGCGAGTGCGTTACTTCGGTCGGAATCCCTCGCGGAAATTGGTGAGTGCTCCGGATGCGGTCGTCCACAACCAGCACCCCGATCGGTTCTTCACGTGGCTGTCGCAGCAGAGCTACGAGGGCGCCATGACCGCAGTCATCGAGTCCTGTATCGTCGAGCACATCAAGCGCGCGGAGATCGTCGCGAAGCTCCTCGTGCGGAGTGGGGTTCTGGCCGCGTTGCCCATCGCACTTCTCGTGGCCCAAGATCTGCCTCTGCTTGCGGTTCTGGCCCTCGCCTTCTGGGGAGGGCGCATGGCCTTCCGTGCCCGCTACATTCTCGAGAGCATGCGTGGCGGTGTAGAGAGTGAAGGACCGCTAGGCGCGATCGCGGCCCTGGGGGCCGTACTGACGGGCACGATGGCCAGAGATCTCGGCTACCTCCGTGCGGTGCCGTTGCTGCTTCTTGGGAAGAAAATCGATATGGGCCAGTCGGTCGGAAGCGTCGTCGCATCGTGGGACGACGGGATGCTCGGGGGTGGCGACGAGAGCGGCGAAATCAGTGGCGATGAAGCGAGCGCAAAAGGGGCGCCAGAATAGTCGAACTCAACGGGTGCGTCCCATTGGCTCGAGACTGCAGAGTTGGGTCAGCGCCTTCCTTCAATCTGCACTGAAGGGCACGTTGGCCGTATTTGTAGGGAGGCCATTCCGTCTGTACCGAACGTCGAAAATCTGAGGGTGATTCGAATGTTCGGATCCAACCATTCTCTTGAATCTCTCGATTACAGCCGAGGACACGAAACGGAACAGGCCCGGGGGAGTTCCATACCATTCGCTACAATTCTCGCAAATGCTGGCATGGCGACCCTCGATTTCCGCTTTTCTTAGAGCCTGCATTTTCGCGTTGTTCCATATCTCTTCCAGAGTATTGTCCTTGATGTTTCCGATAATGATCTTGCCCTGCATATCGTGACAGCACGGTACGATCCTGCCATCCCACAGAATTATCACTGAGCTCCAGAACCACCTACATGGGTGGCGTTCTGATCTCCTTCCGAAGTACCAGTCCTTTTTGAGGGCTTGGGTCTCATCGACCTGTCCCGCCCTGGTAGAGAACGACTTGACTGTAATCTGATCGACCGGGGTGTCTTTCCAGAACCCTACGAAGCTGTCTATGAGCGGCGTCGCTTCGGCTATCTTGATCACGTGCAGGTCCGTAAACGGCGTCACTGCACCCATCGATTCCTTGATGTCCAGGAACCTCAAGATGTTTTCTTTCACACGTTCGTACTTACTGTTTTCTCTGTATTTTTCAAAAATTTCTTTGGAGACGCCGTCAAATGCCAGGACGAGTGTGTCCAGCTTCGACTGGATCAAGATTCGTGACCGCTTCTCATCCAACAGGCTTGCATTGGTGGACAACCCGACGTTCAGTCCCGCATCCTTGCATAGCGAAATCATCTCGCCCAGTTGGGGGTGAAGCAAAGACTCGCCGTGAAAGTGAAGCTGAACCAGACTGTCTGAAAACCTCGTGGTCTTCAGTATGTGCCTCAGCAGATCCGCGTCCATGAAGCCGGATTTTCTGGTGAACGCAGGACAAAAGGTGCATCGAAAATTACATTTGTTGGTCAACTCGATGGCCGTAACGGTCGGATAGTTGGTGGCGATCGTATTCCTCCTCCAATAATCCTCCGTTTCTTTGATCCTCTCGAGTTTCTTCAGCACGCGCACGGGAGTCTCGATCGCTCTTGGTTAATTGGAGACAGCTACGCTCTTTTGAGCGCATTGTGGATAATGTCAGAGGAATGCATCTAGTGGTCAAGCGTGTGGTGACGAGCACCTCAGACAGTCTGACTTTCGGGGGCGCACGATCGTGAGTACCGAACAGACGCAGGTGATCTTCGAGAACGTATACAGGGGCAGGCAGAGCGCGCTCCACCACCTAGCCTACATGCGCACCGCGAAGGTTCTGCTCGCGATGGACGCGCTGCTACGAGCCGGTGTGGAACTGCGCGCGAGCCGTGTGCTCGATTACGGTTTCGGAGCGGGCACCTTTTTCAGGCACTGCCCCAGAGAAGCGAGCCTGTTCGGGGTCGAGACCGACCGCCAGACCGTTCGTGAAGTCGAGGCCATGCTGCGGGACAGGGGCTTCGAAAAGACGGATCTCCAGCCGATCGACATTTCGGATTGGGAGAGACACCCCTTACTGCAGAAGCAGTACGATGTCATCCTTTGCAGCCATGTTCTCGAGCACATGGACCGGCCGGTAGACCTGCTGAGTGCGTTGGGCCGGTGCATGGCACCGGGCGGTAAACTCGTCTGCCTCGTTCCCATCAACGAGATCGTCATGAATCCTCACCATGTCCAGACGGTCGATCGTGCCGCCGTCGAGGGCTGGACGCGGGAGGCGGGCATGGTCCTGCACGACTACCGCGAGTCGGACCACACGTTCTATCCTTTTCAACCACTGTTCGCCCACGATTCGGGATGGCGCTACCAGGTCGCCAGAGGTGTCAGCCTTGGCTTCGGTCTTCTGTCGGCGGGTGTTGGCCGAGAGGTTTGGTTGCGTATGAGTTCCTTCCTGGGCCGAGCACTCGGCTTGAAGCCGTGTCAGGCTGTCTTCGTGTTGACCGATGCCTCGGTAAGCGATGACTCCGATCTCCGAAATGACCAAGAGCCACTGTCGTGACGAACCCGGACAGCAACGCACCCTCATCGCTCCGTCGCTCGGTCGTCCTTGGAGTGCGCGTCGTGTCTGAGCCATTCGAAAAGGTTCTCGCCTCCGTCGTCGGTGTGCTGGAATCTCCAGTCAGGGAGGCAGTGTACCTCTGCCCCACAGGCGTCCACGGTGTGATCGAGGCCCAGAAGGACCCCGATTTCCGTCGAATTCTCAACGGAGCCGTCTTCAATGTGGCAGATGGTATGCCTCTGGTGCGAGTCAGCCAGCTCCAGGGATGCCCGAGGGCCGAACGTGCTTTCGGGCCGGACGTCATGTGGGCGCTTCTGGGTCGGTCAGTGGCTCTGGGGACGAGCCACTTTTTTTACGGCGGTAAGGAGGGAGTCGGGGAAACCCTGGCCGAGATCTCGAAAGAGGCCTTTCCAGGCTTGAGGGTCGCCGGGACCTACTGTCCTCCTTTTCGTCCGCTGAATCCCGATGAGGAGACGGAGATCGTCGAGCTCATCAACGGCAGTGGTGCGGACGTGGTCTGGGTGGGCCTCTCCACCCCGAAACAGGAACGGTGGGTCGCCGCGTTCCGGGAGCGTCTGGATGTCAAGTTGCTGTGCACTGTCGGTGCCGCCTTCGACTATCACACGGGCTCGATCACTGTCGCCCCCAAGTGGGTCAAGGTCGTGTCCCTGGAATGGCTCTTCCGCCTCTTCCAGGAGCCGCGTAGATTGTGGCGCCGCTATTTCGAGATCGTGCCCAAGTTCCTGTTTCTTATCCTCCTGCAGGCCACGGGCCTCCGTCGGTACCCTGTAGAGTAGGAAACCGGGCTTGTTGCCCGTTGTCGGCCTCATTGGCATCTTTCCAAGACATTTTTGTGCCCCCCCAAATAGTGTTCCCGCAATCTGGATCAAGATGACAAATTCAAAGCGAGTTCTGGTATGCGGAGCCGGTGGTTTCATAGGCTCCCATTTGGTCAACCGGTTGAAGTCCGAGGGGGCTTGGGTGCGTGGCGTGGATCTGAAGTATCCCGAGTTTAGCTCGACAAGTGCGGACGACTTCATCAAGGGTGATCTTCGTGACCCGATCATCTGTCGCGAGAGCGTGGACCAGCGCTTCGACGAGGTCTACCAACTGGCAGCCGACATGGGCGGTGCCGGCTTCGTGTTCACCGGCGAGAACGACGCCGACATCATGCACAACTCCGCGTTGATAAACCTGAACATCCTCGAGGCATGCCACCGGCGAAATGTGAAAAGGATCTTCTACTCGTCGTCCGCATGTATGTATCCGGAGCACAATCAGATGGATCCGGAGAACCCCAATTGCTCGGAGGCGTCCGCTTATCCTGCGGACCCGGACAGCGAGTATGGATGGGAGAAGTTGTTCAGCGAACGTCTCTTCTTGGCATTCGGGCGAAATTACGGGATGGAGGTGAGAGTCG
Source organism: Longimicrobiales bacterium (assembly GCA_029941275.1). Classification (GTDB taxonomy): domain Bacteria; phylum Gemmatimonadota; class Gemmatimonadetes; order Longimicrobiales; family Gaopeijiaceae; genus UBA822. Next base: position 1,287 of record JAPYQK010000125.1, on the reverse strand, counting down.
CTCGCTTCCACAATATCTTCGGTCCCGAGGGAACCTGGGAGGGCGGGAGAGAGAAGGCTCCGGCCGCATTCTGCCGCAAGGTGGCCATGGCCGATGACGGAGACGTGATCGAGATGTGGGGTGACGGTGAGCAGACTCGGTCCTTCCTGTATATCGACGAGTGTCTAGAGGGTGTCCTGAGACTGGTACGATCTGATTGGACCGGCCCGGTCAATATCGGGTCGGATGAGATGGTGTCGATCAACCGGCTTGCGATGATGACTGCCCAGGTCGCGGGAAAAGTGATCACCATCGAGCATATTCCCGGTCCGCTCGGCGTTAGGGGCCGCAATTCGGACAACAAGCTCATCCAGGAGCGGCTCAATTGGAGACCGGTGGCTCCGCTGATCGATGGCATCACCAAGACCTACGGATGGATCGAGAGTCAGGTCCTCAAGCAGCGCACTCCCGAATTGGCCGCGACGGCTGAAGCCGGAGCGTCGGTGCTCGGCTAGGTTGCACACCAAAGCCGAGTTTGCCTTTCCTTGCGGGTGGGGACGGACGACGATCCGGGCGCGACTGAATGAGTATGATCAGCATCTATGACATCTATCACGTCCTGTTCAAATTCTGGCGCCGTCGGCGGCTCGAGCTCTTCCTGGATCCCATACGTCCCTCCGGCTCAGAGACGATGTTGGATGTGGGAGGTTACCCCGGGTCCTGAATAGAGCGCCCTCAACCGGTGCAAAGGATCGATATCCTGAACATCCACGAGATCGACTTCGACTCGGATGAATACCCGGACCACGCTATCAGCACGCTCGTGGGCGATGGATGCGCACTGGAATTCGACGACGGTTCGTATGACATCGTGTTCTCCAATTCTGTCATCGAACACGTGGGATCATGGGAAAATCAGCAGGAGTTTGCCGCCGAGTTGTGACGAGTGGGAGGCGCTCTGTGGGTGCAGACTCCAGCCTACGAGTGTCCGATAGAGCCCCACTTTCTGGCTCCAGCGGTGCACTGGTTGCCCCGCTCCGTTCGCAGGTTCGTCGTGAGGTGGTTGACCCCCTGGGGATGGCTCCAGAGGCCCACCCGTGAAGAATTGGAACGGATGGTCTGCGAGATCCGCCTACTGACCCGTAGCGAGGTGCTGAGTCTCTTTCCGGACTGTGAAATTTTGACGGAGCGACTTCTCTGGGTGCTACCCAAATCCTATGTCGCGGTGAGACGCGCCCGAAGCTGATGCACGAGGACGATAATCGCTCCACGCGAGCTGTTCGCCGGGGCCATCCCATCAAAACCCAT
>JAPYQK010000124.1 GCA_029941275.1 Longimicrobiales bacterium | reverse complement strand
GCCGAGCAGGTGGTACGCCAGCGCCAACTGGTCCCAATACCGCCACGTACGCCACCAACTCTCGGGATCGCCTTGTGTCACGTAGTCGATCGCCAGCCGAGGACGGTCAAGTCGAAAGGCAGCTCCTGCGGCGAGGCCCAGGAATAGGGAGTGGGGCGCGATCTCCACCAGCGGTTGTATATGCCGAAGGGCCGCCGGATAATTCGAGTTCCGAGGCGCCAAAGTGTAGTCCAGGAGATAACGGTCGAGGGGGGGCAGTTGCGTGCGTCGCCGGTTGAGGTCCTGGAGTATGGAATCCGCCCCAGGGCCTCGAACCCCGCTCATCGTGATCGCGTATAACAAGGGTAGCGTGGAGGCAGAGTCGAGGGCGGCCACTCGAACAAACTCCTCCGAGACGCGCAGTTCCATCCCCTTGACGAACGCTTGGTACGCTTCGAATGTCGACCAGCAAAGTGAAGATCTGTTGCTCCCGATCCTGGCAAGTTAGGATCGAGCGCCGACTCACTGCTGAACCTCGGAGAACCGCATAACTATGAGCATTCGCGCCCCCGAGGCGGCCCGCATCGAGATCGATGATGTCTCGCTGCGTTTCGGGGGCGTAACCGCCCTGGACGGCGTCACGCTCGAGCTCGCATCGGGCTCACTCCATGCACTGATCGGACCCAACGGCGCAGGAAAGACCAGCCTCCTCAACTGCATCAGCGGGCTGTACCGTCCCAGCGGAGGCTCGATCACATACTCTATCGAGGGAGGCGGGGAACGTCGTATCGATCGGCTCCCCCCGCACCGGATCGCGCGCCTCGGCATCGCCAGGACTTTCCAGAACATCGAACTCTTCAAGCACATGACGACCCTCGATAACCTGATGCTGGGTCGGCACATGCACATGCGGGGCGGCGTTCTCGACGGCGGTCTCTACTGGGGCAGACAGCAGCGAGAAGAGGTCTCCGAGCGCCGCTCGGTCGAGGAGGTAATCGACTTCCTCGAGCTCCAGGCCGTCCGTGGCGACCTTGTCGGCAACCTCTCCTACGGACAGCAGAAGCTTGTCGAGTTGGGCCGTGCGCTCGCCATCGAGCCCAACTTTCTACTCCTCGACGAGCCGATGGCTGGGATGAACGTGGAGGAGAAGGAGTCCTTGGCCCGCTTCGTTCTGGACGTCTACGAGGAGTGGAACATCACGCCCGTGGTGATCGATCACGACATGGACGTTGTCATGGAGATCTGTGACCGCGTGTCGGTACTGGACTTCGGGCGTGTGATCGCGGTCGGATCGCCTGATGAGGTGCGTGCGGATCCTGATGTGATCGACGCTTATTTGGGCGAAGAAGCGCACGTATGAGCACCCCGGAAACGCTTCCGGGCCTACTGATCCGGAGGGCCGATGAAGACGGTTCACGGGTCGCGCTACGCGAAAAGGAGTTCGGCATTTGGCAGGAGCTTTCCTGGTCGGAGTACCGGGACCGGGTTCGTGACTTCTCGCTCGGCCTGCTCGCCCTGGGGCTCCAGCCCGGCGACCGCATCGCCATCATCGGTGACAACCGGCCGGAGTGGGTCATCGCGGAACTCGCGGCCCAAGCAGCCGGAGCCATTCCCGTCGGCGTCTACCAGGACTCGGTTGCCGAAGAGCTCCGCTTTCTCCTGGAGGCGTCCGGTGCCCGTGTGGTCGTCGCGGAGGATCAGGAGCAAGTGGACAAGGTCCTGGACATCATCGAGCACATACCCGCCATCGAACACATCGTATACCACGACGCGAAAGGCCTAAACGCGTACGGTGATTCGCGGCTTCGCTTCTTTCCCGAGGTGGAGGAGCTGGGTCGCGCGTTGCACCTGGACGAACCCACACGCTTCGAAAGCGGTGTGGCGGGCCTCGATCCCGAAGCCACCGCGCTCTTATGCACGACGTCGGGCACCACGAGCCGTCCGAAGCTCGCGATGCTCAGCCACCGCAACCTCCTGGCCATGACCACCCAGATCCAGGCCGTGGACCCGGTGCACCTGAAGGACGACTACGTCTCCTTCCTACCCCTGGCGTGGATCGGTGAGCAGATGATCTCGGTGCCGTGGGCGCTCACGGTCGGGTTCGCAGTCAGCTTCCCTGAGAGCACGGAGACCGTCCGCCAGGATCTGCGTGAAATCGGGCCCCAGACGCTCGTCTCTCCCCCGCGGATTTGGGAGGGTCTCGTGTCGGACGTGCAGGTCGGGATCGAGGACTCCTCGGCTCTCAAGCGGCGGGTGTACGAGTGGTCGATGTCGGTCGGCGAGGACGCCGCCGATGCTCGCTTCCGCGGCGAGGCTCTGAGCGGTGGCCTGCGCTGGAAGCGCCGGTTGGCGGAACTCCTCACCTTCTTGCCGTTGAAGGATCAGCTCGGGTTGCGCCACGTCAGGCGGGCCTACACCGGCGGAGCAGCACTCGGGCCCGACGTCTTCCGCTTCTTCCACGCGATGGGCGTCAACCTCAAACAACTGTACGGACAGACGGAGGTATCCGGCATCTCGGCCGTGCACCGGGATGGGGACGTGAAATTCCAAACGGTGGGTAGACCCCTTCCTGACACCGAGGTTCGGATCGCCGAGGGCGGGGAGGTTCTCTCACGGAGCCCCGCCATCTTCGGCGGCTATTACGAGGACGAGGAGGCCACGGCTGAGGCGCTGCAGGACGGGTGGCTCCACTCAGGCGACGCGGGCTACATGGATGATGAAGGCCATCTGGTCGTCATCGACCGCGCCAAAGACGTGATGACGCTCGCCGACGGCACCGCTTTCAGCCCCCAGTTCATCGAGAACAAGCTCAAGTTCAGCCCCTATGTTCGTGAAGCCGTGGTCTTCGGGGGGGACTGGCCGTTCGTCACCGCGATCATCGCCATCGACTTCGCGAACGCGAGCACGTGGGCCGAGCGTCGTCGACTGACCTACACCACGTTCACCGACCTGGCCCAACGGCCCGAAATCTACGACCTCATCTCGTCGCACACCGAGGATGTGAACACCGACTTACCAGACTCGGCGCGCGTGTGCCGCTTCCTGTTACTGCACAAGGAGTTCGATGCTGACGACGGAGAGCTGACGCGCACTCGCAAGGTGCGTCGGGGGTTCATCGCGGAGCGCTACGCACAACTCGTCGAGGCTCTGTACGGCGAGGCAGACACCGTTGCGGTCGAAAGCACGATCTCCTACCAGGACGGGCGCACGTCAACGGTGCGTCACGACATCCGCATCGCAGCGACTAGCTTGAGCCTGACTCAGGACGCTAGCTGACCCCCGAATGGAAGTCTTCCTCCAGCTCACCGTCTCAGGCCTCTCGAACGGCATGGTCTACGCACTCGCCGCCGTGGGCTTCGTCGTGATCTACAAGGCAAGCGAGGTCATCAACTTCGCCCAGGGAGAGCTGCTCCTCTTCGGCGCCTACCTCTCCTTCGCCTCCATCGCCCAGATCGGGCTGCCGTGGGGCGTGGGTGTCGCGCTCACGCTCGTACTCGCCGTCGCGATCGGCCTTGCCATCGAGCGGCTGGTGCTTCGTCCCCTCATCGGCGAGCCGGTCATTTCCATGATCATGGTGACGATCGGACTGTCGGGCGTGCTGCGGGCGACGGTCAATGCAATCTGGGGGCCGCGGCCTCGGACGTTCCCGCAGTTTCTTCCAAGCGGCGGGGTCGAGATCGCAGGCGTGGTCCTCGGCGCCGACCGTCTTATCGTGATCCCGACGGCCGCAGTGATCTTTGTCCTGCTCGGGCTCTTCTTCCGCTACACACGGGACGGCATCGCCATGCGCGCGGTCGCGGACGACCAACAGGCCGCATTGAGCATGGGCATCAGCATTCCACGAATCTTCGCGGTTGCGTGGGCTCTCGCGGCCGTCTCGGCGGCGGTCGGAGGTATGATGCTGGGCAACATCGTCGGCTTGAGCCCGAACATCAGCGCGATCGGCCTTCGTGTTTTCCCTGTCGTAATCCTCGGAGGACTCGATTCCATTGCCGGAGCGGTCATCGGCGGGGCGGTGATCGGCCTCCTCGAGGCATACACGGGCGGATACATCGGAAACGGGCTCAACCTCGTCGTGCCGTTCATCGTCTTGATCCTCGTACTGATGGTACGGCCGTACGGGCTCTTCGGTAAACCCATCATCGAGCGGGTGTAGAAAGTGCACTCTGGTGTCTTTCACACGAGCTACGAAGCCGATATGGGGCTTCGCCCCATGCCGGCCCAACGTGTGCGCCTCGCGCTCTTCGTGGCCGCGGTACTCATCTTCCCCTTCTTCGCGTCCAACTACGGGCTCAATCTGGCGAACCAGGTTGCGATCGCCACTGTCGGTGCGATCGGGTTGAACATCCTGACCGGGTACACGGGGCAGATCTCGCTGGGCCAGGGTGCCTTCATGGCCGTCGGCGCCTACTCCGCCGGCCTCCTCACGCTTCGGCTCGGGTTACCGTGGGGGGTCAGCATCGGGCTGGCCTGTGTAATCACCGCTGCAGTGGGCGTGTTCTTCGGGCTGCCGTCCCTGAGGCTCAAGGGCCTCTACCTCGCGATCGCCACGCTAGCCGCGCAGGTCATCGTGGAGTGGATCATCACACACTGGACCGCGCTGACAGGTGGCACGGAGGCGCTCGTGATCCCCGCGCCCGAGTTGATGGGGGAGCGGCTCAACACCGACTTCCGCTTCTACTGGGTCGGCGTCACGGCCGCCGCCGGAACCGCACTCTTCGCCGCCAACCTCTTCAGATCGCGCGTCGGCCGGGCCTTCGTGGCCATCCGCGATCAGGACATCGCGGCCAGCGCCATGGGGGTGAACGTCTTCCACTACAAGCTGCTGGCCTTCGCCACGTCTTCGTTCTTCGTCGGCCTGTCCGGTGCGCTCCTCGCCTACTACAGGACGATCGTCACCTGGGAGCGCTTCACGCTAGAGACGAGCATCCTCTACCTGGCCATGATCATCGTGGGAGGATTGGGGACGATCGTGGGATCGTTCCTCGGGGCGGTCTTTCTGACGCTTCTGCCCGTGTTGATCGGGTCGGCAGGCCAGGCGCTGCAGGACGCAGCGCCCGGCGTGGCTGGGCTCGTCCCCCATATACAGCAGGCTGCCTTCGGACTGGTTATCATCGTCTTTCTCATCTTCGAGCCAAGAGGGCTCGCCAAGATCTGGCGTAACGTGAAGGACTACTTCCATGTTTGGCCGTTCGCCTACCGGAGGTAACAGGGAGAACCCCATGACGAAGCGGATCGCAATCGGACTCATCACCCTGGTGGGCATCGCCGCGTGCGGAGGCGGTGGAGACTCGGCCGCGGACGACGCGATCAGGATCGGCGCCATCTTCGATCTGACGGGCCCGACCGCCGACATCGGCACACATTACGCTGGCGGCATACGCGGATTCGTCGACTGGACCAACCAGCAGGGAGGAATCGCTGGACGTCCCATCGACCTCTCTTACCAGGACTACGCGTATCAAGTTGGGCGCGCCGAGCAGCTCTACAGTCAGTACGTGGAGAGTGGGGTGGTCGCCTTCATGGGGTGGGGCACGGGTGACACCGAAGCGCTCCGACAGCGCATCGTCGACGACCAGATTCCGTTCACGTCGGCCTCGCTGTCGCACATCCTCGGTGATCCGGCCGAGGCGCCTTATAACTTTCTGATCGCCCCGACGTACAGCGACCAGTTCTTCATCGTGCTCGACTACATCAAAGAGGACTACACGACCCGAGGTGGGACGGGGCGGCCGACCGTGGCACTGATGCACAACGCCAGTCCCTTTGGGCTGTCTCCGTGGCAGCAGGGTGGACGGGAGTACGCCCAGAGCATCGGGGTGGACGCGCGGGCGTTCGAGATGCCCGCCGGCGCCACGGACTTCACGGCGGAAGTCACAAGGATCCGCCAATTCGGCGCGCAATACGTCGTCTTCCAAAACACATCGGCCCCGGCCGCGCTCGCGCTGAGGAACGCTCGTAGCCTCGGTCTGGAGGCGACGTTCATCTGCCTAAACTGGTGCGCCAACGAACTGCTGATCGACTTGGCTCCGGAGACAACGGAGTCCGTGGTGGGCTCGATGCCCTTCGCGCCCATCTCCGCGGAGGTCGAGGGCACGAGCGACATGCAGGCCTACCTGGAGAGCGAGGGCGTGGCCCCCGAGGAGATGAGCAACGCTTTCACCCAGGGTTGGTGGACGATGGCCGTCATGGCCGAAGGCATCCGCCGTACGCTCGAGGGCGGTCTCGAGCTCACGGGCCCGAACATCAAGGCGGCACTCGAAACGCTCACCGACTTCGACACAGGCGGCGTGTCGGTGCCCATCACGCTGACTCCGGAGGACCACCGGGGCGCGAAGGGTCTGAGACTCTACGTCGTGGAGAGCGGCGCTTGGCGCCCGGTGTCGGATTTCCTGGCGGTCGAAGGCGACCGCTAAGAACTCGCGTGCTCGAGCTCTCCAACGTCGAGGTCCTGTACGACGACGTCATCCTGGTGCTCAAGGGTCTGTCGTTGACCGTCGCTGAAGGCAGCATCACCGCGCTGCTGGGCCCCAACGGAGCGGGCAAGACCACCACGCTCAAGGCCATATCGGGACTCCTCCGTCCCGACGACGGGGAAGTGGCGGACGGCACGATCAGCTTCCGGGGGCACGACATCCACAAGCTGGACGCGACGGCCATCGTCCGCCAAGGGATCTTCCAGGTGATGGAGGGCCGACGGGTCTTCGAGCACCTTACGGTGGAGGAAAACCTGCTCGTGGGGGCTTACGCGCGCACGGACCGAGCAGCAATCCCAGACGACACCCAGAAAGTGTACGACTACTTCCCTGGGCTCGAGACAAGAGCGAAACAGCAGGCCGGCTACCTCTCCGGGGGCGAGCAGCAAATGCTCGCGATCGGTCGGGCGCTCATGGCGCGGCCCTCACTGATGCTTCTCGACGAGCCGTCTCTCGGACTCGCACCTCGTCTTGTCCGCACCATCTTCGATGTGCTCGTCCGGATCAACAGTGAGGAAGGCACCACGATGCTGGTGGTGGAGCAGAACGCTCGGCTCGCCCTGTCGATCGCCCACCACGGGTACGTGATGGAGCGAGGCCGCATCGTGCTCGACGCCACCTCAAAAGAGCTGGCGGCCAACGAGGACGTGAAGGAGTTCTATCTCGGGTTGACTGAGGTGGGCCATCGCCGCTCTTATCGCGACGTGAAGCACTACCGGCGTCGGAAACGCTGGCTGTCGTGAGCTCGCGCAACACCTCGCTTTACGACGCCGCAGCGGAGGCTCCAACCGACTGGGCCGAGGCACAGGACGCGCTCGCCCGGGACGTCGTACGTCATGCCGCCGAGCGGGTGCCCGAGGTCCGGGGCCGACTCGAGCGAGCCGGCGTCCCGGCGGAAGAGATCTCCCGGGTGCAAGATCTCACCTCGATCCCCGTGAGGCCCAAGGACGACGTCCCAGACCTGCAAGCCGCTGATCCACCTTTCGGCGGTATGCTCGCGGTGCCGACCTCGGACCTGAAGCGCATCTACGTCTCGCCCGGACCGATCCTGGACCCCGAGGGGCCGGGCTCGGATTTCTGGCACATGGCTCCGGCGGTGTGGGCCGCCGGTTTTCGTCCCGGTGACGTCGTCCTGAACACGTTCGCCTATCACCTGACCCCCGGCGGCATGATGCTCGACGCCGGCCTCCGCGAGGTTGGGTGCGTGGTCATTCCAAGCGGCGTGGGCAATTCGGCTGGACAAATCGAGGCCTCACTCACGACACAGGCCGTGGGTTACACGGGCACACCGCAATTCCTCCTGTCACTCCTCGAGCGGGCCTCGGAATCCGGTACCCCGCTCGGTCTTGAGCGAGCGCTCGTCACGGGCGCTCCGTTTCTCCCTTCTCTGCGCGAGGCGATCGAGTCCAACCACGGGATCGACGCGTACGAGTGTTATGGAACCGCGGACGCCGGTCTTCTCGGCTATCAGTGCTCCGCCAAAGAGGGCTGGCACGTCGCGCCGGGCGTCGTTATCGAGCTCCTGGACCCAGCGACGGAAGAGCCGATGACCGGGGGCGAGCCTGGCCAAGTCGTAGTGACCAAACCGAGCACGGTTTACCCGCTTGTGCGCTTCGGGACTGGAGATCTTTCTGCCCTGCTCGATGCACCGTGCAGCTGCGGCCGCACCACGCCACGCCTCGCGGGCTTCCTGGGCAGGGTCGGCGAGGGCGTGAAGGTGCGCGGTATGTTCGTGCACCCGCGCACGCTCGACCGGGCCCTCGCTCCAGTCGATTCCGTCGAGCGGTACCAAGCGCGTGTCAGTGAGCACGACCACCGTGACGAACTCGTCGTCTGGGTAGCTATGCGTCCCGGGGCTTCACCCGAGGTCGATGGCCTGCGCGTGACGCTTGAGGAAGCAGTCAAGCTGCGCCTCGATGTGGAGATCGTCGACGCGAGTAACATTCCGGAGGACGCCCCTCGGGTC
>JAPYQK010000123.1 GCA_029941275.1 Longimicrobiales bacterium | reverse complement strand
GCTTTCCAGAAACTTTGGCAGGAAGTCGAGGGCATTAATTTGACCGTCGAAGAGGGCGCCATCTTGTCGGCGGGGGGGCAGATCTACCAGAACCCTTCCCGCTCCGATTCCCTCGCATTTCTACTGTATAAAGATGGAATCCGCGACGTCACCATTCTTTCGGGGGTCGAGGGCCCTGAACTCGGGGGGGTCTTGGACACGAACGAATTGGCGGTGGTATCCAAGACCCACGCCGAAACGCAACATCTTCACCAACCCATGGTGAAGGTGATCGCGGATCAAAAAGGTGCTCCGTTGGCGACCCCGATAACGGTGGACCTCTCCCAGAGCGAACGCACGATCGTACAGACGACGGATGCACAGAAGTACGGCATCCGTGTTGCCGACTACCTGATTTGAACCGGTCGGGCTTCGGGCCCCAGCGTTTCACCTCCCACACGTACAGCGATTTTGATGCCGACGATTACCGAAAAATTCGCTGAGCGCCGAGCCGAGGGGCGGGCCACTCTTGTCCCGTACGTCACTTCCGGATTCCCGTCACGGTCCGCCACGGTCGACGTGCTTGCGGGCCTCGCTGAAGCGGGCGGAGACGTGTTGGAGCTGGGGATCCCGTTTAGCGATCCGCTCGCGGATGGCCCAACCATCCAGGACTCCACCTTCCGGGCGCTCGAGGAGGGCATGACCGTCGAGGGGACCCTAGATGTGCTGTCGGAGTTCAGGCGCGGGTCGGACGCACCGATCGTCCTCTTCAGCTACATGAACCCACTGCTCCGATACGGCCTCGACGCGTTCTTGAGGGATGCGACGGAGGCCGGCGCCCAAGGGCTTCTTCTCACTGATGTACCGACTGGATCGGACCCACAGATCGAGGAAGCCATCCTGGCCTCTCCTCTCGACCTCATTCGTCTGATTGCACCTACGACCCGTCCTGATCGTGCTTCAACCATCGCGGAACAGGGACAGGGCTTCCTCTACTACATCGCCCGGACGGGGGTGACCGGGGCTAGCGAAGCGTTGGCCGAGGATTTGGAGCAAGACGTTCGCGCGCTCCGCGAATCGGTGGCGCTTCCGGTGGCAGTGGGTTTCGGGATTTCAACGCCTCGACAGGCGGCGGTGGTCGCTGATATGGCCGATGGGGTGATCGTGGGCAGCGCGCTGATCCAGGCCTTGGACCAAGGCGGAGCAGAGGGCGCGGCGGCGTTTCTCGCCACTTTGAGGTCGGCCATGGACGGGGCCCCGAATGGCCGAGACACTTTCGACTCCGGACACTAAGTCCCGGGCTTGAGCAGATCCAGAAGCGTGGGATCGGGTTCGACGAAGAGAGTCTTGGCGCGCTCCAACTGAACGAGGCCCGGAGGGGACTTTCTGGGCTTCCGTACGTACTTCCTCCTCGTCCAGTCGACCGGAACGCTCCCGGAGTTTCGGGCCCGGGAGTGCAGAGCTGCCAAGATGGCCGCCTCTTCCAAATCCCGGGCCGGAGGCGAATCCTTTTCTGTCCACCGGAGAACGACATGCGCACCGGCGGAGTGTCTGGCATGAAGCCAGACGTCGTTCGGCGCGGAGTGCTTGAAGGTGAGCTGATCGTTGGCTTTGGATCCCCGGCCGACCCGCACCTCCAATCCACCCGAAGTTTGATATCGCCGGTAGGGTAAGGCTGGGCCGGATGGGTCGCGGTTCCCTCGCCCTGCGCTCCCGGGTTCGCCGAGTAAACTACGGATCTCGTTCTCGGGGACCTCTCCCGCCATGACTCGCTCTTGGAGTGCGCCAAGCTCGGCGATAGCGGAATCCGCATCGCGGATCATCGCAGGTAGGGCCGCCCGCGCTCGCTCGGCCCGCCCCGCGCGGTCGTAAAAGCGATCGGCGTTCCGTTGAGGTGAGAGTGCCGGATCGAGCATGATCGTTTCCGAGTCACCTTCAAAGCTGGGGAGGGTCACCTCGGCGGCTCCCTTTTTCACAGCCCCCAGGTGCGCGAGGATCAAGTCCCCGTGGCTGCGAAGGGTCCCGGGTTCGGGGGTAGCTTCGAGTTCCCGCAGGAGCTTGCCGTGCTTCTTGCGCGCCAAGCGCAGGGCCTCTTTCAAAGCTTTGGTCCAACGCGAGGGCGTCAGGACCGCTGCGGCTCCCTCGGCCCGACGGACCTCTCCGATGGCCTGGAGGAGCGATTCCGCGGGTTGATCTCTGTACCCGGGCAACGCGGTGGGGTAGGGTTGGCCTCCCCACTCACACTGGAGGATGTGGGCGGCCGGCGAGTCGAGCCCGTCTTCGACCAGTCCGTCAAATCCGTCATCCCCCAACTCGATTTCGAGCCCGATCCTCCTAAGTCGTTCCCAAAGTTCATGGCCACCCTTCAACGAAGTGGCTCCAGTCGCCTCATTCGTGTCGAGCAGTGCGGTGGCGTTGATGGGAGAGGCAAACGCGACCTCCCGAAGCAGCAGGCTTCTCCGGCTTTTTGGCGTTTCCTCCGACTCGAGGAGTTCCATCCACTCCTGCTGGCTCACGAGAACATCGGTACCGCGCCTTTCCGACACCGGCATCTCATAGGGTCGCCCCACCCGGGGTGCGCGTGTCCCTGAACGGGGGACCAGCACGTGTCGGACCGTCCACTCTTCTCCTTCGACCACCAAGGCGTTGCTCCGTCGCGGCACGAATTCGACGACGATCCGAATCGAGCCTCCGCGCCCGCGCAGGCGTTTCAGTACCAGGACCAGTACCCGTTCGTCCGGGATATGCTCGACGGCCTTCAGCTTACATGGGAATGGCCGGCTGCCCTCGGGAGGCTCGGATGCGTCGAGGATCTCCACACCGAGACTCGAAGGCCCGAGGTCGAACAACACGGTCGCTTCTCGAAAGTACCCGTGCAAGGTGGCGGCACCGTGATCGAGAAAAATTCCCCTGAGCCTAGCCCCCGCGAGCATCGCCTGCAGTTCTACTGCGACGGCAGCGGTCAGAACTGGATCCCATCGGATTGCCATGTGAAGAAGATAGCGCGGAACCGGGGGAGCGCCTGGCCGTAACAGGGGGCCTCGACTAGGTTGGCGCCGTCAGCCCCCGGATTCTTTCCAGACAGAGCGATGCCCGAAACGTTCATCCAGCATGTTGATCGGGAGCCCGCCGATCCGGTCCGAACGGCCGCTGGCCGAAGGGCCGGCTTGGACGACCGCCGTAGCCCGCCCCTGGGGCCGGCATGAGCGATATGCATCCGCTGATCGCAGCGGCCGCCCGAGGGACGCTTCCCGATTGGGCCGTCGCGCGGAAGAAGCGTCGAGCGCACATTGCGCGCGTGGCCGAGTTGCTTCGGGGGTGGGGCGAGGCCCGGGGCGACGATCCACGGGACGTCGAGCGATGGAGCGCAGCCGGTTATCTTCATGATGTCTTGCGGGACGCTGACCCTGGTGAACTTCGTCGTGGGCTTTCGATGCCTTTGGACGGGCTGCCGGACGAGGTGATTCACGGGCCTGCAGCGGCGGATCGACTTCGCCGGGAAGGCGTCACGGACGAACCGCTGTTGACGGCCATCGCCTTTCACACATTGGGGAGTTCCGACTTCGATGATATTGGAAAAGCGCTCTATGTGGCCGACTTTCTTGAGCCGGGCCGTAGACTTCAGCCGAAGTGGAGGGCCAAACTGCGTGATCAGATGCCGGAGCGCCTGGACTGGGTCGCCCAGAGCGTTGTGGAAAAACGGGTTCAATTCTTGATCAAGAGGAAGCGAGCCGCACCGCTCGAGACGCTTGGATTCTGGAACACGCTCGCGAAGGGGAGGTGATGGGCGACCGCTTTCGAGGTCTCATCGCTCTCGGAATCGTCCTGGTGGCGGGAATCTTCATCGGGTCCGCGGTGTCGCAGTGGTATCCGCTGCCCTCCCAGGACGGCGTTGTATCGCCACCGCGTAATGCCACCGCAGCCGGGTTGGGCCGAGTCCGGGTGGAGGTACTGAACGCGGGGGGAAGGGAGGGCATGGCTCGCCTGGCAACCGACCACCTTCGGGACCGAGGTTTCGACGTCGTGTACTTCGGCAATGCAGAGGTTTTTGGGCAGGATTCCACCGTCGTGCTCGATCGGGCGGCGAAACCACAAGCGGCTGAGGCGGTTTCACGCGCGCTCGGTACACCATGGGTGGAGAGCGCGCCTGATACGAATCTTTATCTCGATGTCACTGTACGGCTCGGGAGTGAATGGGTCCCCGATGTGATCACGGAAGAGAGTGAAACCGGAGACATGCCTTGGTGGGACCCCCGCAGGTTGCTACGATAATCAACCATGGCAAAAAAGAAACGACGGCATTCCCGTAAAGGGCGTGGGACGAAAGGCCGGGGCGCTCGGTCGGAAAGGACGCCTGCCGAGCCGCAGGCAACCGACGCCGCCGAACCTACCGCCGATCCCGCGGCGACATCCGACACCGAAGTAGGAGTCGATACGAAGGCAACAGCCGACTCCAAGGCAGGAGCCTCCGTCAAGGCCCAATCCGAGTCCAGGAAAGAGCCCGACTCCAAGAAAAGACCCGGCTCCAAGACAAAGAGCGACTCCCAAGCTCCTGAAGAAGGGCTAAAAGAGTGGGCCAAGTCGCTCGTGGTAGCAGGGGTGCTTTTCGTGGTGATTCGCACCTTCATTCTGCAGACTTTCGTGATTACCTCCGGATCGATGGAGGACGCGTTACTGGTAGGGGATTTCCTGATCGCCAACAGGGCCGCCGTGGGTGTACGCCTTCCCGGTACGCAGATCAGAATCCCCGGGTACTCTTCCGTCCGGCGCGGGGACGTCCTGGTCTTCGATCCCCCGCACGAGCCAGATCTCAAGCTGGTCAAGCGGCTCATCGGCCTACCGGGAGACACGGTCTCCATGAAGGACGGTGTGCTTACCCTCAACGGGCAGGTCCAGGACGAGCCGTACGTCAAACACGTCGACCCTGCGGGAGACCGCCCGGACGACTCCTGGATGTCGTGGCAGGCGGAGCACCTGGTGGATGGCGTGTTACGGTCGACCTACCGACCGACCCGGGACAACTGGGGTCCCCTGGTTATTCCCGAGGCTCGGTACTTCATGCTAGGCGACAACCGCGATACCAGTTTGGATTCCAGGTACTGGGGACTGCTAGAGGGCTGGCGGCTCGAAGGGCGAGCTTCGGTGATCTACTTTTCGTACAACAAAGGCTCGTTCAGACCGTTTCCGTGGCTACGTGAGGTTCGCCTCAGTCGGGTCTTCTCCCGAATTCGCTGAGGCCCCCAGGCCTTCTCTCATGTCCGGATCATCGAGGGGTCCCGAGGCGTTTTTACATCCCTTGGCGGCATTAGCGTCCACCCGGGTCGCCCTGAGCTGACCACACGCCGCGTCGATGTCCCGTCCCCGTGGCACACGAACCGCCACGGAGATCCCCCGAGCCTCGAGTACCGACCTGAACTCCTCGATGCGTTCTCCCCGGCTCGCCTTCCAGTCCTGATAAGGGATCGGGTTGAAGGGGATCAGGTTTACGAAAGCGTCGACGGACGAGGCGAGGTCGGCCAGACCCGAGGCCAGGCGGGGAGCGTCGTTGATTCCTCGGATCATCGTGTACTCGAACGTGATCCTTCGTCCGCCAGCTCTGTCGAAGCGCACCAGCGCGTCCATCAACTCCTCCAGCGGGTGTCGATTCTCCAGGGGGATCAGTTGGCTCCTCAGCTCGGACTCGGGTGCGTGCAACGACACGGCCAGTCTAAATTGCTCCTTTCGGCCGGCCAACTCGAGGATGCCCGGAACCACTCCCACCGTCGACACCGTGATCCGTCGTGCGCCGACGCCGTACCCTTCGTTGAGAATCGTCAGGGACGAGTGCAGCGCTCTTCGATTACTGAGCGGTTCCCCCATACCCATATAAACGATATTGGAAATCCGCCCGTAGTCGTGTTCGAGGGCCCACCTGCGGGACGCCCGGTACTGGGCAACGATCTCCCCTGATGTGAGTTGGCGCTGGAATCCGGCCCAGCCGGTCGCACAAAACGTGCACCCCATGGCGCAACCGGCCTGAGAAGAAATGCAGAGCGTCAAACGGTCGGTCGTGGGGATCAGGACCGATTCGACCAGTTCTCCGTCCGCCAGTTTCCACAGGTGTTTGACGGTCCCGTCCTTGGAGCGGGACACGGTATCGGCGATGGGTTTCACGAAGGAGAACGCGGCGGACAGAGCCTCCCGCTCCGCAACGGGAAGGTTCGTCATCTCCCCGACGTTCGAGACGCACTCGTCGAAGACCCACTTCCGCACTTGCTCTATCCGGTAAGCCGGCTGGTTCCGGGCCGCGAAATGATCGCCCAGAGCCGCTTCGAACTCGTCGGGCGGAAGGCTGAGGAGATCTGTCTTCGGGTCGGGCATCGATGGTGTCCTTCGGGCCGGGGCCGCCCGATTACTTCCGAGTCGCCGTGCGACGATGATCGCAAAGATAACGCCATACCGCAGCGTATGACGCGGGTACGACGATTTCTTGTATCGCTCAGGGGCGCGGGTTAGACTTGAGCGTTCATTTGCACTTGTTCAACAGCCTTCTGCAGGAGGTCGGGTACTGTCTTCGCTGTCGAACAGTCAGTGACGGTCGGATCATTGGTTTTCGGGGCGGCCGCCCACGGGCGGCGGTCCTCTTTTTATTGGGTGGGTTACGGCTATGAGCCAGATCGATATTGAACGGACCGCACTTCGTTCTCGGATGCTGGGCGGTATTCGCGCCGAGGATGAAGGAGCCGAGCTCGATTTGGCGGGCTGGGTTCACCGCCGTCGGGATCTGGGCGGACTGATCTTCCTGGACCTGCGGGACAGGAGTGGTGTGGTGCAGGTTTCCCTCGGCCCGGATTGGACCGAAGCCGCTTCGCTCGAGTTGGCGCACCAGCTTGGGGCCGAAGATGTGGTGGCTATTTCTGGAACGGTCGTTACGCGGCCCCGCGAGAACTGGAACAGTGAGATCTCCACGGGAGAGATTGAGGTTCGCGCAACGGTTCTTCGGCGGTTGACGGACTCTGACACGCCGGCCATCCCGGTATACCGAGGACCCGACGACGAGCTACCCTCCGAGGAACTCCGTCTGAAGCATCGTGTGCTCGATCTCCGCCGCACTGACCTGCAGGACAATTTGCAGCTCCGCCACCGGTTGCTTCTCGCTTGCAGAAACTACCTGGACGGCCTCGGCTTCATCGAGATCGAGACTCCGATTCTGACCAAACCGACCCCAGAGGGCGCGCGCGACTACCTCGTGCCAAGTCGCATGCACCACGGGGAGTTCTACGCGTTGCCCCAGAGTCCGCAAATCTACAAGCAGATCTGTATGGCGGCGGGCTTCGACCGGTATTTTCAGATTGCGAGGTGTTTCCGGGACGAGGATCTGAGGGCGGACCGGCAGCCAGAGTTCACTCAGATCGATGTTGAAGCGTCCTTCGTGGACACGGATGACATCCTCGACTGGATGGAGGGTCTCATCGTCGCTCTCGCCGCGGAAGCCCCTCGGATTGAGGCTTCGGCGCCGTTCCCACGGATGACACATGCCGAGGCGTTGGAGCGGTACGGTACCGACCGACCCGATCTCCGCTACGGGCTAGAGATCCAGGATTGGACCACTGCCCTTTCGAGGCTCGATGCGCCCGTGTTCTCTAGTGCTGTCAGCGACGGGGGTCGTGTCCGTGGTCTTCTTCTAGCGGGAGGGGCGACGCTGTCCCGCAGACAGATCGAGGAGATCGAAGCGCACGCCAAATCGGTGGGCGCTCCCGGCTTGCTTTGGGCGAAGCGTACGGATGACGGAGGATCGGGCTCGTTGGCGCGCTTCATGGACGAAGAGGCTTATCGGGAGTTGGGAACCGAGTCGGATGATCTCGTGCTCGTTGCGGCGGGGGCCGATGGGATGACCTCCCCGGCTCTTTCCGCCGCCAGGTTGGCTGTGATCGAGGCACTGGACCTGCCTTGCGAGCAGGAACACGCATGGTTGTGGGTTGTCGACTTTCCGGTTTTTGAGGAGGGTCCGGACGGCACGCTGGGTGCCAACCACCATCCCTTCGTCATGCCTCATCCTGAAGACGAAGACCGACTCGAGTCGAGTCCGCTCGATGTGCGCGGGCTGGCGTACGACCTCGTCTTTAATGGCGTGGAAATCGGCTCGGGCAGTATGCGTAACCACGATACGGCGCTTCAACGGAGGATCCTTCGTTTGCTCGGCCTGGATGACGCCGATATTGACCGAAAATTCGGTTTTCTACTGAATGCCCTTTCCTCGGGTGCGCCTCCCCACGGGGGCGTGGCGTTTGGTGTGGATCGTCTGGTAGCGCTCTTCGTCGGCGCCACGAGTCTGCGAGAGGTCATTGCGTTTCCCAAGACCACCGCCGCTCGGGCGCTTTACGAGGGTGCACCGACGGCTCTGGATGCAGGTCACCTCGAGGAACTGGGTTTGTCCTCGAGTGCGGGCACCTCCGGGCGTGAGGCTCCCCTTGAAGATGGGGAGTCCGAAGAAAGTGAACCTGCTGGCATGGGTAAGGCCGAGGC
>JAPYQK010000122.1 GCA_029941275.1 Longimicrobiales bacterium | reverse complement strand
CACCTTCTGCGGAACCCCGCGATAGAAATATTCGGAGACCCAACCGACGTTACCGGATACCTCGGCCTGAGCTGCACCCACCAAAGGCGTAACCATCACCGCCACCAACGCCAACGCACCTGTGCTCATTTTCATACCGTATTCTCCGTTGCACTTGATGGAGCGTCCACAACTGGCGACCTCCGCCGTTCGGGCGACTCCGGAACTGTTGGAGCCCTGCTAATGCGAGTCTTGTGCCAAAAGTAACAAATCAGAACGTTGGACGCCCTATAGTGTTGTGGAACAACGACCTAGAGATGTACACGCTCTGCGATCCTGGGCGTTTTTCTCCGACAAAGGGATCGAGCGATCAAAATTTCCTACAAGAATGTAGGGCTCTTCGTGCAACACCCTTGGTGCACCCGCTGGTGCCCCCACCGTTGACAGGTTCGTCGATCTACGGACCTTCGTCGGTGAGAGGACTAGGGGCGGTATTGTCGCATCGGTTGGAGCGTGCGAGCTTTCCCTCTAAGAGGCTATCGGCTGCGATGCGCCTCCAGTTCCACCCGCCTCGCGTCAAGAACGACGCTGCAGCCACACCAAATGCAGATCGGCACCATGTTGAGATCGAGCCGCTACGGCGCGAGCGCCACGGCAAGGGAGAATCGTATTCAGTGAGCGTTTCGAAGTCAGTCCCCGATCCAGGGCCGCGGTATCCTGCTATGCCTATAGGTGCGAACACTTATGCACCTGCGGGTGCACCTACAGGTCTTCGCTCCACCCTCATCGCCTTGACCGTGGCGGTTCTCGCGATCCTTTGGGTTCAGCCCGTGGCAGCGGCTCAGGATAGCCGGCAGCTCTACAGGGTGCCGGCGGTTCGTGTAGACGAAGCCCCGACGCTCGACGGCGTACTCGACGAAGCGATCTGGCGACAAGCCTCGGTCATCGATGAGTTCGTTCAGCAGGAGCCCGAAGAGGGGGCACCGGCCACCGAACGGACCGAAGTCTTGATCATGTACGACGCCGAGAACCTGTACCTGGGTGTACGGGCGTTCGATTCCGCTCCGGACGCCATCGTTTCCACCGAGATGCGGCGCGACTCGAATAGGATTCTCGACGAAGACAGCTTTCAGATCATCCTAGATACGTTCAACGACTCCCGATCCGGCTACATGTTCGTCACGAGCCCGTATGGGGCGAAGCTCGAACAGCAAATCGCCGACGAATCGCAAAGTGGAAGGAGCTTCGGGGGCAGTAGTGGCGTCAACCGAGACTGGGACGGCGTCTGGGACGTCGTGGTCGGACAGATGGAAGGCGGCTGGACGGCCGAGATCGCGATTCCCATGGTGACCGTACGGTTTCCGGATGCGCCCCGGCAGAGCTGGGGCATCAACTTCATGCGCAACATCCGGCGCAAGAACGAACAGGTGTTCTGGGCTCCTATTCCCCAAGCGTACGATCTGACGCGCATCAGTTTGGCGGGAAGCCTCGACAACTTGGAGAGTTTGAGTCGCGGGATGGACCTCCGGGTCAAGCCGTTTGTGGTCGGAGGCGGCACCCGATCGCTCGGCGGCGAGGAGGACGTGAACAGCGACATCGGGCTGGACGTGAAGTACGGGATTACCGCCGGGCTGAACCTCGACCTCACCGTGAACACCGATTTCGCCCAAGCAGAAGTCGACGACGAGCGGGTGAACTTGACCCGTTTCCCCCTGTTCTTTCCGGAAAAGCGGGAATTCTTCCTCGAGAATTCAGGCCAGTTCGACGTGGGTGCGACGGCTTCGATTCGACCCCTCGCGGACCTGTTCTTTTCCCGCCGTATCGGGCTGTCAGCGGGCGGTGATCACGTGCCGATCCTGGGCGGAGCCCGCCTGAGCGGAAAAATCGGCCGAAACAACGTGGCCATCCTGGACGTGCAGACGGACGAGGCTTTCGGCCGGCCCGGAGAAAACTTCTTCGTGGCTCGATACGGTCGAGACATACTGGCGCGATCACGGATCGGTGCGATCGTGATCAATAAGGAATTGAATCTATTCGACAACTCCCCCGACAGCCTCGATTCCTTCAACCGTACGTACGGCGCCGATATGACGCTGTCGCCGCACCCGGCCCTCACGGTAAGTGGCTTCCTCGCCCAGACGTCCAGCCCAGGGGTCGAAGACGAAGATCGGGGTGGATACCTGAACGCCACGTGGCGGGATGCGAACTGGCGGGTCTACGGTGAGTTGGCGGACCTGCAGGACAATTTCAACCCCGAGGTAGGCTTCGTTCCACGTCGTGGCATCAAGGTGAAGAAGGCCCACTTCGAGTACAATCCCCGACCCGACCGCTTCGGCATTCGTGTGCTGGAGCCGATGATCAACGGAGTGTTCACCGAAGACCAGAACGGTCGGCTGCTCACGCGCCAAATCCACAACATGCTCGGGATCGGCTTCCAGAACGGCGCCCGAGTGATCCTTTGGTACAACAACTGGTTCGAGAGATTGGACCAACCCTTCACCGTTGTTCGACGTCCGGACGAGGACGGCGGAGACGTCGTGATCGACGCCGGCCGGTACAAATTCGGTGACTGGCGTTTCTCCTTCAATAGCAACCGGGCCCGGCAAGTGTACGGAAGTGTGTCGTACGGCACGTCCGGGTTCTTCTCCGGTACACGTAAGGATTCGAACGTGACGATGGGCACGCGCTTGACCGAGCAACTGTCGGCCGAGGCCCGCTATTCCCGGAACGACGCAAGAACGCCGGGAGGGGATTTCATCACGTCCGTGACTTCGTTCCGCGTCGACTACGCGATGTCGCCGACGGCCTCGCTGCGGACGCTGACCCAATACAACTCGTTGTCGGAGCAGTGGAGCACCGCGGTACGTTTGCGGTACACCTATATGCCGGGAAGCGACCTCTACATCGTGTATGACGAAGTGCGACGCGACGCCACCGGGTTCGTCGAAATTCAGGACCGCCAGTTGATCCTGAAAGCAACCTACCTGCTATCCAGGTGACGGCAGAAAGACCGTAGCGTGGCCAGGACTTCGGCCGCCTGGGACTCGGAGAAGACCAGGGGCGGCCGCAACCGAATGGAGCTCGGACCGCAGGAAAGAGCCGCGAGTCCCCGGTCCCAGCACGCTTGTGCCACAAGCGTCCGCACCTCTCCGTCCGGAAGATCGAAGGCGACGAACAGCCCCTTGCCTCGCACATTCGTGACACCTTCGAACTCCTCGGCCAGCCCTTCCAACCCTTCCTTCACCAAGGCACCAACCCGGGCGGTATTCTCCACGAGGCCGTCCTCGTGGATGATTTGCAAGTAACGAACGCACCGGACCATGTCGGTGAGATTTCCGCCCGACGTGGAGTTGATGCGGCTCGAGACGTGGAAGACGTTCGTCTCGATTTCGTCGATACGCCGGGTACTCATCATGCCACAGACCTGGGTCTTCTTTCCAAAAGCGATGAGGTCGGGCACGACACCTGTCTGCTCGAAAGCCCACATCGTCCCCGTGGAGCCAAGGCCCGTCTAGACTTCGTCGAAGATCAGGAGCGCTTCGAATCGGTCAGCGTACTCCCTGAGTCTGGCGAAGAACTCGGGCCGGAAACGATGGTCGCCGCCCTCGGCTTGGATCGGCTCGATGAGGATCGCAGCGATGCCATCAGGATCACGCTCGAAAGCGGATTCGATTTCGGTACACGCCTTCTCCTCCTTGGCCGCCACTGTCGCCTCGTCCAGCGGGAAGTCGATGTACGGACTGGAAATCCTGGGCCAGTCGAACTGGGGGAAGTCATCGGTCTTGGTCGGATCCGTATTGGTGACCGAAAGTGTGTATCCGGTCCGTCCGTGGAAGGCGTCGCGGAAATGGAGAATCTTGTCCGCTCCACCCTCGATACCACGCGCCCGGTTCTGCTGGGCTTTCCAATCGAAAGCGGCCTTCATCGTGTTCTCCACCGCCAACCCCCCGCCGGCCACGAAGAAGAGGTATCGGAAATCGTCCGAGACGGCCAAATCGCGAAACCCCTTCACGAAGGCCGCAAACTCTCTGGAGTAGATATCGCTGTTCGACGGATTCGCGAGCGCCGCCGTCATGAGAGATTCGTGGAAACCCTCGTCCCCCAGTTTGGGATGATTGTGCCCTACCGGGAGCGTGGCGAAGTACCCGTAACAATCGAGGTACTCCTTCCCTTCCAGCGCGTCGACGATGACCGCGCCGTGGGATTTTTCGAGATCGACCACCACGTGGAATCCATCCACGAGGATGTTTTCTTTCAGGACCGGGAAGGCCTGGTCGGCCGCAATTTCGACCTTGGGCATATCACTCTCTATTGGAGATGGGCTCGGTTCGGCAAACTACGAGAACTTGAGACACGAAAGCAGGGAGTAAAAGAGCTACGAGAACCCGGTAGGCAGGCAGGACTGCAAGAATCCGGTGTCGACACGACACCAGTCGCCGGGTTCAGTCCCGGCGGGGATCGGGCGGAGCGAAGATTGCGGGTCGGGCGTCGACTGGGCGAATGGTCATGATGCGCGTAATCTAGCGTTGTTTCCCAAACGTGTCTCCGGCGTCCCCTCGACCAGGAAGTGTCATTGACGACACCCATAAACGACCAAACAAAGTCAGGACCGGTTCTGCCGGGCCTGGTGGTCGATCCCGGGTGGTTGGAAGAACATCTCGGCGTCGAGGCTCTGCGTATCGTCGATCTCCGGGATCGGGAGGCGTACACGGAAAGGCACGTACCCGGGGCGGTCCGGCTGGATCTCGAAGCGCTCGGTGAGAACTTCGAGGGGCGCGACAACGTCTTGCTACCCCCGCCCGATTTCGAGCGCCTCATGACGGAACTCGGGATCTCCCACCGGGATTCGGTGGTGGCATACGACGATCATTGGGGATTGCCTGCGGCCCGCCTCATCTGGGCTCTTCACTACTACGGAGGCGGATCGGTCGTCGGAGCATCAGCCACCGGAGCATCAGCCGCAGTGTTGAACGGCGGTTGGGACCGGTGGCAGGAAGAGGGACGACCCACGACCGATGGGTCAGAGTCGGAGTCTGAGTCAGCACCGGGGCCACTGTCCATGCCAGGGTCGAGGTCAGGCTCACTCGCCTCGGGTCCTGAGCGTGTTGTTCGCTTCGAAGCCCACCCGAACCCCGATGTAGCCGCGGACTACGAGCGAGTCGCCAGTGGAGCAGCTCGCGGCGATATCGTGCTTCTCGACACGCGCTCCACGGTCGAGTTCGATCAAGGGCACTTGCCCGGGGCCGTCTCCTGGGATTGGTTCAACGCGGTCCCGGTCGGCTCCTGGAACTGCTCGCGGGACCCGGAGGGTCTCCGGGCGGAATTGGCGGCCCTCGGTGTGCGTCCGACCGACGAGATCGTCGCCTACTGTAGATCTGGGATGCGCGTCGCTCACACGTGGGTGGTACTACGAAACGCGGGCTTCCCACGCGTACGCTTGTACGATGGTTCTTGGCAGGAGTGGAGTATGCGCGGCACGCCCGACCTTCATGGAGACTCGTAAAACGATGGTCCTCGCTGTGATTGCCTGGACGGTGGCGGCCGTCGTCTATGTGGTCGTGCACGGATTTGACACCCAGTTCTCGATGTTCTGGGTGTTCGGCCTCGCGTTCGGATTCGTCCTGCAGCGGGGCCGGTTCTGCTTCGCATCGGCTTTCCGAGACATTTTTCTCTTGGGCCACGCCCGCAACATGAAGGGGCTCCTTCTGGGCCTTGCCGTGGGCGCCGTCGGGTTCGGGATCGTCATGAGCCGCCAAGTGCCCTTGACCTCTTTGGGCATCTATCCACCGTCGGCCAACGTGCTACCACTCGGAATCCACACCGCTTTGGGCGGCCTCCTCTTCGGCGTGGGCATGGTGGTGGCCGGCGGCTGCGTGTCCGGCAGCGTGTATCGCATGGGCGAAGGCTACGTCGCCTCCTGGGTGGCGTTCGGCGGGGTGATGGCAGGTCTGTTGCTGTCGGCACACACGTGGAACTGGTGGTGGGACGTCCACATCGCCGCAGCCCCGCGATTCTGGCTCCCGCATTGGATCGGGCACCCCGGAGCGCTGGTCGTCACGCTACTCGCTCTGGCCGCCGCCTATGTGTTGGTGCTGTTGATCGAACGCCGAGCCGGCATGGTCGTCCCCCCCGCTCCGAGGGTGCACGAGCCGACCGAAAGTGTACTCGACGATCTCAGATCCACGGCCCGAACCCTGTTCGTTCACGGATGGCCGGTGCTTCCGGCCGGAGCGATCTTGGGCGGCCTCAACGTTCTACTCTTTACGGCCCAGGAGCCTTGGGGATTTACGGGAGAGGTCTCACGCTGGTCGATCGGGGCGGCTTCGCTCGTCAACCTCGCGCCCCCACCACTCGCCGGCGTGGAGTCGCTACCGGGCTGCGTACTGGTGGTTTCCGACGGGCTTTTCTTCAATCACATGTTCTTCCTCGTGGTGGGCATGTTCTTCGGTTCTTTCGCCGCAGCGGTCGGCGCGGGAGAATTCAAGCTGCGAGTTCCGAAGCGCCCAGTCCGCTACGCTCAATCACTCGGCGGAGGCGTGGTCATGGGGTACGGCTCCGGAATCGGGATGGGATGCACCATCGGAGCCTTCTTCTCGGCGATCCCATCGCTGGCGTTGAACGGGTGGGTTTTCGGGGGTTTCCTAGCGCTCGGCGCGTGGATAGGCACTCATATCATCCAGCGAATCGAATAGATTGTGACCAGAATTGAATCAACGATTGGAACCGAAGCGGAGGATGGAGCAACAAATGGCTCCCACGAAATTGGACGTTAGAGGTGAGATCTGTCCGTATCCAATGATGCGGACCGTCAGCGCTCTGAAGAAGCTCGCCGGAGACGAACCGACGTTGGAGGTGGTCACCGACCACGCACCCGCGCTGGAGACGATCCCGACACAGGCGGCGCGTCTGGGCTTCCGAACGGACATCGAAGAGACCGGCGCCTCCGAGTGGCGCCTGATGCTTACGCGTAACGAAGTGGAGGAGGAAGCATGAGGCCGAACCGAATGGTACCGACCAAACTTCTGATGATCACGCTCCTGACCGTGGGGCTGGCCTCGTGCACGAGCGACGGTGGCCAAAACGCGGGGCAGGCTACCGAGAGGGCCTACTCTACCGACGTTCTGGTGGACACGGAGTGGATGCAGACCCACGCGGACGACCCGACGGTGCGTGTGCTGGAGGTGGGCGGAAACGCTGACGCGTACGGGGAGGGCCACCTGCCGGGCGCAGCATTTCTAGCGACGGGACTCTTGTCTAACCCCGACGATCCCGTCCGAGGCCAGATCGCCACGGCGGCCCAAGTGTCAGCGGCTCTTTCTGGCATAGCTGTCGAGCGAGGCCAGACCCTGGTTCTGTACGACCGCCGTAACAACCTCACCGCGGCCAGGGCGTACTGGGTGCTGAAGTATTTCCAACACGCCGACGTCCGCATCTACAATGGGGGCACGCCCAAGTGGACCGCGGACGGCGGGGCGATGAGCACGATCATGGTCGAGTACGAGCCTTCCGATTACCAAGCGGGGCCGGCTGATCCGGAAATCCGCACGACCTGGCAGTACGTCATAGATCACACTGATGATCCGGCCACGCTCTTCTGCGATACGAGGAGCCCCGACGAACACCTTGGCTTGGATGTCAGGGCCGACCGGGGTGGCCACATTCCCGGCTCGATCAACGTAGAGTGGACCGCCGCGGTGAACACGAACGGGACCTTCAAGTCAGCCGAGGAGTTGGCGGCGCTTTACGGAGGCGCGGGCTTCACGCCCGACCGGGAAATCATCACGTACTGTCAAAGCGGCGTTCGGGGCGCGCACACGTGGTTCGTCCTGAGCGAACTCCTGGGATACCCCAGCGTGCGCAACTACGACGGATCGTGGGGAGAGTACGGCAACAACCCTGACAGCCCGATCGAGAGCTAGAAGCGCCCAGGCCACAGCCGACGTTAGGCCGGAAGAGCCTTCAGTCGCCCTCTCGCGGGTCGCCCACGTCCAACACCTGCTGGGTACGGTTCACCCGGTAGCTGCGGACCGCTTCTCGGACGTCGGGATATTTGTTTCCGAGGATTTCCGCGGCGAATAGAGCGGCGTTGGTCGCTCCGGCATTTCCGATGGCGAGCGTGCCTACCGGGACACCGGCGGGCATTTGGACGATCGACAGCAGCGAGTCCAGGCCGTCCAGCGCCCATCCTTTCATGGGGACACCCAGAATCGGAATGACGGTTTTCGCAGCCATCATTCCGCCGAGGTGGGCGGCCCCGCCAGCGGCGGTGATAATCACTTCCAGGCCGCGTTCTTCCGCTGTGGCAGCGTATTCGATGCAGAGGTCGGGCGTGCGGTGGCCGGAGATCACTCGGACCTCATGAGCGATGCCGAGCGTATCGAGTGTGTCGGACGTTCGGCGCATCGTCTCCCAATCCGACTTGGATCCCATGACGACGCCAACGAGTGGTTTGGACTCATTCATGGCAGGAGCTTAACGGGCCGCTACGTAGGGTCAAGAGTCCTGCTCCGAGCGGCTCTGAGCCCCTCCGCTCAGGCATCCTCGAC
>JAPYQK010000121.1 GCA_029941275.1 Longimicrobiales bacterium | reverse complement strand
TAGGAGCACACGATCCAACGGTGGCATCGTGGATTGATCCTCGCTCCGCCCACCCCTAAGAGAAGTCCCTCCCGAAGAAGATGACGGCGATCAGGATAGCTCCGACAGCCACGGGGGCGACGTACCGGATGAAGAACCGCCACGCCCCGTAGCTGAACCAACCCGGTTGCGTTCCGTCTACGAGCTCCGACTTCGTGATCTCGCGGGAAACGACCCAACCGGCAGCGATCGTGATGCCCAGTCCGCCGGTGGGCAACATCCAGTTCGACACGAAGTGGTCGGCCATACCGAACCAGCCGACCTTTCCGCCGAAGAACATGTCACCCAAGGCTCCACCGAGCTGAAGGTCGGTGATGGCCGGGACCGCCCCGAATGAGACGGCCGCCAGAATCGTGAAAAGGAAGATCACCCCGCCACACATCAACGTCGCCTTATTGCGGGCGATTCCGTGGTTGTCGATGACGTAGCTGGCCACGACCTCGAGGAGCGACATGGTCGAGGTCAGAGCAGCCAGAGCCACGAGTACGTAGAAGAGCGGGCCCAGCACCTGTCCGAACGGAACTTCGGTAAAGAAGAGCTCGGGGAGCGAGATGAAGAGCATTCCCACCGTGCCTGTGCCGCTGACTTGCTGATCCATGCCCGGCACGCTGAAGATTACCGAGAACATGATGACCGTCGCGATGAGCGCGATCAATGTGTCCAACACGACGATGATCGCTGATGCCTTCACAATGGACTGGTTCTTCGAGATGTAAGAGCCGTAGGTGATCATCGCACCCATGCCGAGCGAGAGCGTAAAGAAGGAGTGCCCGAGGGCCTCGAGTACGCTCGCACGATCCAGCTCCGCGAAGTTCGGTCGAAAGATGAATCTCAGTGCCTCGCCGGACCCACTCATTCCCAGAGCGGAAATGAGGAGCAAGACCAGAATTCCGAACAGGACGGGCAAGAAGAGTTTGGCGATCCGTTCGATGCCCTTCTGGACCCCGAAGTACACGACGGAGACTGTCGCGATACTGAACGCAAGAGAGAGTCCGAGCTGAAGCGCCCCGTTCCCCGACTGGGCGCCAAAGAGATCTCCCATGTTGGTGCCAGTGGGGAACCCGTTGATCAGCCAGGACGACGACTTCGCGAAGTAGTATAGAGACCACCCCGCGATCACCGTGTAGTAGCTGAGCAGCACGAACCCGCAGAGCACCCCCCAAAGGCCGAGCGATCCCCATAACGGACCGACGACCTCCTTGAGGGCGCCCACGGCGCTCTTCTGGCTCTTCCTGCCAACCAGTAACTCGGCCATCATGATAGGCAGGCCTACCGCCGCGATACACACCAGGTAGACAAGTACGAATGCGCCGCCGTCGTTCTCCCATGTGATGAACGGGAATTTCCACAAGTTGCCCAGCCCGATGGCGCTCCCGGTCGCTGCCAGGATGAAGCCCATGTTGGAACTCCAGTGTTCACGCGGTTGGCTCATCGAGTACGCTCCGTTGTGCGAAGGCGGTCGCAGGAAGAACTGCGGGCCGGTATGATCCGAAAAGTCGGCCCCAACATATCCACCGCTTTGAACTTCGGACAAGCGAACGAGTACACTTGAAGGTTGTTGAAGGCAGACGGTTCCTCCGTCAGCGGCTTTTCCAGTTTGCCGTATTCGATGTTGGGGGTACGTTCGATCCATGACGATGACACATAAAGCGTCTTTGACGATTGCTCCTAAAGTCTCTTTGACGATGGCTCGTAAGGTTTTGGTTTGGGTGGTCGGCGTACTTGCCGCCGCGCCTCTATCGGCGCAGGTCGGGCCGGAGGGAAGTAGCGTCGTGGAGGTCGGGCTTGCGCTCCGCCAACTCGACGGTGTGAAGCGGGTCCTGATGATCGGAGCCCATCCGGATGATGAGGATTCCAGCCTTCTGGCTTATCTGGCCCGGGGGATGGGCGTGGAGACCGCCTACCTATCGCTCACGCGGGGCGACGGCGGGCAGAACATCATCGGGCCCGAGTTGGGTGAAGGCCTCGGCATCATTCGCACCGGGGAATTAGAGGCAGCCCGAAAGTTGGACGGGGGGCGCCAGTTCTTCACGCGCGCGTTCGACTATGGCTTCTCCAAAAGCGCCGACGAGGCATTTGCCCACTGGCCGAGGGAGGAGGTCCTCCAAGACGTCGTTTCGGTAATCCGCACGTATCGTCCGCAGGTGATCGTCTCCGTTTTCTCCGGTACACCCCGCGACGGACACGGACAGCACCAGGCGGCCGGGATTCTGACGAACGAGGCGTTCGATGTCGCGGCCGACCCCAACCGGTTTGCCGACCTGCAAGGTGTTGCTGCGGAGCCTTGGAGTGTGGACAAGCTTTATCACTCGGCCCGATTTCGGGGTCCGGGCCGCGGCGGCGGCCCCGGGGCGGCAGAGGCGCCGCTGACAATTCAGACCGGCATGTTCGACCCGTTGCTCGGGCGTTCGTACCACCAGCTCGCCATGGAGAGCCGGAGCCAACACCGCTCGCAGGAGATGGGCGCCGCCCAGTCCCTGGGAGAGCGCACCACTGGCTTGCGCTTAGTGCAGAGTCGCGTCGGTAGGATCGAAAACGATCCGGGCATCTTCGCCGGGGTCGATACCACGTTGACCGGACTCGTGGAGGGGCTGCCTGACGATGCCGCTCCGGCGATCGCCCGCTCCATCGAAACGTACCGCCAGGCGATTCAGGAAGCGGCAGAATCTCTCGACGCCGTGCGACCGGATCGCGCCGCCGCCCCCTTGGCGCGAGCCTATGTGAATCTGGAGTTCACCTTCGGATTGATTCAGGGGCTCGGTGACTCCGCCGCGCCGCTCGCGGAGGCTCTAGCCGTACGGGCCGGACTGGTTCGCTCCGCTCTGCTCAACGCGGCTTCCATCGTGATCGATGTTCGGGCGGGGGACGATCTCGTGGTTGCGGGTGAGGACGTGAGTCTAGATGTCCAGCTGTGGAACGGGGGCCCCTTCCGTATCGAAGAGGCCCGGATCCGGACCGCCGGGGGCACGCAGGACGTGGGTCTTCCGGCGGAGTTTCTCGGGACGGCAGGCCAGACGTTAGGACGACAAACACTCGAGCCGGGTGAAATCGCGCGGTGGAGCTACCGAGTCCGGCTGCGGCAGAGTCTTGCTGCGTCACGTTTGTACTTCCTAGAAGCCCCGCGCGACGGGGACATGTACCGGTGGGCCGGCGACCAAGGTTCGGAGGGGCTCCCCCGGAACGCACGCTCGCTGCTGCGGGCCGTTGGAGAATTCGATCTCCTCATCCCGGGGCTGGAGGGGCGTGTCACCGTAGTTTGGGGCGACGACGCGGAATACGTGGGCGTGAACAGGGCGATCGGAGAATTCCGGGAGCCGGTTCTCGCCACGCCGGCCGTGTCCGTGGCGATCGAGCCCGCGGTGATGGCATGGCCGGAGGGCTCCTTCGAGACTCGACCCGTCACGGTTCTGTTGCGGAGTCAGTCTGGATCGGGGTCGTCGGGCGAACTCTCCTTTGAGGTTCCCGAGGGGTGGGAGGCCACCCCGGCGAGCATGCCGTTCGATTTGCGTGGGGAGGGGGCGAGCCGGGGGTTCAGCTTTGCGGTGCGCCCGCTCGGTCCGGTGGACGCGGGTGGACATGTCTTCCGTGCGGTGGCCACCCGTGACGACGGTGCTCGCTTCGACCAACAAGTCGACATTATCGATTACCCCCATGTGGAACGCACGCTGTATTTCCGCCCGGCGGAGGTACGTGCTGTTGTGTTTCCTGTAGAGATGCGTGAGGGCATTCGGGTCGGTTATGTGATGGGTTCGGGGGACGATGGGCTCGAGGCGCTCCGCCAGTTGGGCGCGATCGTCGAAGAGGTGGGCCCGGCCCGCATTCGCGAAGGCGACTTCTCCGGGTACGACGTACTGGTGCTTGGCATCCGCGTCTACGAGACGCGTCCAGACGCTGCAGCGGTGAACGACCGGATCCTCGCGTTTGCCGAGGCCGGGGGTACGGTGATCGTGCAGTACAACAAGTACGAGTACCCGAGCGGTGGCTTCGCTCCATATCCGGTCAGCATGGGGGTCGGGAGAGGGGCGCCGCGCGTCACCGACGAGAACTCTCCGTTCACCCTGTTGGACCGGGAGTCGCCCGTGCTCTCAACGCCGAACCGGATATCGGAGACCGACTTCGAGGGGTGGGTCCAGGAGCGGGGTCTATACTTCTTGGCCGAGTGGGACGAGCGTTTCAGGCCAGTCCTGGAATTCAACGACCCCAATGAAGAGCCGGTGCAGGGTTCGCTATTGGTGGCGCCCGTTGGAGAGGGACTCTACGTTTACACCGCGCTCGCGTTCTTCCGCCAACTCCCGGCCGGGGTTCCCGGTGCCCACCGTCTGTTCGCCAATCTGGTGTCGCTGACCGCCGAGGAGTGGAACGCCTACTACGCGTCTCGCTGACGATTGCCCCGATCTACCACCTGTCCCGGTGACACCTGCACGCGCGTCAACTTGGTGCCGTAGGAGACCTGGTTCGTAGCGCAGTGACGCAGCCGGTGGCCTCCTTCTAGGCCTCGGCGTTCCCGATCCTACTGAGCGGCACACCGACGATCAGCACCACCACAGCACCGATCACGTTTTGCCAAAGGTACTCGATCGATGTGCCGAAGGCGACGAAGCCCACGGTCGCCATCCCGATGATCAGCCCGTAGAACGCCCCGCGCGCTTTGGCACCGGGCACCATCGCCAAGAGAAAGACGCCCAGGATCGAGCCATAGAAGAACGATCCGAAGCGGTTCACGACTTCGATCAAAGAGCCCAGTGTCGCAGCGTACGTGGCAACCACACACGCAAACAGGCCCCAAAAGGCGGTCGCGCCCTTCGACACGGCCAGGTAGTGTGCGTCGTCGGCGTCGGGCTTCACCCACCGTCTATAGAAGTCGATGACTGATGCGGTCGAGAGCGCGTTGAGTTCCGCCGCGATGCTCGACATCGCTGCGGCAAAAACGCCCGCGATGAAAAGCCCCGCTAACCCGATCGGGAGTTCCGACAGCACGAAGCGCGGGAAGATGTAGTTGGTATCCACGGAGGCCTCGCCGGTGACGTCCTCCACCATCGCGAGCGCCTCGCCGCGGATCGTTTGGATGTCCTCCTCCCGCGCGACGAAGGCCTCCATCGCCAGAGTCACATCGTCGCCATCTGCATCCGCGACGGCCCGGGCCGCCGACTCCCGAAGAATGAAGGCCTCGTCGTAGTCGCTCTGTAGCGCGTCGTACGCGGCGCCACGCTCGGCGACCACTGCGGCTTCCTGTGCCGGATTGTAGAGCAAGGGCGGCTGTACAAACTGGTAGTAGACGAAGACCCCGACGCCCACCAATAGCACGAGCGCCTGTAGTGGAATTTTCCAGTACGCGCTCATGAGGAGAGAACTCCTCGCCTCATCGGAGGATTTGGCGGCGAGATAGCGCTGCACCTGGCTCTGGTCGGTCCCGAAATACGACAACATCAGGAACGTGCCGCCGATCATACCCGACCAGAACGTGTATCGCTCGGTCAAGTCGAACGAAAAGTCGAACACTTTCAGCCGACCGGTGGCCCCGGCGATCCTGAGTGCGTCGTCGGGGTTCACGGGCATCTGAACGATGATCACGATCATGATCGCGATGAGCGCGATGATGATCAGAACCATCTGCTTCACGTCGGCCCACGCCACGGCCTGAACCCCGCCGATCATCGTGTAGATCACGGTCGGGACGCCGATGAGGGCCACCGCCCACACGAGAGGGATCCCGAACACCGCGCTGAAAACGATTCCGGGAGCCGCCATGATGGCCCCGGCGGAGAGCCCGCGAGAGATCAGAAAGAGGAACGAGGTCAGCGAGCGCGTCCTCGAGTCGAATCGGCGCTCCAGGTATTCGTACGCGGTGTAGACGCCTGATCCGTGCAGCAGCGGGACGATGGTCACGCCGAGGATCACCATCGCCAGCGGGAGTCCCAAGTACAGCTGGATGAAGCGCATGCCGTCCGTGGCGCCCTGACCCGGCGTGCCGATCATGGTGACCGCGGACAGTTGAGTCGCCATCACCGACAGACCCACGACCCACCACGACAGACTCTTATTGGCTATGAAGTAGCCCGAGATCGTGTCGGTATCCTTCGATTTCTTGATCCCGTCAACGACCACCCAAACGACGTAGACAACAACGATCAGCCAGTTGATCCAGTGCATTCAGCTCAGCACCTGTGCGGAAGTGCGGATCACAGTTGGTAGCGGAGCTGCAACAGCAGGAGCAGGCTGAGGGCGATGACCTGTACGATGATCACCCGGATGAGTGTCGTGCGGAATCGGGAGCTATCCGAGCCCTCGCTCGGGATCTCATCCGGCATCGTTTGGTGGGGTTCGAGGAATTGTTGGGAACCAAGGCCCTTCGACGGGTCAGGACAACGTGAGGGGCATGGCCGGAGCGGTCAACTTCAGGGCTCTCGCGAGACGTCGCTCGTGGGAGCGTGAGCCGCTTGTGACTCGTTCGCCGCTTGCGCGAGGGCGGCGGCCTCCCTGGTCGCATCCTGGAAGTAGCTCATCATCACGCCGAACTTGGTGAGCTGGCCGACCTCCTCGAGGGTCCTCGGGTCGCCTTTCGATCCAACAGTGAAGTCGCGATCCACGTACCCGACTTGGATCAGGCCGAAGCCTTCTACGTCGGTGTGCTGGGCGGTCGCCTCGTCAGCAAGAACGAGGCGTGCTTGGAGATCGACAGCGGTGCCTTGAGACTCTACGTGAACCGAGGCGGGTCCGCCGTGCGTCCGTTCACCCCGTCCTTCGACGTCGTGGAGAGGGCTGCCGTATCCGCCGACTGAGCCGACTGAGCCGACTTGTAGCGCTCATGTGGGTCACCGAGGGGAACCGGTTGGGGAATCAAACGTACACACTCTGGGTCTACGGGTGTTAAGCTATTCGTAGGCCCCCTCGGTTCGTCTCCTCCGTTTTCAACGACCTTCACCTGCCAGGTGTCGAACCAGAAGCAACTGAGTACGGGACGACGCCACGGCGCTGCGTCGTAACAGATCCGTCCACGTACCGACCCTCGGTAAGGGAAGAAAGTAGATGCACGTCAGACATAGATGGCCGTCACCCATCTCGGGGGCCTTCCTGCTCGCATGCCTCACGGTTCTAGGTGGCACTCTCGAAGCGCAGGAAGCGGTGCTTGAGTCGGTCGGCACCGCGCCGCGGGTCTTTTTCGACTGTAATGGGCGCGACTGCAATGAGCGCACCTTCTACCGGACCGAGATTGCCTGGGTGACTTGGGTCCGGGATCAGCGGGACTCCCACGTCCATGTGATCATGACGAGCCAGACCACAGGAGCAGGCGGGCGCGAGTATCTATTCGACTTCATGGGTGTCGGTTTGTACGGGGGGTACGCGGCAGAGAGCCGCTACCAGTCCCTCCCGACGGACACAGAGATCGAGAGGCTGGACGGTGTTGCTCTCACGCTTGGGCTCGGCCTCGCGACATTCGCGACACAGTCCGGATTTAGGGGACTCGTCGAGGTGGACGGCCTTGGCCTAGCTGCCACGGACCCTGCCGCCGCTGCGGCACGGTTGGGCGTTGTTTCGCCTGATCAGGTGGAGGATGCCTGGAACCTCTGGGTTTTTCGGGTCAACGCGAACGGAAACATCGATCAGGAATCGAAGCGGGAGAGTCGAAGACTCAGCACCTCGTTCAACGCATCTCGGGTTACGGACACCTGGAAGCTGAGTTTCAACGCGAACTACAATAACAACAGGCAGGAGTTCGAACTCAGCGACGAAACCCGGTTCGTCGACAGCAGATATGATTGGGGCTTCAGCCAGCGGATAACCTATGCGATCGCTGAACATTTTTCGGTTGGTCTCAGGTCCAACGTCGGGCGCAATACGAGGAACAACCAGGAAGTCTGGGGGCAGCTGAATCCGGCCGTGGAGTACAGCTTTTTCCCGTATGAAGAGGCGACCCGTCGTTCACTGACTGCATTCTACGAAATCGGTCCCGTGTACCGTGACTACTTCGAGCAAACCCTTCTGGGAAAAGACAAGGAAATCCGTGGCGAACAGGCCCTAACGCTGGAGTTCTCACAACGACAAGTTTGGGGGAACGCGTCTGTCAGGGTGACCGGCTCAGCGTACCTTCACGATAGAACGCAGAACAACGTGTCTCTGCGCGGCAACCTCAGCTTTCGGGTCACACGTGGTCTCAACTTGAACGTGGGTGCATCCTATTCGCGAGTCCGCGACCAGGTTTTCTTGACCGGAGGAGATTTGACCGACGAGGAGAGGTTGCTCGAGCTTCAGACTCAGCAGACCGATTACGAAAGGTCTCTAAACTTCGGGTTCTCCTACCAGTTCGGGTCGATCTTCAACAACGTGGTGAACAACCGGTTCCCGGGCGGCAGGTAGTTATTAGTCGGCTTCCGGAGTCACGCCCGGGGTACCCAGGCGGTCGGTAAGAAGAACCGGGCCTCCTGACGCGCCCCCTGCCCCAAGCCCGCTGGCTAGATCTCGGCACAGGCCCCCTGTGTCGCAACCACGCAGTTGAGGTGGACGATCCCGGCTCTTGCCGGGGGGGATCCCGTGTCCATGTCACGTTTCTGATTCCGTGCCCGGGACTAGCTGACCAAGAAAGAAGCCCCGGGGGCTTTAAG
>JAPYQK010000120.1:5080-8654 GCA_029941275.1 Longimicrobiales bacterium | reverse complement strand
ATCGGAGCGAGCGACCACCTTTTGCAGGAGCGACAGACTGCCCAGAGACGCCCGCGCTCTGCGTCGAATGCCACCCGTGTGGAGGTCGAGAAGTACTCCAATTCCTCGTTCTTTGGGAATGGCGCGTGACAGACCAGGCAATGTGTGTACAAGCGAGTCTCCGTTTTCGCGCCGGCGAGGGCCAGCGCGGATTTGTTGCTACACCCCGCATCCCCTCTGTGTTACGGGCGCACAGGGAACGTTCTTCGCTCCGGTTCTCATACAGAGCCTTCTTCGCACGGCTACTCGTCACCTATCAGGGGGGGGCAGCCAGGCAAGGACACATCGGTGGGTGGACGGCGCTCGAGGTCTGGTCTGTGTAGGCGGCAGTAGCGACCTTGCTTGGTCCGTTACAAGAGGCAAAGCATGCTGCTCGTCATCGACAACTACGATTCGTTCACTTTCAACCTGGTTCAATTCTTGGGCGAGTTGGGATCCGATATCATCGTGTCCAGGAACGACGAGCGGACGGTGGAGGAAATCGAGGCGCTTGCACCCGCTCGCGTTGTGGTCTCCCCGGGCCCTTGCACGCCGAGTGAAGCGGGCGTGA
This sequence comes from Longimicrobiales bacterium, assembly GCA_029941275.1. Taxonomy (GTDB): domain Bacteria; phylum Gemmatimonadota; class Gemmatimonadetes; order Longimicrobiales; family Gaopeijiaceae; genus UBA822. The sequence goes on along the minus strand of JAPYQK010000120.1, from coordinate 8,065 downwards.
GCGTCGATCTCTTCCGCTCGTTGGATCCGTCGATCCCGATGCTGGGTGTTTGCCTGGGCCACCAGGCCCTGGGTGAGGCGTTCGGAGGACGTACCGTGCGCGCCGAACGGGTCATGCACGGAAAAACGGCCCCGACTCGACACAATGGGGAAGGGATTTTCGAGGGGATTCCGTCTCCGTTCACCGTGGCTCGTTACCATTCACTGGTGACGGATGCGACCGTGCTTCCCGAGAGTTTGATTCCGGTGGCATGGAGCGATGGCAAGGACGGAGTCGCGGAAATCCAAGCCATTCGCCACCGCGATCGGCCGATTTGGGGTGTTCAGTTCCATCCCGAGTCTCTCTTCTCGGAACACGGCAAAGTGCTCCTGGAGAATTTCCTGAGTCTCTGAACCAGCCAGCCTCCACGAGGGCGGCGAGCTCTCCCCACAAATTTGGGATCGTCGAGTACTGTCCTCGCTGGGGGTCAGGCGTTGCCCCTCTCCCCGCGCCCCGGTAACTTGACTGGCGTGATAGTTGTATTGATGAGCACCGCTTCGCGTCCAGGATTGGGCCGTTGAGCACTCGCGTTCTGGGTATCGTCCCGGCGCGGCTGGCGTCTACCCGCCTCCCCGACAAACCGCTCTACCCCCTCCTAGGAAAACCGCTGATCGAGTGGGTGTGGCATCGCGTCCAGGGCATGAGTGTGTTGGACCATGCCGTTATCGCCACGGACAGCGAAGAGGTTGCGGAAGTGTGTCGATCCTTTGGGGCTTCGGTCGAGATGACCTCCTCCGGGCATCCATCCGGTACGGACCGTGTGGCTGAGGTAGCGGAACGGCCGGCGTTCGCCGAATACGGGGTTATCGTCAACGTTCAGGGTGACGAACCCCTTCTTCAGGAGGTTCATCTGGAATCGGCCATCTCCTTGGTTCGGGACGATCATTGGGAAATCGGCACATGCGCGTCACCAATCCTCAATCACGACGCTCGCAAGAACCCCTCCGCTGTAAAGGTCGTACGCGCCACGGGCGGACGGGCTCTGTATTTTTCACGCGCACCGATCCCGTATCAGCGTGATGGCAAACCTTCGGTGCACGATCTGGGGCGTGAACCGTTCTTGAGGCACATTGGCATCTATGCCTATTCGAGGGACGCGCTGTTTCGCTGGGTCGCCTTGGCGCCGACGCCGCTGGAACAGTTGGAGAGTCTCGAGCAGTTACGTCCCCTCGAGGCGGGCCTTCGTATTGGAGTCGCGGTTGTCGGAGCCGCCGATCATGGAGTCGACACGCCAGCGGATGTCGTACGCATGGAGGAAGCTTTGACCCGAATGGAAACCCTTATTGTTTAGAAGGTAGAGACGATGGATCCCGAAGCGAAACAAACGAAATACATCTTTGTGACCGGTGGTGTGGTGTCTGGCTTGGGGAAGGGTATTACGGCTGCTTCTCTGGGGCGGATCCTCAAGGAGCGAGGACTGAAAGTGACGCTCCAGAAGTTCGATCCCTACATCAACGTCGATCCGGGTACGATGTCACCGTTCCAGCACGGCGAAGTGTACGTGACCGACGATGGCGCAGAAACGGACTTGGACCTCGGCCACTACGAACGGTTCACCGACGAATCGCTCTCGCAGGGCAACAGCGTCAGCACGGGGCGGATCTATCAGGAGGTGATCGCCAAGGAACGGCGTGGCGACTACCTGGGTGCGACCGTTCAGGTCATTCCTCACGTGACGGATGAGATCAAACGCCGGATCCGACGGTTGGCTCCAGGACACGACGTCGTAATCACTGAGATTGGTGGCACGGTCGGCGACATCGAGAGCCTGCCTTTCCTAGAGGCGATCCGGCAGGTCCGTCAGGATGAGGGTCGCGAGAACGCCATCTTCATTCACTTGACCCTGGTTCCGTACATTGCAGCCGTGGGTGAGTTGAAGACCAAACCCACGCAGCACTCCGTGCGTGAGTTGATGGAAATCGGAATCCAGCCCGACGTACTCATCTGCCGAGCCGAGCGGGCGCTGGACGAAGCCACGCGGGAGAAAATCGCACTGTTTACGAACGTTCCCATCGAAGGTGTGATCGAAGCGCGCGACGTCGAGACGATCTACGAGGTACCGCTCGAGCTACGACGTCAGCGCCTCGACGACGTCGTGCTCGAGCTCCTCGAAATCGAGGCGCCCCCCACAGATTTGGCCGAGTGGAGCCGAATCGTGGAGAGTGTGAAAAATCCGACCGCTGGGACGGTGCGTATTGCCGTTGTGGGCAAGTACACGGATTTGGTCGATTCCTACAAATCGGTGCAGCAGGGACTGATCCACGGTGGCATCGCCAACGACGTGAAGGTGGACGTCGACTGGGTGTCCTCCGAGAGATACGAGTCGGGGGGGGTGGAGCACCAATTCGAGGGATTCGACGGATTGTTGATCCCGGGTGGCTTCGGTGACCGTGGCATCGAGGGTATGCTCACGGCCGTCGAGTGGGCGCGTGAGAACGGGTTACCCTTCTTTGGGATCTGCCTCGGCCTGCAGTGTGCGATCATCGAGTTCGCCCGAAACGTGTGTGGATGCCCTGAGGCGAATTCGCTGGAGTTCAACCCGGACACGCCGGACCCGGTGATTTGTCTCATGGACTCTCAGCAGCAGGTCACCAAGAAGGGTGGGACCATGCGGTTGGGGGAGTACGCCGCCTCTCTTCGCGAGGGATCGAGAGTGGCAGGGGTGTATGACGATCAGGAGGTCAAAGAGCGTCATCGACATCGTTACGAAGTGAATAACGAATATCGAGAGCTTCTCGAGGAGCACGGATTGACCATGTCGGGTACGTCCCCGGACGACGGTCTGGTGGAGATGATCGAGCTGTCCGATCACCCTTGGTTCATCGCCTGTCAGTTCCACCCCGAGCTCAAGAGCCGGCCGACCCGGCCGCACCCTTTGTTCGCCTCGTTCATCGAAGCCGCGGCAGAGCACGCGAAGGGCCCTCGCACCGAGGTGGCTGTTGGTGC
>JAPYQK010000120.1:0-4980 GCA_029941275.1 Longimicrobiales bacterium | reverse complement strand
GTTGGTGCCGGCGAATAATGTTCGAGCTCTTCACCCTGATCGCGGGACCTTGCCTCCTCGAAGCGGATGCTCTGAATGTGGAGGTCGGGCGCCAACTGGCTCGGATTTCGTCTGCTGTGGGGATCCCCGTCGTGTTCAAGGCGTCCTTCGATAAGGCCAACCGTTCCAAGGGTGATTCACCTCGTGGCCCCGGCCTGACGTTCGGACTCGAGCAACTGGGCCGTGTAAAGGACGAGACCGGCCTCCCGATTCTGACCGACATCCATGAGGTCGATCAGGCGGCAGTTGGGGCCCAGGTGGCCGACGTCCTTCAGATTCCAGCTTTTCTTTGCCGTCAAACCGACTTGCTCCGTGCGGCAGGCGAAACCGGGAAGATGGTCAATATCAAGAAGGGCCAGTGGATGGCACCCGAAGATATGGTCGGTGCTGTCGAGAAGGTTCGGCAGGCCGGAGCGCTTGGCGTCACGGTGACCGAACGCGGTACGTTTTTCGGCTACGGGGACTTGGTGGTAGACATGCGCTCCTTCCAACGAATGCGCACCGCGTGTGGGGTCCCGATCATTTTCGACGGTACACACTGCGTCCAACGACCCGGCCTCGCTTCGGGATCGAGTGGTGGTGATCCGGAGTTCGTGCCGTCACTCGTCCGAGCTTCTGTCGCGGCCGGATGTGACGGACTGTTTCTGGAGGTTCATCCGGATCCGGCGAATGCTCCTTCGGACGCCACGAACATGCTTCCGTTAAATGAGCTCGAACCCTTACTGGAGCGTGTTGCGGCGATTCGTGCTGCTTTGGCGGAAGTTGGCGAAGCTGCGGTACCCGGCGAAGCCGTGGCACCCTCCTCGGCCGGCTAAGAACGTGGCAGCTCCATCGGAAGGTATCGATCCCCAAGTCGCTAGTGATATACAGCTTGTGGTCCTGGATGTGGATGGGGTCCTGACCGACGGGGGCATCTACGTGGGTGCTCGGCCCGGCCAAGCCCCAATCGAGTTCAAGCGGTTCGACATTCAGGACGGATTGGCCGTCAAGATGCTCCGTTGGGCGGGGATCGACGTCGCCATCGTTTCGGGTCGTGTCTCGGAGGCCACCGCGCATCGAGCCGAGGAGCTCGGGATCGATGAATGCCACCAGGATCCGGGTGCTAACAAATTGCCCATCGTGAAGGGGCTGTTGGATGATCGGGGTCTCGGGTGGGAACAGGCGGCCATGGTCGGGGACGACTTGGCGGATCTTCCTGTCTTGGAGCGAGTGGGTCTACCGGTCGCCGTTGCGAATGCCGTTCCCGAAGTTCAAGAGGTCTCTCGTTGGTCCACGCAGGCCAGCGGAGGGCGGGGCGCCGTCAGAGAATTCGTGCGGGCGCTTCTGATCGCTCGAGGAGAGTGGGACGGATTGGTCCGTGAATATTGCGACGCCCGCTCCGAGGAGTGAGTGGCTGGACCGAGCAACAAATCGGTGGCAAGCTGGGACGAAAACCCTCAGTGTGTGTACAAGGGGTCCGAATTTTGTTCGTTGTGTCAACTCGACTAGTCGAGGACGTGATCAGTGTTTAGCAATAGGGTGATGTGTGCCTTGGTGTGCGCGGTCGGATTTCTGTTCGCAGCGTGCACGGAGAGCACTTCCCGAATGGTGGTCGACCCCGACCTTGCAGCGATGGAGGCCGACTACATCATCTTTGGGCTCACTCAGAACATGACCCACGACGGGATACGCGAGTTCGTCGTGGAGGCTGACACGGCCTTTGTTTTTCAGGATTCAACCATCGTTTTGCTTCGCGGCAACGTCACGTTGACCGCGTACAACGAGGATGCGGGGACCGAAAAGGCTGTCGTGACTTCCGAAAGGGGCAGGCTGGCCACCAACTCGAACGAAATGTTGGCCGAAGGAAACGCGGTCCTGCTCATCCGAGCCGATGGCCGCCGAATCGAGAGCTACGAACTGCGTTATGCGCCCGAGCAGGACGCCATCCGAAGTGATTCCGCGACCGTGATGTTCGACGGTGACAACATAGTTGAGGGCACAGGGTTCAACTCGGACATGAACTTCGAGAGGGTGAGAGTCCGGGACGCCCGGACACGCGGAGGAGCGGTCCGCTTCTAATGTCCAACCGGGCCCCTCGTCTTCTTCTCGTCGGGCTCGCCCTTCTTCTCGCTGTTGCGGACGCATCCGCACAACGAACATGTGACCTCATCAGTTCGAGCCAAGTTTTTTACGTCCAGAGAGACGACGCTCGGGTTAATTACGTCTCACTTCCACGTCTTCAGTGTGACGATGGGACGTACATGGAAGCCGACAGTTCCGTCACGTTCGAGGCCACATCGTTCACCCAACTCTTTGGCAACGTGATATTCCGCGACCCAGAAAGGGAGTTGCGTTCTGATCGCGCTCAGTACTTCGACCGTGTAGGTCGTCTCCAAGCCCAAGGATCAGTGCTTCTCACCACCCTCGAGGATGGCTCATGGGTGACTGGCGAGGACCTTGTTCTTCTTCAGGTGACCGAAGATCGCGCGGAGGAGGAGGTCACGGTGCGCCAGGGACGGCCCCACGCCCACCTCGTTCCGAGGGCGAGCACCGACTCACCCGCTGTGAGTGACTCCCTCGGAGCCCCCGGCCCGGAACCTGAGGACGTGGCCCCGCCGGATCCCTATGAGATCGATGCGGATGTGATCCACCTGGTGGGCGACAGACTCTTCCAGGCACGCGGAAGGGTCGAAGTCGTGAACCAGTCGTTGCAGTCCTACGCGGACTCTTTGGAGTTTCAGCAGGACATCGGTCGGGTATCTCTCTTCGAGAATGCCCGGGTTATTTCAAGCGACACGGTATCGGGGGACAATCTGGATCTCCGTGGGGACACCATTGCGATGAGTGTACCGAACAACCAGATCGAAGAGATGGAGTCCAGAGGCCATGCTCAACTATTGGCGGACGAAGTCGACATGCGGGGGCCGTCGATCCGTCTGATTTTCGAGAACGAGGAAATCGAGAGTGTTTTCGCGGTTCGGCGAATGGTAGCGGGCCCCGAATCGGGGGTCGGTCCCGCGGATTATCCCGACTCGTTGGCGGGACCAATTCAGCCCCTGGCCCTGGCGGAGGACTTTCGTTTGACGGGTGACTCCATAGAGGCGGACTTGGTCGATGGCGAGCTGGACGAGGTAATCGCCATCGGGACTGCCCGAGGAGTGTCGACGGCGCGAGATTCCTTGAATACGGAAGATACGAATGAGTTGATCCGGAACGACTGGATCGAGGGGGATACCATTACTGCGACATTTGGATCTGTGCCCGCGGCTCCCGAGGACTCGGCTGGCCCGGAGGCGGACAGTTTGGAGACGGCGGCCGCCACCGAGCGGCAACTCGAGCTGCTGGTGGCGCGCGGTGATGCTCGCACCCTCTACCGCGCTACCCAGGAGCCGGAAACTTCTGGAGCCGGAGAACCTTGTGCGCTCGAAATCAACTATGTCCTTGGTGATGAAATCCGTCTCTTCATGAAGGATGGTGCCGTCGAACGTATGGAGGTGGAAAATCCCGAGGGGATCAACTTGCAGCCAAGCTGTTCGACGGCTCCTGGCGGAACTTCGCCGGGGTCAGCTGAAGCCCCCGGGCCGCCCAGTGCGGATGATCCCCCAGTGTCGCCCGGAGCGAGTGGCCCGCCGGTGCCATCCGGAGCTGGCGAATGACCGGGCGCGGGGTCGACGGATCTACGGAACGCGGCGTCGAAAAAACATCCTCGGTGGCCGTGCAAGAAACCGATCTCGCCCCGGTGAGCCGACTTCGTGGTGAGGGGCTCACCAAGATCTATCGGGGCCGACGGGTGGTGGACGACATTGCCATCTCCGTCAGCCAGGGGGAGATCGTTGGCCTCCTGGGGCCCAACGGGGCCGGGAAAACCACCACCTTCTACATGATCGTCGGTTTGATTCCGCCCGACCGGGGACGGGTATTCTTGGACGAAGAGTCTTTGAGCGACGTTCCGATGTACCGACGAGCCCGCAAAGGTGTGGGGTACCTGGCTCAGGAGCCGTCCGTCTTTCGGAAGCTCACCGTGGAGCAGAACGTGAAGGCGATCTTGGAGACCTTGAACCTTCCGCGTGATGAAGAGAGGGTCAGGCTCGAGGAGTTACTCGAGGAGCTTTCACTCGCCCACCTGCGCCGGAACAAGGCCTATTCGCTCTCAGGGGGAGAGCGGAGACGATTGGAAATTACGCGGGCCCTGGTGCAGAGACCCAAATTCATGCTGCTCGACGAGCCGTTCGCGGGTATCGACCCGATTGCGGTGCACGACATCCAGGACATCATTGCGTCCCTCAAGGGCCGAGGAATCGGCATCATCATCTCCGACCACAACGTAGAACAAACCCTGGAAATCGTCGATCGAGCGTACATTATGTATGAGGGGCAGATTCGTATCAGCGGGACCGTGTCCGAGCTGGTGTGGGACGATGAAGTGGCCGAGATCTACTTGGGCCCCTCGCTTACCGAACGAATGAGGGGCCGGTTCGAGAGGCCTCCGACCGAGACTTCATGAGCGGATTCAGTACCAAGCTCTCTCAGAGCCAACACCTCCGCCAGGAGATGAAGATCAACCCTCGCCTATATCAGGCGATGGAGTTGCTCTATATGCCCCTGCTCGACTTGGAACTGCATCTCAAGACCGAGGTGGAGGAGAACCCCTTCCTAGAGTTGAGTGAAGCCGACGTCCAGGAAGACGTGGAGCTCAAGGAGGAGGGCAAGGACGATGCGGCCGACGACGAGATCGACTGGGAGGGGATCCTCCTGGACGGCTTCGACGTCGGCGGACGGCGTGAGCAGTATGAGGCGAGGGAGTTTTGCCAACGGGCTCCGGTCGAGACGACGGATCTCCGGGATCACCTCTATGGGCAACTCCGACTTCTCGACCTGAGCGAACGTGAGGCGCGTCTCGGAGAAGAGGTCATTGGAAACGTGAGCGACGCCGGCATGCTGACGTGTGAACTCGAAGAAGTC
>JAPYQK010000119.1:3317-8678 GCA_029941275.1 Longimicrobiales bacterium | reverse complement strand
CCTCAGCAGAAAAGCCCGCGGGGCCACTCGCCCCGCAACGAGAGGAAGATATGGCAGACAGAATTCGGATCAGACTGAAGGCCTTCGACCATTGGATCGTTGACCAGACGGCGTCCGACATTGTGCGGACTGCACAGAAGACCGGCGCGACTGTGCGGGGTCCGATTCCTCTGCCAACGCGGAGAGAGCGGTGGACGGTTCTGAAATCGCCGCACATTGACAAGAAGAGCCGTGAGCAGTTCGAACTGAGGACTCATAAGCGCCTCATCGATATCGTAGATAGCCGCCCGCAGACGGTTGATGCACTTACCAAGCTCGATTTGCCGGCCGGTGTGGACGTCGAAATCAAGGTCGATTAGCGAACAAGTTTGATTAGCGAACAGGGTTGAGTGATGGCAGGATTAATCGGAAAAAAGATCGGCATGACGCGGATCTTCGACGACGCTGGAGCCGCGGTTCCCGTGACGGTTGTGGAGGCTGGGCCGTGCCCAGTGCTTCAGATTAAGAGCAAGGAGACCGATGGGTACGCGGCCGTCCAGTTGGGGTTTGGCGCTCAGAAGGACAAACGGGCGAACAAAGCTGAAAAGGGCCACGCTGCCAAGGCTGGGGTCGATGTGGCTCCTCGTCTCATTCGTGAGTTTAGTGTTGCCGGCGATGACGCGTTCGAGGTCGGCCAGGCGGTCACCGTCGAGGTCTTCGAGGCCGGTGACAGCGTGAAAGTGACGGGGACTTCGAAGGGCAAGGGCTTCCAGGGTGTGGTGAAGCGTTATGGCTTCGCTGGCCGTCCGGCTTCACACGGGCATCCGATGTCCCGCACCCCGGGATCGATCGGGCCGGGTACGGATCCCTCCCGTGTGATCAAGGGAAAGAAAATGCCGGGCCGAATGGGTGGCGTTCGTGCCACCGTCGGCAATCTGAAAATCGTGAGAGTGGACCCGGAGCGGAATCTCCTCTTCATCAAGGGCGGGGTGCCGGGGTCCAGAAACAGCTATCTGATGATCCAGAAATGAGCATGCTTAAAGCACGCTACTACCAGAATGATGGCTCGGAGGGGAAGGCTCAGGCCCTCCCCGAGTGGCTCTTCGACGGCGTCGTCCACGAGGATGTTCTGCACCAGGTGATCAAGGCCTACTTGTCCAACCAGCGGCAGGGGACGGGGGCGGCCAAGTCGCGTGGCAACGTCAAGGGTGGGGGAGCCAAGCCGTGGAGGCAGAAAGGAACCGGAAGGGCTCGGGCAGGGACGATTCGGGCTTCGCAGTTTACGGGAGGCGGTGTCGCATTCCCGCCGATCCCGCATTCGTGGAGGCAGCGTGTTCCTCGGAAGGTCCGTGCCATAGCTCGGCGATCAGCGTTCAATTCCAGGGCGCAGGGTGACCGGGTGATCTTAGTGGATTCGCTGGAGTTCGACACGCCCAAGACCAAGAATCTGGTGGAAATGCTTGGGAAGTTCGGAGCCGAGGGTAAAGTGCTCCTCCTTACAGAGGGCGTGAAAGCGAACGTTTACCTTTCGTCGCGAAACCTTCCAGACGTCGAGGTGCGGCCTTTTGGTGAAGAGTCCGCTTATGACATTCTCTGGGCTGGCGTTCTGGTCATTGAGAAGGCGGCGCTTGAGAGCGCCGCTCCTTCGCGTTCGGACCAGGCTGCACTGGAGTCGCGGTCTCGCGGTGAGCCCGACGTTAGGGCTCGAGAGAGAGCCGCCGAGGAAGAGCAGGCTGAAAGAAGAAAGGCCAGATCGAGTCTCCAAAGGGGCTCGAGGGACGTCACTGCGACAGAAGTGAAGCCCGCCGCCAAAGCGAAAACCAAAACCAAAGCGAAAGCTGAGGCGGAACCGAAAGGTGCGGCTAAGGCCAAAGCGGAGCCCAAGGCAGAGCCGAAGAGTGCGGCTAAAGCAGACAAGGCGCCGAAGGCAAAGGATTCTCCGAAATTGCGGCCGCCGTCTGGAAGCGAACTGGATGTTTCGAGCATCAAGTTGCCAAACGTGGGAGGCCTGGTGGAGTTCCTGGCTCAGTTCGACAGCGAGTCCGATATCAAAGCGCTTCAGGCGCGTGATTCGCGCAAAACGGCCCAGGCACACTACGAAGCTCGCTTGAGTGAGCTTTCGGGTCCGACCCAAGGCAAGGATTAGGGGGCGACGATGAGCGACGTCTACGATGTGATCCACGCGCCGGTCGTGACGGAAAAATCGGCTGACGCGATAGAAAACGACAACGTCTACACGTTCATTGTGGACCGAAAAGCCAACAAGATCGAGATATTGAAGGCGATCGAGAGCATCTGGGACGTGAAGGTGAGTGACGTACGTACCATGCGGTATCGTGGCAAGGCGAAGCGGGCAATGATGGGGCGGCTGTCCCAGAACCCGAAGATCGGGCGTCGCCCAGCCTTCAAGAAGGCCGTCGTCCAATTGGTCGAGGGTGACCATATCGAGTTCTACGAGGTCGGATAAAACCGATGGCGATCAAGAAATTCAAACCGATGACACCCGGAATGCGGTTCCGCTCTATTGTCGACAATTCGGACATTCTGACGAAGAAGGCTCCGGAAAAGTCGCTCACCGAGGGGGCTTCGAAGTCCGGCGGTCGCAACCACCATGGCCGTGTGACCTCGCGCAGGCGGGGCGGCGGGCACAAGCGGCGCTACCGCCGTATCGACTTTCGCCGCGACAAGTTCGGCGTCCCGGGGAAGATCGCGGCCATCGAGTACGATCCGAATCGCAGCTCGAACATCGCTTTGGTCCACTATGCGGACGGCGAGAAGCGCTACATCATTCATCCTCGAGGTCTCCAGGTCGGTACGTCCATCATGTCCGGTCCGGATTCCGATATTAAGGTGGGCAACGCACTTCCGCTGGCCAAGGTTCCCCTCGGGACCATGGTCCATAACATTGAGCTCAAACCGGGTAAGGGCGGGCAGATGGCGCGTTCGGCCGGGGCGGGTGTTCAGGTGGTCGCGAAGGAAGGGAAGTATGTCACGCTCCGTTTGCCTTCAACCGAAGTGCGCCAGGTACTCGAAACCTGCTTGGCGACGATCGGACAGGTCGGCAACATCGAGTACAACCTTCAGACCATCGGTAAGGCGGGAGCCAATCGCTGGCGCGGGAAGCGACCGAAGGTCCGGGGGGTAGCGATGAACCCGGTGGACCATCCGCTCGGCGGCGGTGAGGGGCGGGCCTCAGGTGGCCGGCCCCCAGTGACGCCATGGGGTAAGCGGGAAGGCAAGAAGACCAGGGATAGAAAGAAACAGTCCAACAAGTACATCGTCCGTGGACGTAAACGCGGTAAGGCGACGCAATCATGATCCGAGTCGTCAAGGATGTCACTAGTTTCAACGGTTTGAGGGGAAGGTGTACTTCTTCAACGGCCTTCAGAGGTAGATATGCCGCGTAGCGTAAAGAAGGGTCCGTACATCGACGAAAAGTTGCTGGCGAAGATCGACATGATGAACGCCCGCAACGAAAAGAAAGTGATCAAGACCTGGGCGAGGGCGTCCACGATCTCGCCGGACTTCGTCGGGCATACCGTCGCAGTACACAACGGCAATAAGTTCATTCCCGTGTACATCACGGAGAACATGGTGGGCCACAAGCTCGGAGAATTTTCCCCCACGCGCCTGTTCAGGGGCCACGGCGGAAAACTGTCCGACAAGCGGTCCAAGATAGGCTAACGGGGAAATGGAGATGCAGGCCAAAGCGATTGCCCGGCAGGTGCGGATGAGTCCGCGGAAAGTCCGGCTTGTCGTGGATCAGATCCGCGGTAAATCGGTGAACGAGGCCTATTCCATCCTTCAGTTTTCCAAGAAAGCCGCGGCGGATCCGGTTGGGAAAACGCTCCGCTCCGCGGTGGCGAATGCCCAAAACAAGGCGCAGGACTCGGGGGATGTTCTCGATGTCGACGAGTTGTGGGTAGCGACAGCGTTCGTCGATGAGGGACCGACGCACAGACGGTGGAGAGCGGCGGCCATGGGACGTGCCGCTCCCCTTCGCAAGCGGACGAGCCATATCACAGTTGTCGTGGACACCAAGGAATAACATGGGACAGAAAACTCACCCGTTGGGATTTCGACTCGGAATCGTCAAGGATTGGAGATCTCGTTGGTACGCCGAACGTGATTTTCCTCGTCTGCTTCAAGAGGACGAAAAGATCCGTACGTACCTTGAGCGACGCTTGGCACATGCTGCCTTGTCGAAAGTGGAGATCGAACAGAAGCCGTCGAAGATCGTCGTGACCTTGTTCACTGCTCGCCCCGGTGTGGTCATCGGTAAGCGTGGCGCTGAAGTGGACAAGCTGAGAGACGAGTTGGCGCTCGTTACGAACGCCGACATCTCGGTGAACGTGGAAGAAATTAGACGTCCTGAGGTCGACGCACGGCTCGTTGCCGAAAACGTTGCCCACCAGTTGCGCCAGCGTATTTCCTTTCGGAGAGCGATGAAACGAGCTGTTCAGGCCGCCATTCGGGGTGGTGCGGAGGGCATCAAGATTCAGTGCGCCGGACGGTTAGGGGGTGCGGAGATCGCGCGAACGGAGGGGTATAACGAGGGCCGTGTGCCGTTGCATACACTCCGCGCGGACATCGATTACGCCCAGATACATGCAGTTACGACGTACGGGATCGTCGGCGTGAAGTGTTGGATCTTCACGGGTGAGGTGGTCGAAGAGCGGCGTGGCCGCACTTATTCGACCGGCGCCTGACGGAGAGGAATAGAGAATGTTAGCTCCCAAACGAGTAAAACACCGCAAGACCCATAAGGGCCGGATGCGCGGCAAAGCGTATCGCGGCAACAAGGTGTCCTTCGGGGAATACGGTCTTCAAACCACTGAGTGCGGCTGGATCTCCAACCGGCAGATCGAATCCGCCCGTGTGGCGATGACCCGTCATATCAAGCGCGGCGGGAAGGTCTGGATCAGGATTTTCCCGGACAAACCGATTACGTCCAAGCCCGCCGAGACCCGCATGGGTAAGGGAAAGGGCAACCCGGAGGGGTGGGTCGCAGTGGTCAAACCCGGCCGGATGATGTTCGAACTCGAGGGTGTGCCGGAATCGGTTGCACGGCGGGCCATGGAGTTGGCGGCAGCCAAGCTGCCCGTGGCCACTCGGTTCGTCTCTCGCGAGCACCAACTCGGTTGAAGACTCATTGGATGAGGATACGATGAAGGCGTCAGAGATTCGTGATTGGGACGATGTAGAGATTCGCGCACGTCTCAAAGAGTTGAGGGAGGAAAGATTCCGCCTTCGGTTCAAGATGGGAACCATGGAACTGGAAAACCCCAAGGTAGTTCTGCACATCCGGCGTGACGTTGCACGCATGAAAACCATTCTTCGGGAGCGAGAGCATTCCGAGACGCTAGTGGCGGCTGTGCCGCC
>JAPYQK010000119.1:0-3217 GCA_029941275.1 Longimicrobiales bacterium | reverse complement strand
GAAAGAGCTATGACAGAAGATTTAGAGATCGATCAGTCCGAAGTGACTGAAACACCCGACGTGCCTGAGGGGCCGGCGGCTGAAGCGGGCAGTGAGCGGCTCCGGCGTAAAATACGCACCGGCGTGGTGGTGTCCGACCAAAACGACAAGACTGTCACGGTCTTGGTAGAACGGCAATTCGCCCATCCGCTCTACACGAAGCAGGTGAAGAAGACCAAGAAATACCGGGCGCACGATGAGAAAAACGAATTTAAAATGGGCGACGTGGTTCGTATTACCGAAACGCGGCCGTTGTCGAAAACCAAACGGTGGCGAGTCATCGAACTGCTTGAGCGCCCTGAGTAACAGGACTAGAACGACATGATTCAGCAGGAATCGATCCTCAAGATCGCAGACAACTCGGGAGCCAAGAGCGCGTTGTGTATTCGTGTTCTGGGCGGTTCAAAGCGCCGATACGCGAGTGTCGGGGATGTGGTCGTGGTGACCGTCAAGGATGCCATTCCGAACTCGCCCGTAAAAAAAGGCGAAGTCGTGCAGGCCGTGATCGTGCGGACCGCAAAAGAGGTTCGCCGTAAGGATGGCACGTATATCCGCTTTGATGACAATGCAGCCGTGCTGCTCACCCCGCAGGGGGAGCCGAGGGGCACGCGTATCTTCGGCCCTGTGGGTCGTGAGCTTCGTGAGAAGCGTTATATGAAAATTGTTTCGTTGGCCCCGGAGGTGCTCTGATGGCCAAGAGGAAATCGCTGTCGAGTATTCTCAAGGGTGACCGTGTGCGCGTCATCCGAGGCAACTTCCGTGACATGGAGGGGCCGGTTCTCCGAGTGATTCCCGACAAAGAGCGCGTCGTCGTGGAAGGCGTGAACATGCGGAAACGTCATGAGCGCCCCAGTGAGGCGAATCCCGAGGGCGGAATAATGACGTTCGAGGCGCCGATCCATGTTTCGAACGTGATGTTGGTGGACCCGGCTGGGGGCGACGCGAGCCGCATAAGGGTTCGCACAGAGGCTGATGGTACCAAGGAACGGATTGCCGTGAAAACGGGCAATCCGATCCCCAAACCGTAGTGGGAGCATAGGGAAGATGGAGCCCAGACTTCTAAGTCATTATAAAGAATATGCCCGGCCGCATTTGGCCGAGCAGTTCCAGTGGAGCAACCCGAATCAGATCCCCAAGATCGATAAGGTCGTCATGAACGTGGGTGTGGGCGAGGCGTCCAAGAATGCCAAGCTCCTGATGGCCGTGGTCGATGAATTGGGTGTGATTACGGGACAAAAGGCCGTGATCACGCGGGCGCGTAAGTCCGTGTCCAACTTTCAGCTCCGAGAGGGAATGCCCATCGGAGCCTCGGTGACGCTTCGCAAGAGCCGTATGTACGAGTTCCTGGATCGCCTCGTGAGCGTGGCCATCCCTCGTGTTCGCGACTTTAGAGGACTGCGGACTCGCTCTTTCGACGGTCGTGGAAATTTCACGATGGGGATTCGGGAGCAAATCATTTTTCCGGAGATCGATTTCGACAAGGTCGGTCAGATTCACGGCATGGATATCACCGTGGTCACCACCACGAATCGAGACGACGTAGCGCTGGCGTTGCTCAGGGCGATGGGTTTCCCGTTTCAAGGGGAAATTCCGGTTATCCTAGGGCAAAACGCCAACTAACACGGACAGGGAAAGTCGATGGCCAGGAAAGCTCTGATCGAACGAAATAATCGCAAGCCCAAGTTTCCGGGCCGGCATCGTAATCGCTGCCACCGGTGCGGACGTCCGCGCGGGTTCATCCGAAAATTCGGACTCTGCCGGATTTGTTTCCGACAGAAGGCGCTTCAAGGCGAAATTCCGGGCGTCCGGAAAGCAAGCTGGTAAAGGATCGAATTCAACCATGATGACTGACCCGATCGCGGATATGCTCACTCGGATCCGGAACGCCGGAGCCGCTGGGCACAAATGGGCGGACATGCCCGTCTCGACTTTGAAGACCAAGGTCGCTGACCTGCTGAAGAACAACCACTTCATCTATGACTACAAGCTCTTGGATGACGGCCGATTCGGGGTGCTTCGTGTGTACTTGAAGTATCACGATGAGGGGCCCGTCATCCGGCACCTGGAGCGGGTTTCCCGTCCGGGTCGGCGTCGGTACGTGGGTGTCGGCGATATACCACGGGTACGAAACGGATTGGGTATGGCAATCCTCTCCACATCGCAGGGTCTGATGTCCGACCGAGGGGCTCGTAAGCAGGGCGTCGGCGGAGAACTCATGGCTCTCGTCTGGTAAACCGGAATCGAGACAGAACGAGATAACTGATGTCACGGATTGGCAAACAACCGATTGAAGTCCCCAAGGGGGCCGACGTTACCCTGGATGGGCAGGGTGTGCGTGTGAAGGGTCCGAAGGGCGAACTCACGTTCGAAGTACATTCGGACATAACGGTCGTGCTGGAGGACGGAGTCCTTACGGTGACGAGACCGTCGGATGAGCCCCAACACCGGGCCCTCCACGGACTCACCCGAATGCTGGTGGCCAACATGATCGAAGGTGTCATGAACGGCTTCAGCAAGACGCTGGAGATTCAAGGCGTCGGGTACCGCGCTCTGCAGAAAGGCTCGGGGATCGAACTGCAGCTCGGCTATTCGCACACGATCGAATACCCGGCTCCGGATGGCGTGAGCTTGGAACTACCTGACCAGACTACGATCGTCGTGGCGGGGCCGGACAAACAGAAGGTGGGCCAGGCGGCGGCCGAGATTCGCGCCTTCCGGCCGCCCGAGCCTTACAAGGGCAAGGGAATTCGGTACCGGGGAGAACATGTGCGGCGTAAAGCCGGTAAGACTGCGGGAGCTTAAGGTAGGTCCATGAACAATAAGAAATTGAGCAAAACTCGGGACGGTCAACGGAAACGCCGACACGCGCGCATCCGTAAGAAAATCTGGGGCACCGCGGGGCGGCCAAGGCTCGTGGTGTTCCGATCGCTGAGAAATTTCGAGGGTCAGGTTGTCGATGATGATTCGGGACGCACTCTTGTGGGGCTGTCCACGTTGTGCGCCGATCTCGCAGACTTCAAGGCAGAGGGAAAGAACGTGAGGGTCGAGCGTGCTAGGGCTGCAGGTAAGCTCCTTGCCGATCGGGCTAAAGCTGTGGGCGTGGAAGCGGTGGTCTTCGATCGAGGTGGATATCAGTATCATGGCCGGGTTAAAGCCTTCGCAGAGGGCGCCCGGGAGG
>JAPYQK010000118.1 GCA_029941275.1 Longimicrobiales bacterium | reverse complement strand
ACCGACAGTGTCGTCCTCGCCAGTGATCCGATTCGCTTGCTCTTCCGCATCGGGGGTTACGAAGCGGGTGAGCCTCCGGCCGCCCCGCTCCAGAGACAGCTCCGTCCGAACGCCCGGGTTGGCTTCCACAACGTCCACGAAGTCGTACCAATTGGTGATCGACACGCCAGCGGCGGCCAAAACTCGATCGCCGGTTTCCAGTCCGCCCTTCTCCGCTGGAGAGCCCGGGTTTACGATGCCAACTTCCGCATCGATCCACAGCGATAGGGCTCTAAGAATTTTAATCCGCTCCTCCGGATCCGCAGAAATGTCGATTTCGAGCTGCAGTGAGGGTTCACCCGTCACGATGGCGAGGGGTCCGGCGGGCGCCTCAAGAAAGCCATTCCGTACGTCGCCCCAGTGGCCCACCTCACGGTCTCCGACCGAGACCAACCGAACTCCAGAGGGCAACTCGGCCAGTGCCTCCGCCCCGGGAGGAAGCAAGGCGGGTTCGACCCGGGCGACACGATCCTCCGCGAGTTCCTGTAGCCCCCACGCTGCGTTGACTCCCGAATACACGAGGAACGCAAACGCCATATTCATGATCACGCCAGCGGAAATCACGAATGTCCTGGCCCATATGGGCTTGCCGTCGAAGTCCGTGGGTTTCGGCTCGCGAGGTTCACCGGACCCGCCTCCCTCCAGCCGCTCCATCACCTCGTCGTCCATGCCGCCCATCTTTACGTATCCGCCCAACGGCAGCCAACAGATCACGTACTCGGTTTCGCCCCTCTGGAAACCGACGATCTTCGGCCCAAATCCGATGGAAAAACGCTGCACCTCGATGCCCACGGATTTCGCGGCCAGAAAGTGGCCGAGCTCGTGGATAAAAATAATGACACCAAGGAGCACCATCGTCGCAAGAATCGTCATGCGGTCTCCGAGACCCCTGGCGTTAGGCTGTAGCTGATCACTCGTTGCAACTTATTCACGTGACCTTCCTCGTCATCATAACTCAGTCACCCACCAAAGATCGTGGGAAACTCATTAACTCATGCACCGCGATTCGAGCGGCGCTGTCTGCATCCAGTACGTCATCCAGCGTCTCCACGTTCCGTTGAGGAACCGAGTCCAACGCATGCGCCACCACATCTGGCATCCCCAGGAATCTAATGTCCTGCGAAAGAAAAGCCTGGACGGCGATTTCGTTCGCTGCGTTGAAGACGGCCGGCGCGGTACCGCCACGTACCCCCGCCGCCACTCCGAGTGCAAAAAGTCCGAAAAGTTCTTGATCGATTTTTTCAAATGTCAGAGGCGAGGAACGCACCGGATCGAACGTCCTCAGTGATGCATCGGCAACACGTGCCGGATGCGACAGCGCATAGAGAATCGGTAATTCCATTGTCGGAAATCCGAGCTGCGCGAGCACTGAACCGTCGGCGAACTCGACGAACGAGTGCACGATGGACTGGGGATGTACGATGGCATCGATCCTTTCGTAATCGATGCCGTAAAGAAAGTGCGCTTCGATGACCTCCAACGCCTTGTTGGCGAGGGTGGCCGAATCGACCGTGATCTTCCTGCCCATTTCCCACGTAGGGTGGCGGAGCGCGTCGTCGGGTCCGACGGTTTCCAGAGCGTCCTTGTCTAGCCCCCGGAACGGTCCGCCCGAAGCAGTGAGCACTAGACGAGCCACTGATTCAGGGTCGTGACCCTCCAAACACTGAAGAATGGCCGAGTGTTCGCTGTCGATGGGAATCAACTCCCCACCGCCGCTTCGTGCGGCTTCGATCACGAGCGATCCTCCAGCCACCAGCGACTCCTTGTTCGCCAAGGCGAGACGCTTGCCCGCTCCGAGTGCGGCGAGTGTGGCCTCCAAGCCGGCCGACCCCACGATGGCGTTCACCACCACGTCGACATTTTCGTCCTGGACTATTTCCAACACCCCGGCATAGCCACTCTTCCACTCTGCCTTGGGAAGGTGGTCGATCCCGTTTAGAGCCTCGGGGTCGGCGATCACAGCAACCGGTACATGGTGTTCGACCACCTGTGCCGCGACATCGGATACGGAGCTGTAAGCGCAAATGGCCACCACCTGAAACCGATCCGAATGGCGGGCGATGACGGAGAGCGTGGCTCGTCCGATGGAACCCGTCGAGCCGAGTATCGCGACTCTGATCAAAGCCATGGACGGGCCAGAACAAGGAGGGCATACGTAAGGGGCACCGTGAAGAACAGTGCGTCCATCCGGTCGAGGACCCCCCCATGGCCAGGGAGCAAGTGGCTCGAGTCCTTCACCCCGGCGTCACGCTTGAGCACCGACTCGGCGAGGTCGCCGACCTGCCCGACCAGAGCGATCGGAATGCTCAGCGCCGCTCCCAACTGCCAGGACAGAGCGAACCCAGGGATGTCGGAAAGCCACAGCTGGGCGAACACAGCACCAGTAACAACAGCACCCACCAGCCCGCCGACCGCCCCGACGACCGTCTTCTTGGGACTCACTTTTTCGATGAGTTTGGCCTTGCCCCATCGTGATCCGAATCCGTAAGCGAACGTGTCGCCCAACCAGGTGACCGTAACGGGAAATATGAGGAGCGCAGCACCGTGGAAGGCGGTCGCTTCGTTGGACACCTGCTCAGGAAGTGCCCGAAGTAACACCCAAAACGAGAGTGCACCTCCCGTATACAGGGCTCCCATGATGGTCCTGGACGCAGCGTCCATGGGACGGCCACCGGGCCATCGTAACCAGAGAGAGAGGGCCAGCACCGACAGCGCCGCCCCAAGAACCGACGCGAAGGCCCACGAGGTGAAAGTCCCGTAATCCGGATAAGCGGCAGCGAGCAGGGGCAGGGCCCCGGCCAGGGCGGCTCCGAGCCATCCGAAGGCCGCCGTTTGATCAGGACGTAGCGCATAGTATTCGCGAGCACCCACGACGCCGCTGGCAGCCATGAGGACCCCGAGAGGCCACACTCCCCTGTAAATGATAAACACGGTTACAGGAATCCCGACGGAGGCGACAATCAGCCGGCTGGTCAGCTCTGTCTTCGGCATACTACCGTCTCTAACCGACCGTCACACGACCGAATCGCCGATCGCGCTCCTGGTAATCCAAAACAGCCCGGAAGAGATCCTCTCTCGAAAAATCCGGCCACAAGACGGAGGCGATGTGCAGTTCTGTGTATGCGACCTGCCACAGCATGAAGTTGGAAAGGCGGAACTCATCCGATGTACGAATCAGCAGATCGGGGTCCGGAAGGCCCTCTGTGAATAGCGCCCCCTCAAAGGTCTCCTCATCGAACTCCTCCAGCGCCAGTTCCCCGGAAGCCACCTGCTCCATCATTTTCCTGCACGCCCTCAGAATCTCCGCACGCCCCGAGTAGGAAATCATGAGATTGAGACGCATGGCCATTCCGCCGGCCGTCTCGGAAGTCATGTACTCTACCGATTCCCGCGTTGATTGATCGAGCGCATCCAGGTCGCCCAGCACGTGGACCTCACAGTCCTGCTCCTTGAGCTTCCGGGTCTCCTTGGCCACGTAACGACGGAGCAACCCCATCAGCGCAAGCACCTCAGATCGTGGACGCTGCCAGTTCTCAGTCGAAAACGCGAAGAGTGTCAGAATCTCGATGCCGGCGTCGAGCGCCCCTTCCACGGACTCTCGGACCGCGGTCATGCCCTTCTTGTGCCCGGCGGCCCGGGGAAGGCTCCGCTGTTTAGCCCAGCGGCCATTGCCGTCCATGATGATGGCGACGTGCCGCGGAATTTGTCCGTGGAGGCGGATCCTCTCTAGTAATTCCGGAGACGTCATGAAAAGTGGGTGCCGAGTCAGCCGGTCGCGAAAAGAGATCGCGTCCAGCTAGATCGCCATCACCTCCTTCTCCTTGTTCGCCAGCATTTCATCGATGCGCTTCGAGCAGGAGTCCGTCAGTTGCTGGATTTCATCGAGTTGGCGGTGGCCCTCGTCCTCACCGGTCTCATGCTCCTTGATGGACGCCTTCACCTCATCGTTCCCGATTTTTCGTGCATGACGCAAGGATACTTTCGCCTCCTCGGCCATATGATGGAGAAGCTTGACGAATTCCTTGCGCCGCTCCTCGTTCAAGGGCGGAACCGGAATCCGAATGATGTTCCCATCGTTCGCGGGGTTAAATCCGAGGTCCGCGGTCATGATGGCACGTTCGATGTCGGGTAGTAGAGTCTTGTCGAAGGGTTGGACGACCAGGAGGGAAGACTCTGGCGTCGAAACGCTCGCCACTTGATTCAAGGGCATCTTGGAGCCGTAGGCATCGACCTTCACTGTGTCGAGAAGTGCAGGTGACGCTTTCCCCGTGCGCACCGTGGCAAACTCCCGACGCACTGCCTCGACGGCTTCTTCCATCCGCTCTTTGGAATTATCCAACGACATGGCCACCCCATTACCTCGAGTACGTGTCTGGATCGGCGGGAGTCCTACGAAACCAAGGTGCCGACCCGATCTCCCCGAATGGCAGCCGAAACAGCCCCCTGATCCTCGAGATTCAACACGATGATCGGGAGGTCGTTTTCCCTACAGAGAGAAACAGCGGCAGCATCCATTACACCTAACTCCCGCCGTACGACCTCCTGGAAAGTAATGGACGGAATGAACTCTGCCGAGGGGTCCTGTGTCGGGTCCGCGCTGTAGACTCCCTTCACTTTCGTGGCCTTGATCACCACTTCGGATTCCATCTCGATCGCTCTCAACGCGGCAGCCGTATCGGTCGTGAAGTACGGATTCCCGGTCCCTCCAGCGAAAAGCACGACCCTTCCCTTTTCCATATGCCGTAGAGCCTTTCGCCGTATATAGGGCTCCGCAACCTCCTCCATTCGGATGGCCGTCATGACACGAGTGGCGACTTGTTTGTGTTCGAGCAGATCCTGGACCGCTAGGGCGTTGATGACCGTGGCCAACATTCCCATGTAATCCGCCTGGACCCGATCCATGCCCTTCTGACTGGCCAGAGCTCCCCGGACGATGTTACCGCCGCCGATTACCACACCGAGGCTGACGCCCATCTCGTGAACGGCGATGATTTCGTTCGTGATCAAATCCACCACGGAGGGCTCGATACCGAACCCTCGATTTCCGGCTAAGGCTTCGCCGGACAACTTGAGCAAGACCTTACGATACTTGGGGGTCTCGGTCATGGGGTGACCTCCGTCATGGGATGGCCCTCGTCACCTAGAACCTTGGTCATGATCGTCCCTTCCCCGATTCACTCACCGACCTTGAAGCGCATAAAACGCGCCACTTCTATTTTTTCACCGGTCTTCGCCGAAACTTCGGTAATCAGCTCTCCGACGGTCTGATCGGGATTTTTCACGAACGGCTGTGCCAGAAGCGTGTGCTCTTTGAAGAACTTATTGAGCTTACCATCGACGATCTTGGACGCGATATTTTCAGGCTTGCCCTGCTCCTTCACCTGCTCTTCGTACACCTTACGCTCGCGTTCGACGACATCCTCAGGGATATCCTCCGGGCTGATCGACATCGGTGCCTGCGAGGCGACGTGTAGCGCGATCTCTTTGGCCAACCCCTTGAAATCGTCGGTGTTGGCCACGAAGTCGGTCTCACAGTTCAACTCGACGATGACCGCCGTTCGGTTATCGAAGTGGACGTAAGACCCTATCGTACCCTCATTTGCCGACTTCTCCGCCCGCTTGGCGGCCTTGGCTGCGCCTTTCGCCCGCAATAAATCTATGGCGGCCTCAATGTCACCCGAGGTCTCGACGAGAGCCTTCTTGCAATCCATCATGCCTGCTCCGGTCCGGTCCCGGAGGGCCTTCACATCTTTTGCAGTAATCGACATCGTGTTGTCCGTCACTCACTCAATTTTATGGGTCTACCTATAAAAAAAGGCGGGAGCCCCAATTGCCCCGCCTCTTTCCGCCCCCACCACGAGGGCGTGAACACCGCGGTCGTCAGGATTCCGATTCGGCCTCATCCGCCGGGGCTTCATCACCCGCTTCAACCGCTGGGGCTTCAACCGCTGGGGCTTCAACCGCCTCGGCCTCCACAGCTCCGCCCGACTCGTCGACAGCCGCGTCCGCTTTTTCGTCCTCAACCTTTTCGCCCTCTTCCTTCACTTCCTCGACCGCCGCTGCGGCGAGCTTTTCGATCACCTCGGGCCGAGGCACACGCTTTCTTCTTGGGGCGGCCGGGCGACTCGGGGCCTCGGTCACCTCGCCGGTTTCCGTCGAGTACGTGGTCGCGTGGGCGTCCTGGACTTTCCGCTTCTGGTCCTCGGGCACTTGCGCACTGGCTTCTCGCACCGAACGTGAGATTGCCTGCGTGATCAGCCCGACCGAACGAATGGCGTCATCGTTGCCTGGCACGGGGTACTCGACCAGATCGGGATTCGCGTTCGTATCCGTGATCGCTATGACAGGAATCCCAAGGCGAGCCGCTTCGCGCACCGCAATCGTCTCGCGTCTTACGTCGACGATGAATATCGCTCCCGGAAGGCGGGTCATGTCCTTCACACCCGACAGATACTTGTTGAGCTTCAAGCGCTCACGGTCCAGGAGCAGCCGCTCCTTCTTCGTATAGAATTCGAAGGCGCTCTCTTCTTGTCCTCTCTCCAGCTCCTTGAGTCGCCGGATCTGCTTTCGAATGGTCTGAAAGTTCGTGAGCATGCCCCCGAGCCAGCGCTCCGTGACGTAGTACGCGCCGCACTCAACAGCCTCCTGCTCAATGATCGATCGAAGCTGCTTCTTGGTGCAAACGAACAAGACCTTTTCGCCCGCGAGAACGACCTCGCGAACGGCGTCGGCTGCCACGTTCAACCGGTCGAGCGTCTTTCGCAGGTCGATGATGTGGATCCCGTTCCGTTCGGTGAAGATGAACTTCTTCATCTTCGGATTCCAACGGCGAGTCTGGTGTCCGAAATGGACCCCAGCCTCAAGAAGATCACTTAGTCCCACCTGCTCCTGCTCCATATATATCTTCTTCTCAGGTAGAAACGATTCTGAATTAACGCTTCGAGAATTGGAACCGCTTGCGTGCTTTCGGGCGACCTGGCTTCTTCCGCTCGACCTTCCTCGAATCCCGTGTGAGAAAGCCACCGGCGCGCATCACCGGACGTAGCTCCTCATCGTGTTCAACGAGCGCCCTGGCCAGGCCCATTCGAACGGCATCCGCCTGGCCCGTCTGGCCACCACCGCGGACACGAACACGCACATCGAACTGCCCCTCCATCTCGGCGGCCTTGAGCGGTTGCTCGATTCTTTGCTGGTGGGTGGGACGTGGAAAGTAGTCCTCTAGAGAGCGGGCGTTGACCGACCATTCACCCTTGCCGGGTGTCATGATGACGCGAGCCACGGCACGCTTTCGCCGGCCCACGGTCTGAATTTTCTCTTTCGCCATAGATTCTTGTCGGGTTCCTGACTCAGACGTCGAGGTGTTGTGGCTCTTGACCTTGGTGCGGATGATCCGCCCCGGCGTATACCTTCAGCTTCTTCCTCATATGTCGCCCCAGCGTATTTTTGGGGAGCATACCCTTCACGGCAAGCTCGATCACCCGATCGGGGTGTCTTTCGATCATTCTTCGAAAGGGGATATGCTTCTCGTGCCCCATATAACCCGAGTGCGTGAAGTAGGTCTTTTGATCAGCCTTTCGCCCGGTCAGCGCAACTTTGTCCGCATTGATCACGACCACGTAGTCGCCGACGTCGAGATGTGGCGTAAACATGGGCTTGTGTTTGCCGCGGAGTATTCCAGCAACGCGCGTAGCGAGCCTACCCAGGGTTTTTCCCTCGGCATCTACGAGCCACCAGCGGCGCTCAATATGGTCAGCTTTTGGAGTGTATGTCTTCACGTGTTATCCGCACATAAATCAACGATAGAGCAAAGAAGGATAATGGAGGTTTTTGGGGGTGTCAACGGGGAAAGCACCGTATTTCCACGGGTTCCCGGGCCTGAGAATATCGGGGTACCTACTCGGTGGAACCACAGGTGATGTGAAGCTGCCCCACTGTCGTGGCCGGAGAGCCCCCTTCTAGAAAAAAGTCTCCGAGAAACGGGCCCGCGACGCGTGTCGAAGACGCACCAATGCCCTCTGCTTGATCTGCCGAACCCGCTCTCGAGTGATCCCCATGAGCGACCCGATTGCTTCGAGCGTCGTCGGCTCTTGATCATCCAAACCGAAGTACAGCCGAAGAATCTTGGCCTCACGTTCTTTCAGCGAAGACAGGGCCGACTCCATGCTGTCCTTGAGGGCGTGGTCGTATGCCTCGTCCTCCGGGCCGGGCGAATACTGATCGGGCAGGTAGTCGAGCAACCGGTGGTCTTCACCGGGTGTGATCGGAGAGTCCAAAGAGAGATGGGACTGCGAAATCGCCAGAGTCCGCTCCACCTCCTGCTCGGTAATATCCAAATCTTCAGCGATTTCTTCTACCGTAGGTTCACGGCCCAGCTCCTGGAGGAGCGCGGAGCTCCGCCGTCCGATGCGATGCAGTGCGCCTGCGCGATTCAAGGGGACACGCACTATGCGGCTTTGCTCGGCGAGAGCCTGCAGAATGGCCTGCCGGATCCACCACACGGCACAGCTGATGAACTTGATGCCCTTGGTCTCGTCGAACTTATGCGCGGCGCGAATAAGGCCGAGGTTGCCCTCGTTGATGAGATCAGAGAGCGGCACGCCCTGGTTCTGATACTTCTTCGCCACCGACACGACGAACCTGAGGTTGGAACGAACCAGTTTGTCGAGTGCTTCTTCTTCTCCGCGCTTGATACCCTTTGCCAGCCGTGCTTCTTCGGCCTTATCGATTAGTGGATACTGACTGATCTCTTTGAGGCATTGGTCAAGCGACCCTTCCCGGAAGGCACCTTTACGGGAAGTAAAGCCCATCCAACCCTCGGTGTGAATCATGTGTGTGTTTGCGACATCACCCGGGCGGGTGAAGCACTAAGCCAGGGACATGATA
>JAPYQK010000117.1 GCA_029941275.1 Longimicrobiales bacterium | reverse complement strand
GGCCAGCACCATCCCATAACCCTCGTAATGGGTCGCGAGCACAAAAATCGAAGCGGTGTGATACAGCGCGTCGAGCTGCGCGGCATCGAGTTCGCCGGGGAAGTCGATGCGGTCCTCGAGACCCAGCTCTCGAGAAAGATCCAGCACCGAGTCGGCGAACTCGGGCGTGCGGGTCAGGCTCCCCGCGCACATGCAGCTCCAAGGGATGGCGGATAGACTGGCAAGCGCGCGAACCAGGACGTCCTGCCCTTTCCGGGGACTCACCGATCCCACACATAGCAGGCGCGGGGGCTCGCCGGGCCCGGGGCCAACCGCGGTTTGCGCTGGGTACGTTCCCGGCACCACGACGCGGATGCGCGGTGCAGGGACGTCGTAGTCGTCGAGACGGCGCGCGGTGAAGGCGCTGGTCACAACCACACCATCGCACTGAGCCAGAGACTGGCGTTCCAACCGTAAGAGTCGATCGCCTGCCCCCGCTTCTAAGCCCGTCTCGTCGGCAAGTGGATGGTGAACGAGAGCGATCAGCCGCAGTCGGCCTCCGTGTACCCGGAGCGGGTTGGGAAGGGCGCCCATGGCGAGACCGTCGAGTACCACCAGAGAACCTTGGTCAATCTGCTCGAGCGTGTGGGTGAGGCTGGACTCCGCACATGCGTCGCCCTCAGGGAATTTGCCGTCGAGCCCGTGCAGGATCACTGCCCAGCCCAACGCAGTCAGGCCTTCGGTGATTCGTTTGTCGTAGAGGTAGCCGCCGGTCCGCTGGTCGAGCGGCCCAGGGACGATCAGATGGAGCTCTCGCGAACTCAAACCGACCCTTCGAAGGACGCCCAGGCCACGTGCGATTCATGAAGGGTCACGCTCAAACGTTCAAGGCCCCGCGCTCCCTCGCCTAGTCGACCCTCCCCGATCGCGACCACGAGCCGGTCGAATACGGTGCGCGCCAGGAATTCGGTCGTGGTGTTCTGCCCAGTGAACTCAGCCTCTTCGTCCAGGTTCCGGAAGTCGAGATCTCCGAGGACCGCTTTCAGGGTGGCTCCGGCGAGACCGATGTCGACAACAAGGCCATCGTCATCGAGCTCTTCGCGCCGGAAAGTGGCATCGACCACGTAGGTAGCCCCGTGCAAACGCTGGGCGGGCCCGAAGACCTCACCGGTGAAGCTGTGGGCGATCATGAAATGGTCGCGAACGTTGAGGCTGTACAATGGTCCGGTCTCCAGGCGGCCGGGGCCGCAGTCAGGGTTGGGCGTAGCGGATGCGGTGACACAGGACTCCCCGACCGTTCTCGGCCAGACGGGCCATCATCTCAGGGAGCGTGTCGAAGTCGGTCTCTCCCGAGATCAGGACGTCGAGCCGCTCGTCACGCAGCAGGTGCAGCGCGACCCCGAGCCGCCGGGAATGATCCCAGCGCGGAGCCCGATCGACGGGGATACGACCCACCTGGCTGCTGCGCAGGGTAAGCCGGCGGGAGTGGAAAGCCTCTCCCAGGGCGAGAGGAACGGACCGTGTGCCGTACCAACTCAACTCGATCACAGTGCCCTCGACGCCCGCCGCCGAGAGCGCAGCCTCGAGACCTTCCGGGTTGCCGCTCGCATGAAAGACGATATCGGCGTCTGCCCCTGCCGGAGTGTCATCAGAAAACTCAATCCCCAAGCGGCGAGCCACCTCGTCTCGCGAAGGATCGACGTCCACTAAGCTCACTCGAGACGCGGGGATCTGCTTGCACAGCCAGGCCACAAGGAGTCCCACGACCCCGCCCCCGATCACCACGATCCGGTCCCCCACGGTTGGTCGAGCGTCCCACACCGCGTTGAGGGCGGTCTCCATGTTCGCCGCGAGGACGGCGCGCTCTGCGGGCAGGCCGTCCGGAAGCACAAGGACTGCCCGCGAAGGTACCTGGTAGAGGTCCTGGTGGGGGTGAAGGCAGAAGACTTGCCGCCCGACGAGCGAGGGCACGGGCTCCTCCGGCGCTTCCAGCACCTCGCCCACGCTGCTGTAGCCATACTTGACCGGCCCCGGGAAGTCACCTTCCTGGAACGGCGCTCGCATCACTTTGTGCTGGGACGGTGGCACCTCACCTCGAAAGACCAGCGCCTCGGTGCCTCGGCTGATGCCGGAGTAGAGGGCGCGCACCAACACATCGCCCGTCTCGCGTGGGCCGAGCGGCGACGTGACGATCTCTCCCTGCCCCGGAGTGCGGATCCAAAACTGACGGACGGTTCTCGACACGAGCGTTCTGGCTCCTCCCTAGTTACTGTCGGTCCATGAGTCAGACCATTCGGACAGATAAGCCTCCCCGTTCGGGAAAGGGACCCTCGTCGCCGTTGGGCGATATAGCGCTGGGGCTCCTGCCTACGCTGGCCGTATCCCTGACAACTTGCTGGATGCTCGCCCTTCCGACCAGCCACGTCCTTCTAGCCGTCGCGCTGTACACCGCCATGAGTGTGCTGCTACTGGCGAAGCTGCCCCCGGGATTCTCCGGCCCCGGCCTCGGGCCCGCCAACCGGCTGACGCTGGTCCGCGCCACGCTCGTGTTGCCTCTTGCCGCCGCGTCGGTCTTGCCCGGCGAGTTCACGGAAGTGGCCTACTGGTGGATGATCGGGCTGTCCACCGTGGCCTTGTCGCTCGATGGACTCGACGGCCCCATCGCGCGGCGAACCGGCACGGAAAGCGCTTTCGGTGCCCGCTTCGACATGGAACTGGACGCCTTCCTGCTCCTGGTGTTGTCCGCGCTGGTGTGGCGGAGCGGGAAAGTGGGAGCCTGGGTCCTGCTTGTCGGGGGGCTGCGGTACGTCTTCGTGCTCGGCGGGTTGGTTTGGCCACCATTCCGGGGGGCGCTCCCACCCAGTATGCGCCGGAAGGTGATGTGTGTGGTGCAGGGAATCGTGCTCGTGGTCTGTTTGGGACCGGTGATCCCAAGCACGCCGGCCGCGGTGTTCTCGGCATCGGCCCTGCTCCTGCTGGTCTATTCGTTTGGGGTCGACACGTGGTGGTTGGTCCGGACCGCTGGCGGAAGCCGCACCCGCCCGCCTGTCCATTGAAGTTCGAAAGCGCCGACGTTGCGCGCTACTACGACCAGAACACGCGGAGTTTTCTTGCCCATGGGCAAGGTGGCGCGCAGGGCATCATTCACCGAGCAGTTTGGGGCGAGGGGGTCAGCAGCCGCGAGGACGCCTTTCACTTCGTGCACGATCTTCTGCGGGCGCGAATCGCGGAGAGCAGCGCGCGGCGCATACTCGACCTCGGATGTGGCGTCGGCGCGAGCCTGGAACATGTGCTGCGTGGGACCGATGCGGTTGGTTTCGGCGTCACCAACAGTGGGGTCCACGCGGATCTGACACGTAGGCGACTTGGCGGGCAAGCCACGATCTCGGAACTTGATTTCTGTTCGGATCCTCTTCCCGGACCGGTGGACCTCGCCTTCGGGATCGAGTCCTTCGTTCAGGCGACGGATGCGGAAGCGTTCATCGCCAACATCGCGGATGCCGTTACGACAGGTGGCTACCTGGTGCTGTGTGACGACTTTTTGGCGGGTAGTGCGGGTGACGATGGTGGTGCTGGTGCCGCGTCAGATCGCTGGGTTCGCGAGTTCCGCAGGGGATGGCGCGCGAGTTCACTCCTGAACCCCGCCACGGTGGACGCCATCGCGGCCGAAAACGGTTTCGAGCTGGTAGAGGACCGGGATCTGACCTCATATCTCGAACTCGACCGACCGCGCGATCGGGCGCTCGGGCTGCTCATCGCCCTGACGCGCCCTTTCGCCTCGATGAGTGCGAGACTCGAGAGCCACTTGGGGGGTAACGCCTTGCGTCAGTGTCTGAAACGGGGGCTCGTCGCCTATAGGTACCGGGTCTATAAGGCAGTCGGCTAGACACCACGGTTCAATGAGTCCTGATGTTCACTTAGGCTCGGGTTCCCCGTTACTTCCCCCGGGTGGGGAGGTGACTCGACGAGAAGCCATCATCACAACTGGACAAAAACTCGGTCACCTCGACAGACTAGGAGTATGCGGACGAGTTGGGAAGCCGGCAGGCAGGAGTGGGAGATCTTCATCGACGACCCGGGTGACCCCGCGCTCGTCGAATTCGGTTTTCCCGATGCCGCGAGGGACTTTCTGGAGCATGCAGCCTCCTGGGTCGAGAGGTTGGCACCCACCGAAGCGGTTTCGAGACGTTTCTTTGCCCGACTGAAGCGGTATCTGGATCGAGGTCAGGTCCAGGTGATGTGTTTGGCGGAAGCCGGACCGCGCGGATAAACCCTGGACGAGGTAGTACCGTCCGTCGTGGAGGGCTAGGTAGACCGTCAGTTGCCCTCGAGCTTCCTCGGCCCTGCTCGATAGGAGACTTGAGCTAGTTCCGGATCTCCTCGCGCTGGGCCGTCGACATCTGGGCGTCGTTCAAGACGCCGAGTAATTGCTGCACGGCGGTGCGCTCGGCGTCGTTCAGGTCCGAGAGGAATCGGTCTGCGGCCGCGACCCAGGCATCGTGATCGACTGCACGCGCCGCTGCGTCCAACGCTGAAAGCATGTCGCCCCGTGCTGCCTGTCGTTCGGCGAACCGGTCCGCGGCGGCTGGCTGCCGCGGCGGCACGAGCGCGAACGAGACGGTCTGAATCCTTTCAGCGTCCGCCGGATCGGCCATCCAGCATGAGCTGGGAGGCTCGATGCCCGCGGTGCGGTATGGTAGCCAAAAATTGAGGCCGGCAAACGGGCCGTTCGAAGACGGAACGAACCAGATGTGCAGCATGTGCAGTGTCCGACCCTGGTCGGCGAACTGGGGATGGTCATGCCACGTGGCAAGGTCGCTCTGGAACGGAACGGGCTCATCGGTATCCGGCGCGTCGATGAAGGCATAAGCTGCGCCGACGAGTTGCTCCTGGCCGTCGATGGTGGAAAACATCAAATGGTCCGGCGCATCAATGTGCACGCCGTCCATGTTCCGCAGCATGTTCACGTAGTGTACGCCCATCCCCGGGATGTCGCCCAAGACTGGATTGAAGCCAGCGGCACGGGCTGCCTCAGGGGTGTTGAGGGCGGACATCTCTAGTCGTAGCGCCGCGATTTGCTCGCGATCCAGCTCGGGCAGTCCCATCCACGGCGGAGACGCGAGTGTGGTACAACTCACTGGCGCATTCGCATGACTGTGGCCGTCAGCGGCGTGGTCATCGGCGGTTGCCTGGGAAAGTGCTGATCGAGGGGCCATGACGCCGGCCACGACGATCGTAACGCCGACAAGCGACAGAATGCGGGACATACAGTGCCTCCGACGAGCAGGAGTGGTCCAAGCCAAGCCAATTTGTCAGGCAGATCCAACACTTCGATACTGACGGGAGACTACGAGAGTGTCAATATCGGAGGCCGGGGTCAGTCCCGGTCGTCCACTGCCGGACGCCCCTCCCGTTCCGCGACGAGCTGCTCGAAGTACTCCTGGTCCAAATAAGTGATGTTGAACCAAGCGATCGACATCTCGTCCACTTTACGGGCGCCCCATCCGATCCACTGGTTGGCGTCCGGGTTGTTCGGATTTTCGGCCGTATTGTCGTGCCACGAGGTGACGACGATCACGGTGCCCTCGGGCAGAAGCGGGGCCACTTCGTCCTCGAAGATGTACGTCGTCTGGAAGTCCCACTGGAAGTTGTCGACGAACGTCAGCACCTCTCTCCGGCCGTCTCGGTAGATCGCTTCCGTCATCATCGCTTTGCCCCGCATGTGCATGTGCGGCTGGAAGCTCTCCAGGCGAACCGGTCCCGGCATGACCCATGTGCCCTGGTGCACCGCGATCTGGCCGGGAGGAATATCCAGTTGGCCGTTGGCGTTCCGAGGCGTGTAGGTCGTGAGGATGGTGCGGTATTTCGGGGGACTGTCGTGGAACCAGAGACCCATTGTGATGCTAGCATCTTCGACGTCGATGCCTTTGGCGGTCGTGTGGACCTCCCAGTTGATTGCCGCTCCAGGCATGATCAGCTTGCCCGCGTCCGGTTTGAAGACGTGGCCCCCCGCTCCGGCTGCATAGTTTTGAAGGAGACCGCGCCCACGCACCTGGTCGCTCACCGCGTCGGGCACGCCAGTCACGCCAGACTCGTCCTGGACCAGGCTCGCTAGGGCGTGATGGATCACCGTGCGACTCCGTTCGTTGGACGGGCGGATCTCCACGGCCCGAATCCAACGCTCTTCCGTGATGCCGGTCGGGACCGTGACATCGTTCCACTCGTCGGGACCCGCGGCCGACCTCGTCACTGTCGGCCCCTCCACGACGAGGTCGGGCTCACCCAGATCATCCCCCAGATACCAGAAGAAGTCACCCTCGGGAAAGACGCTCGCGGGGGGCGTGTCATTGACATCACCTGAAGGAGAGCCGTCGTCGACCCACGCGACGATGGTCTGTCGCTCTGCCTCGGTCAGGTCCCTGTCGTTCTTGTAGTCTTGGATGCCTGAATGGGGATTGAGGCCCCAGGGCGGCATGATGCGATTTTCAACCCGAAACTTGATGCGCGACGAGTACTGCCTCGCCTGCTCGTAGGTGAGCAAGGACATGGGCGCGATCGAGCCCGGGCGGTGGCACTCAACGCACTTCTCGTTGAAGATCGGCGCGATGTCGGCCGCGTATGTTACCTCCTGACCTTGCACCGGGGTGAAGGCTAGTAGCAGCGCCGCGCCAGCAACTGCCGCTCCGGTCACCGCCGCTCCACCCAACGTCCCTCCCGCCAATGTCGAACGCCGGGTGGGACCACACCCTGGAAGGGTCGGTCGATATTCTTGATTTCTCATGCGCATGGCGGAGCGCCTCTTTGAGTGGGTCATGGCGGACGGACTCCTCAAACGGGTCGTGGTCGAAAATAGGTGATGGTCGTACGGTGGATCATGGTCGGACGATGAAGTCTACGTATCCATTCGTCCAGCAACATTGCTCGTTCCCTGCAGACGCGACCCCCGAATCATCGGTGGCTCGTACGTGCAGGATGTAGGCGCCGGCTTGACTGAACGTGGCGAGCGTGGACATCTGCCCCCCCGCGTTCGGGACGGTCCCGGTTTTGGCCTCGAAATCTACGTCACCGGGCCCCCGATGTTTGAACCAGGTCAATGTCACTGGGTTGGCGCCGGGGCGGAAGCGGGACGTGGGTGTCCCGTCGTCCGATGCCCACACGGTGAGGGGAACGGGAGAGCCCACAGTCGCCTCTCTCGGGGCGCCCCACAGTCCGCCTGGCCCGCTGCCCTCTTCTCCTCGTTCCTCGAACCGGATGGTCGGCGGTCGGTTTCCCATCACGTCACCCGTGATCGCAGGCACATGCCAATCCGGTCTCAAGTGGCCGGGAATGACGGCCGTCCTCCCACGGACGGTGAGACTCCACTCGACCGTGCGATCCCCGAAATCCGCTGGTACCTCGACGCCGAAGACGCCCCAGGCGCGACCTGGCTGGAAGACCGTGGGTTGTCCGGCATCACGGCCCCCCGTCGGGCCCTCGACGGCGTTGGCCGCTCCCACCTCGACCTCGACCACTTCTTCCGTGTTGCGGTTGTAGTAGCCGAAGTAGAGTAGAAAGCCACTGGCGGGTAGCTCGTACCACCCTTCATAGACCGGTGTGACCGTCCCTCCTCGAGCCACGGCTCCATTCTGGGCGAGAGGCATTTGTTCGATGGCGAGCGGTATGCCTTGAGCTGCGCCCGTGCCCGGAGCGACGAGCCCGAGAAACACCACGGGAGCAAAGGCGCGAAGGAACTTGGGAATCACGGTGGTCGTCGTCCTCCTGTGCAGGTGCGGGTCACCGGGCACCTCGATGATTCCGCGGCCCATACGGCCTCGAAAGTCGACTACTATGGGGTTTCGGCCAGCGTCAGAGCCAAAACCGCGAACCCCGTGGCCGCGTCGGCCATGAGAAGCCCTAGGTCGGAGGCCGGGTCCCGTTCTCTATTCAGTGAAGAGGCAGGCCACAGGCCGCTCCTCGGGTCCTGGTTCTGTACCAACCAGGTGAGGGCACGATTCAAATTTTCTTGCACGGGCCAAAGACCAGCCTTCTGTAGGACGAACGAGATCAACCCGGTGGCGTATCCATCACTCGCCGGGGCCGAGGAGAGACCGTCCCGCGGCTCCCACCGCCCTAAGGACGCGAGACTCCAGCCGCCGTCGTCCTGCTGTAAGCTCATGAGGTCGGAAATGATGGACTGCTGTTGAGCCGATGTCAGGAGGTCAGATAGTTCCGTCGAAGCCCAAAGAAGCATGACCCGGTCGAAGGGCGGTCGGTCTTCCGCATCCTTCTGGAGATACTTTCTGAGTGAGGTCACTCGAGCCTGGATCTCGGTCGAAGTGGCGTACTGGTCGGGTGCAACGCCGACTGCAACGGCGGCGAGTGCAGCTCCGAAATACGCCGCCCCATCCGATTCCCATGGAGCCAGGTCGAAGTGCAGCCAAGCCCAAGCACCGGTCGCCTCTCCTCGGGTGAACTGGAGCTTCCACAGGTTGTCGAACGCTTGGCGTGTTTCGTTGGTCAGCCGTCCCTCTCGTGCGTCACGGCTGGCCAGGATCACCGCGTTCAGGATCGCTTCGGTCCCCTTCGACTGACTGCTCTTGGGCAGTCCGAACGTCTGATCGGGGTAGAACGGATCCATCTCGTTCCACAACGCTACCCGCTTCTCGACGTCCCCCAATAGATCCATTTCGGGCAGAGTCGGGCCGGTCTCGCCGAGAGCAGTGCGCAGCGCGGGACGGGCCAGGGCGTACGGCAGCGATGTATGGCACGAGACGCAGGACGTATCGTCGTCGCGGGCGGCGACGGGCCAAGTCCTCCACCAGGCTTGTCGTATGTCGAGGTAGTCTGCGGCGGCGGCCTGATCCCACTTGGCCATCACGGGTGGTGGTGTCTGCGACTCGGCTTGGGAAGGTCCGAGGGTGAGGCACATCCCGACTGCAAATAACAGGGTCGTGTGCGCAATCGTATTCATGGTGGTCACCTCGTTTTGGGCCGTGCTTTGCACGGTTCACTATAGCGATGGAGGCGAGATTTCGCTTGTCCTTAGGC
>JAPYQK010000116.1 GCA_029941275.1 Longimicrobiales bacterium | reverse complement strand
GTGATCCTCGGTGAGCTTGGGCCAAACCGCACGATCGTGGTAGCGTTCGGTTTCCTAACCGTCGGAATCAGCCTCAAGTTGGCGCTGTTCCCGCTGCACCTCTGGTTGCCGAACGCTTACGCGTACGCTCCATCCGCCGTTACCGCGTTCATCGCTTCGACGGCCACCAAGGTGGCCGTGTACATGCTGCTCCGGTTTTTCTTCACGATCTTCGGGGCGGTCTTCTCGTTCCAGGTCATGCGGCTCGACCTGGTACTACTGCCACTCGCGTTGATCGCGATCTTCACCATGTCACTCGTGGCGATTTTTCAGACCAACGTGAAGCGGTTGCTCGCCTATTCGAGTGTGGCGCAGATCGGGTACATGATCCTCGGGATCAGCTTGGCGTCGGTGATGGGACTCACTGCCGGTATCCTGCATCTCTTCAATCACGCGCTGATCAAGGGATCCCTCTTCATGGCGATGGGCTGTGTCATGTATCGCGTCGGCTCGGTGGAGCTCGATGCGATGCGGGGTCTCGGCAAGAAGATGCCCTGGACGATGGCCGCTTTCGTGGCCGGTGGAATCAGTTTGATCGGTGTTCCGCTCACGGTGGGGTTCATCAGCAAGTGGTATCTGATCCAGGGTGCGCTGGAGAAAGGCGCATGGGGCTGGCCCATCGCGGGGCTCGTGCTCACGACGTCCCTCATGGCGGTGATCTACATCTGGCGGGTCGTGGAGGTGGCGTATTTCCAGGACTCGCCGGAGCAGGACCTGTCTGGCGACGAAGGCGGGTTGGTCGCCGAGGCGCCCTTAGCGATGCTGATTCCGACCTGGGCGCTCGTTATCGCGAACTTCTACTTCGGGATTAACGCCACGTTTACCAGTGATGTGGCGGGAAGCGCTGCCCGCTCGTTGATGGGATTGGCCCCGTGAGCCCCGAGGTGATTCTCGGCGTCGCCGTCGTCCTGCCGCTCGTGGGAGCGGCGGCCATCCTCGCGCTGGGCAAGTGGCCCAACGCCAGGGATGGCGCCGGGATCGTCACGGCGGGAATCCTCTTCACGCTGGTCCTCGGGCTGGTAGAGCCGATCCGGGCGGGGCTGCGGCCCGAGTTCTCAATCCTGGAGGTGGTGCCGGGGCTTTCCTTGAGCCTGAAGCTCGAACCGATGGGCTTGCTCTTCGCGCTGGTGGCGTCCTCGCTTTGGATCGTCACGGCGCTTTATGCCGTCGGCTACATGCGCGGCCACCACGAGAAGAACCAGACCCGCTTCTTCGCGTTCTTCGCGATGGCGATTTCGGGTGCCGTGGGCGTGGCGTTTTCGGGCAACCTCTTTACCCTGTTCGCGTTTTACGAGGCAATCACGCTGTGCACCTTCCCGCTGGTGACGCACCACGGCACGCCCGAGGCGAAGAAAGCAGGACGGATCTACTTGGGTATTCTGCTCACGACGTCGATCGGGTTCCAGCTTCTCGCGATCATCTGGACGTGGCAGCTGGCCGGGACGCTGGACTTCCGGGATGGCGGTATCCTTTCCGGCACGGCGTCCACCGGTGCGCTCAGTGTGCTGTTGATCCTGTTCGTCTTCGGCGCCGGAAAGGCCGCTGTGATGCCGTTCCACCGGTGGCTGCCGGCGGCGATGGTGGCGCCCACGCCAGTCTCGGCGCTTCTGCACGCGGTGGCAGTGGTCAAAGTCGGGGTGTTCACGATCCTGAAGGTTTCCGTGTACGTCTTCGGGATCGACCTGCTCGGCACGCTCGCCAGTGCGACCTGGCTCGCCTGGGTGGCCGCGGCAACGATCATCCTGGGCTCGCTCGTCGCGTTCACCAAGGACAACCTGAAGGCCCGCCTGGCGTATTCGACCATCAGCCAGCTCTCATACATCGTGCTCGGGGCGCTCCTCGCGAACGAGTGGGGCATCATTGGGGGCGGCATGCACATCGCCATGCACGCGTTCGGCAAGATCACGCTCTTCTTTGCCGCGGGGGCGATTCTGGTGGCAGCCCACGAGACGGACATCAGCCGTATGCACGGGTTGGGCCGCACCATGCCGATCACCTTCGGCGCCTTTTTCGTGGGTGCGCTCAGCATCATCGGCGTGCCGCCCGCAGGGGGAGCTTGGAGTAAGTGGTTTCTCGGGATGGGCACGCTCGAAGCGGGTCAGATCGGGCTGCTTGTTGTCCTCATGGTGAGTTCGCTCCTGAGCTTGGTGTATCTGCTGGAGGTCCCGATTCGGGCCTTCTTCAGCGCCCCGCCCGAGGACTCACACCATGGGGAAGGGATCCATGAGGCTCCGTGGCCTTCGCTGGTCGCGATGGTCATCACCGCAGTTGCGACCCTGGCCCTCTTCCTGAACCCTGGGCCGCTCTACGACTTGATGACGATGGTGACGAACCGATGAGCGAACAGGAACACGGTCAGGGCGTCGAGGGCGAGCAGCCCCCCGCGGACGAACGGCAACACGTCTGGGACAAACCGGGCAACGTGAAGCTCTTGTTCAATGTGTTCTACGCGCTTTGTGTCATTTTCGCGGTCCTCGGTCTGGTTATTCCAGGAGGAGAGGGCCACGAAGGCCACGCTTGGGAGCAACTTCCCGCGTTTTATCCGGTCTACGGATTCGTCGGAATCGTGGCCCTCGTTTTCATCGCCAAACAGATGCGAAAGGTCCTGATGAGGCCAGAGGACTACTACGATGAGTAGCGTGCCTCCGGTCCTGATTTTCTTGGTGGGGGCGCTGCTGGTGGCCGTCACGAAGGGCCACATCAGGCGTGGGCTGTTGCTCGCGATCCCAGTGATCGGTGGGCTGAATCTGCTGGGCCTTCAAGAAGGCGACATCCTCGAATTCGAGATGTTCGGCTATACGCTGGTGCCGTTCAAAGTGGACTCGCTGGCCATGTTGTTCGGCTATCTGTTCCACTTGGCGGCTTTTCTGGGCAACCTGTTCGCGCTCCATCTGGAGAAGAAGGACGGCGCGGGTGTGCAGCACACGTCGGCCGTGTTGTACGCGGCGGCCGCCATCGGGGCGGTCTACACCGGCGACTTGATCTCGCTCTTCGTGTTCTGGGAGTTGCTTGCGTTCAGCTCGGTGTTCCTGATCTGGGCGAGAAAGACCGAGCGGTCCTTCCGGGTCGGCTTCCGTTATCTGGTCATCCACGTGCTCTCGGGGGTCCTGCTTCTCTCGGGTGCGCTCATGCTGGCCCACGAGACCGGATCGATCGCGTTCGGCCCCATCGAGCTGGACGGTTCGCTTGCCGGGTGGGTGATCCTGATCGCGTTCGGGATCAAGGCCGCTTTCCCGCTACTGCACACTTGGATCACGGACGCCTATCCGGAAGGCACACCCACGGGCACAGTCTTCTTGAGCGCGTTTACGACCAAGGTGGCGGTGTTTGCGTTGGTCCGGACGTTTGCGGGTGCCGACATCCTGATCTACGTGGGCGTCACGATGACGTTCTTCCCGATCTTTTACGCCGTCATCGAGAACGACCTGCGGCGCGTGCTCAGTTACAGCATGATCAACCAGATCGGCTTCATGGTGACCGGCGTCGGGCTCGGGACGGCTCTCGCGCTCAACGGCGCGGTGGCCCACGCTTTTGCGGACGTGATCTTCAAGGGCCTCCTCTTCATGACGATGGGTTCCGTGCTCCAGATGACGGGCCGTATCAATGGCTCAGACCTGGGCGGCATGTACAAGACCATGCCCATCACGGCCACGTTCTGCGTGATCGGCGCGATGGCCATTTCGGCGTTCCCGCTATTCAGCGCGTTCATCACGAAGTCCATGGTGATGACCGCCGCCCTGGAGGAAGGCCACATCTGGGTGTGGCCCTTCCTCTTGTTCGCTTCGGCGGGTGTACTCGAACACGCGGGCATCAAGATTCCCTACTTCGCGTTCTTCGGGCACGACTCGGGCATCCGCGCCAAAGAGCCCCCCAAAAACATGTTGGTGGCCATGGGGATCGCCGCGGTGTTGTGCGTCGTGATCGGCACGTTCCCCAATCTGCTCTATAGCCTGTTGCCGTTCCCGGCCGAATATCATCCTTACGACGTGACCCACGTAGTGACCCAGATGCAGCTGCTGCTTTTCGGTGCTTTGGCCGTCGTCTGGTTGATGAAGAGGGGACTGTACCCGCCGGAGATCCGGGCGTTGAATATCGACGCCGAGTGGACGTATCGGTGGCTCGGCCCCCGTTTGATTCGCGGCGTCGGTGGATACGTCGCTCGCGTGGACTCCGCGGTACGTAAGCGGGTGCTCGGCGCGGTCCGAGGGACGCTGCGTGGTGCCCAAAAAGGTCACGGACCTCAGGGCATTCTGGCCCGCACGTGGCCCACGGGCAGCA
Organism: Longimicrobiales bacterium; assembly: GCA_029941275.1. GTDB lineage: Bacteria > Gemmatimonadota > Gemmatimonadetes > Longimicrobiales > Gaopeijiaceae > UBA822. Next base: position 4,718 of record JAPYQK010000116.1, on the reverse strand, counting down.
TGATCCTTTGGGTGGCGGTATTATTAGCGGCATTCCTGGCCTTCTACTTCTGACCAGACGCATTCTAGCCAAAGGTCGACTCCTGGCTGCACGCCTACTCCTGATCACTGTTCCACTTCTGACCACACATCTGGGTGCTCAATGACCGCCTTGACGTTGGGAACTCGCGGCTCGCTCCTCGCGCTCACGCAGAGTAAATTGGTCGCGGCTCAGATGGAGGCGAACGGCGGGCTCGAGGTCGAACTCGAGATCATTAGAACGGTCGGCGACGAGCGACTCGATCAACCCCTCCACGAAATCAGCGGCCAGGGGCTGTTCACACGGGAACTCGACGAAGCGCTTTTGGACGGGCGCATCCAGTTGGCGGTCCATTCACTGAAAGATCTTCCCACCGAACTGCCCGAGGGTCTGTGCATCGCCGCCACACCGGCCCGCGTCGATCCGAGGGATGTTCTCGTGGGGCCGGAGGGTACACAAGCCACACTGGCTTCGTTGAAGAAGGAGGCTGTGGTGGGGACCAGTTCACTCCGGCGCGTGGCTTTGCTCCGGGCTTTCCGACGTGACGTCACCGCGCGCACGATTCGTGGCAACGTCGACACGAGATTGCGAAAACTTGATGCAGGAGATTTTGACGCCATCATCCTGGCCGGGGCCGGGCTCACCCGTCTCGGGCTACAGGGACGGGCGACCGAGTGGCTGGAGCGTACCTCCTGGCTGCCCGCACCCGGGCAGGGCGCCCTCGCCATAGTGACCAGGACCGACGACGATGCGACTCGACAGCATCTCGATGATCTGAACGATCCGGCGTCGGCCGCGTCGGTCTCGGCCGAGCGTAGTCTCCTAGAGGTGCTCGGCGGAGGCTGCCAAGTGCCGATCGGGGCGCTTGGCGTCCCGTTCGATCAGAAGCTCCGTCTGTGGGGGCTCGTGGCCAGCCCCGACGGAAAACGCATAGTCCGGGGCGATCTCACCGGCGACCTGAACACCCCCGAGGCGCTCGGCCAGGCACTGGCGGCTCTTCTTCAGGAGCGCGGGGCTGGCCCGATCCTAGCGGAGTTGGGCGAGCCTACCGAAATCGGCGGACCTGTCGCGTCGGGCGAGCCCTCAATGTCGGACGGATCGGACGAGTCTGTACCGTCGGACGGATCAGTCGAACTGGGAGAACCCGGGCGGTGAGCGTCCTGTCGACGCAGGATGCACTCGATCGCTTTGGCCCTTCTCGCAGTGGGAAGCTGGTCTTCACGAACGGGTGCTTCGATGCACTCCACCGCGGGCACGTCGAGCACCTAGCTCAGGCGAGAGCTTTGGGGGACGTGCTGGTCGTCGGTCTCAACACGGATGCTTCAGTGCAAAGTCTCAAGGGGCCAGGCCGGCCATTGGTTGCGGAGGCCGACCGAGCCGCGGTGCTCGCCGCTCTCGAGTGCGTGGATGCTGTCACACTGTTCGATGAAGACACGCCGCTGCAGCTGATCTGTGCGTTACTTCCCGATGTGCTCGTCAAGGGAGGCGACTACGTCCTCGACGGCGTAGTGGGTCGGGAGGTGGTCGAGAAAGCCGGCGGTGAAGTACGGGTGTTGCCGTTGGTGGAGGGATATTCCACCACGCGCCTCCTGGATCGTATCAAGGAAACACTATGAGGTGGATGAGAAGCATATGAGGTGGATGAAATGAGTCGAACGGATGGGCGTAGCGCTGGGCAGCTCAGAATCTTGAACCTCGAGATGGGTTCGGTCCCGTATGCCGAGGGGTCCTGCCTCATCAGCGCCGGACAGACGCGGGTCTTGTGTGCTGTATCGGTGGAGGAGGGTGTTCCGAGATGGAGGGAGAAGAGCGGCGCCGGCTGGGTGACCGCCGAGTACGGCATGCTTCCCAGATCGACACACACACGCTCGGGCCGGGAGCGGGGCAGGGTGGGCGGACGCACGCAGGAGATTCAGAGATTGATCGGGCGATCCCTTCGTTCGGTGGTCGATCTGCAAGTGTTGGGTCAATGGACGGCCATCGTGGACTGCGACGTCCTCCAGGCTGACGGAGGAACACGAACGGCTTCCATCACCGGAGCGTCGACCGCGCTTTGGAGTGCATTCGATGGGCTCGTGAAAGAGGGAATGATCGAGCGGAACCCGATGCGCGAAATGGTGGCTGCCGTGAGCGTCGGGATCGTAGACGGGGAGCCCGTGCTCGATCTCGACTATCCCGAAGACTCCACGGCACAAGTCGACATGAACGTGGTGGGCACCGAGGAGGGGCTGTTCATCGAGGTACAGGGAACGGCTGAAGGGAATCCCTTCCGCCGGGACGAACTGGACGAACTCCTCGAGTTGGCCACGGAGGGGATCGGCTCCTTGGTCAAGGCCCAAAAGGCGGCGCTCGGCATTTAGATGGACCTCGTGTTGGCGACGCGTAGCACCCACAAAATCGAGGAAATCCAGAAGATCCTGGATATAGTCCCAGACTTGCGCGTGCTGGATCTTACTGAGGTCGGTGTCTCCTACGATCCGGTCGAAGAGGACCTGGAGCCGTACGCAACTTTCGAGGAGAATGCCGCCTCCAAGGCCGCCCATTTCCGAAAGATCACCGGCTTGCCCACCGTGGCGGACGATTCCGGGATCGAGATTGATCTACTCGGCGGCGCCCCCGGTGTTCGGTCCAAGAGATTTGCGCCGAACCAGGGGTTGGAGGGCCTCGCCATGGACCAGGCCAACAACGAACATCTGCTCGAATCGTTGGGAGATGCCCCGTTCTCGGAGCGGACCGGTCGCTACGTGTGCGTCGCCGTGCTGAAATGGGGGGACCAAGGGGAGCCGGGGGGCTCGGCAAACCTGGGAGACCCGATCGTTGTGCGTGGAGAAGCTGCGGGCATCATTCTTCATGCGCCCCGGGGTTCTGGAGGTTTCGGCTACGATCCCCTTTTTTTCGATCCTGACCTGGGGAAGTCATTCGCAGAAATTACTCCTGAGCAAAAAAACGCCCGCAGTCACCGCGGGAAGGCGTTCCGAGCTTTGGCCGAGCGGCTCGCCACGGCCTCTGAGGATTCATGAACCCGATCGATTCGAGTACGACCCCACGCGACATCGGCCCCACGGAAGACGGTGCTGCGCTCCGAATTCTGTGGGAGGACGAACACGAGTCGGTTTACCTCCCCTTCGATCTCCGGATGGCGTGTCCGTGTGCCGGTTGTGTGGACGAACTTTCGGGGCGACGAACGCTTACCGAAGCCATGGTCGCTCCCAGTGTGCACCCTACCGCGATCGAATATGTCGGGAGGTACGCACTCAAGTTCGTGTGGAGTGATGGGCACGACACAGGGCTGTATTCGTACGACCTCTTACGAGGCTTGTGTCGGTGCGACGAATGCGTCGCTCCCTCCGGATCGTCCCCGCCGAGTTGATCGTCGTCACGGGTGGGACCGGATTCATAGGATCGAATCTGGTCGCCGGCTTGGAGGAGCAAGGACAGACGGACCTCGTCGTCTGCGATCGACTGGTGGACAGAGACAAGCTGAAAAATCTCGGCGAGCGCGAACTGGCCGCCTTGGTCGTCCCTGAGGAACTCTCGGAATTCCTCGATCGGAATGCGGCAGCGATCCGCGTCGTTTTTCACATGGGGGCGATTACCTCGACCACGGAAACCGACGTGGATCGCCTTGTTGCGACGAACGTGCACTTACCGGCGGAACTGTGGCGGTGGTGTGCCCACAACGGCGTGCCGTTCATTTACGCCTCTTCGGCAGCAACCTACGGCGACGGATCCATGGGTTTCGACGACGACGGATCGGTCGAGGCACTCGGGCGCCTCGGCCCCATGAACCCCTACGGTTGGAGCAAGCACCTGTTCGACCGTATGGTCGCGGGATGGGTGGAGGAGGGGGCCCCGACTCCGCCTCAGTGGGCGGGGCTGAAGTTCTTCAACGTGTACGGGCCCAACGAGTACCATAAAGGCGACATGCGCAGCTTGGTGGCGAAGGTCTTTCATAGGGCAGCGGCTGGCAAACCGGTGTCACTTTTTCGCTCCGACCACCCCGACTATCCCGATGGGGGCCAGATGAGGGACTTCATTTACGTCGACGACTGTGTGTCCGTGATGCTCTGGTTGCTGGATCACCCCCACGTGTCCGGACTCTTCAACGTGGGGACGGGCCGAGCCCGCACCTTCCTCGATCTGATCGGAAGTCTGTTCGCCGCTCTGGACAGGGAGCCCGTCATCCGCTGGATCGATACCCCGTCCGAAATTCGGGATCGATACCAGTACTTCACACAAGCTGAGATGAGTCGCTTAAGGGCGGCCGGGTGCGGCGTGGACTACGCGTCCGTCGAGGAAGGAGTGAGAGACTACGTCACCCAGTATCTCGCCAAGGATGATCCTTACAGGTAGGCGCGCCCATCCACTAAATGCCGAAAGGCTTCGATCCGACATTACGATCAGGAGGCCGGGCCCCGACGAAAAAAGCGTGGAGTTTGTTGGACCAGGCTGCTTAACTTTGGGGAAGACCCGAGGGGGAGATCCATGGCGCGCAAGAAAAGCTCAACAAGCACGGTTCGTAGCCCGTTGGGCACGGTGGTCACACTGGCCTTCCTGACTACCCTGTTGGCTTGTGATGCCCCACGCTACATGGGCCCTCAGATTCAGGGCGAGCTCCTTGGATTCCTGAGTAACCCAGAGGTTGACCGTGACCGGGTGATGTTTCCCGAGCGCCCGGTTGTGCACTTCGACGCTTGGGT
>JAPYQK010000115.1 GCA_029941275.1 Longimicrobiales bacterium | reverse complement strand
GTCGTCGCTCCTGGAAGCGTGTCTCGAAAGCGGTCAAGTTGATGACGGCCGGGTCAACCTCGACCTGCCCGAAGTCCGGGTTCGCCGTTGCGTCCAGCGTGAGGTTGGGGCCGAGACGATACTTGAGATCGACCCCGCTGCGGCCGAAGTAGTCGGAACCCGACCGATAGGGATTGGCGAACGTCACTTGCGGACTCGGTTCCTGCCGGATGTACTCTGCGCTCACGCCGACGTAGGGAAGTATCTCCAGCCTTCGCCCAGCACCGATACCGCGAATCCCCGTAAGGTGTCCATATCGTGCCACTCCGCCCCGCTCCAGCTTGGGCGTGAAGGAAAACATCGCCGTCTCCTCGAGCCGCCGAATGGTTCTCTCCACTTGGATACCCCACAACATCTCCTCCTGGGGCGTGAACCGGAGTTGGCTGAAGGGGATGCGCATTTCTGTGAACCATCCCTCGTCCGTGATCGTCGATGCCACGTCCCATACCGGATCCCACGAGGAGTCCCCACTGACCTGGTCCCGCTTCAACCCCGAAGGGTTGGTTGTGAATCGATAGGAGCTTTGATGATCGTGGTAGCTGTCGATGGACACCGTGAACTGATCCGAGTCCGAAACCCCGGCGTCCCGGCGCGCCAGGCGCGTCATGATCGGACCGGAGTCGTAGAAACGTCCTCCGATGTAGAGGGCGTCGTCGTCGAAGAGAAATCGCACGTCCGTCGGCTGGCTGACCGGCTCTCCTTCGTTCGGATCGATCTGCGTGAAGACCGTCATGGGTGTCGCGTCCGCCCACGCCGCCTCATCTGGCATTCCGTTGATCTGAATGCTAGACGAGGCCCGGACGGCGCGCACCACCGGGGCCTCCGAGTGCGGTAGAAGCTCACCGTCAGCCGTAAGAAAGGTACGGTCCCTTTCCTGTGCTGAGATCGCCGCGGCCGAGCACAGCACGCATCCCAGAACGGCAACTGAACTGCGCATACGTATCATCAAGAATTCACCAAGATCGTTGTTTGGGGTCGGGACAACCTTCGGAAGGGACATCACCCACGGAAGGGAGTCGAATCATATCACATCTGTATGGACCTGTCGTACTCTTTCAGGACAATCCTCGTGCGGGGACCGTTGAAGGGTCGGGAACCCCTACGTGCTGGTGCGGGAACGCGGGCTACCTGCTAAGCGGGGGAACCCGTATTACCTGGGGAACGATCCGGTCACAGCGGGGAGTGAGTCGTCCCTGTTCCACTCGTTCCAGGAGCCGTCGTAGAGCCGGGTCGCGTACCCGAGATGTTTGGCGACCAGGTAGGTATAACTGGCACGCATTCCCACCCAACAGTAGTTGACCACGATCGCGTTGGAATCTGCTCCTGGATCCTGAAACCGGCTTCGCACATCCTGCAGATCACGTAGTACGGGGTTCTCCGGCGCCACCAGAAGATCTTCCCAGTAGACGTTGCGCGCCCCCGGGATATGCCCCGCACGTGCCCCGACCCGAACAGGTACACGCCCCGTATACTCACCCTCGGGACGGGAGTCGATGAGTGTCATGAAAGGATCGTCAAGTCGTTCTTCGACCCAATCGGCGGAGACCAGCACATCATTCCGGACGCGTGGCGTGAGTAGGCCACGCGGGCCCTGCGCTGGGGTCTCGGCGAGGGGTAGGCCAGCCGACTTCCACGCTTCCAGCCCGCCGTCCAACACGGCCGCCCGGTCCGCGAGACCGAGGTAATCGAGCGTCACGTAAGCACGAGCAGGGAGGTGGGCAGGAGAACCATACAGGATGACCACCGCTTCGTCCGAAACCCCGGCGGTCTCGAGAGGTTCCAGCAATTGGTCGACCGTCGGCATCTCCACGATCAAGCCGTCTCTGACTCGCACGATCTCCTGAAAGTTCAGGAAGCGGGCACCGGGAATGAACTCGCCGGAGGTTTCGGCTGTGGTCGTGCCCACGTGAATCACGACCAATAAAGAGTCCTCGACGTGCTCGACGAGCCATTCAACCGAGACGAAGACGCCCGGTGGCTCCTGGGTGTTGGGGGATTGGACGCGCGCAGCCCGTGCCGGTTGGGCGATCAGGATCAGGCAGATCGACAGGGCCAAGCCCAGCCACACTGGCGACACCCGCGTCCGTGATTTGACGAACGTCATGTTTTCGACCCCATCCGACAAATCTACTCTTCCTTTGTTCGTCATCAAATGCTAATTGTGCCTGACTAGCCGGGGTGTCTCCCATTCGGATGCGCGGTGGGTGAACCTCCAGCGGGTGACTGAAGACCGTCGAACTTGCTAGAGTATCATAGAGTGTGCGTGCCGGAGCAAACCGATCCGCATCGGATGAGAGCATCGCGCGCGAGGACACGTCACGAGAACCACGGCCGATTCGCCTAAGAGTTGCGCACCATGTTCGACTTCACCCTACACGCGACTGACGGTGCCGCCCGCACCGGGACGTTCGCCACACCCCATGGCCCCGTGCACACACCGGTCTTCATGCCGGTGGGAACCAGCGGGTCGGTCAAGGGCGTCTCACCCGAAGAGGTTAAGGGGACCGGGGCGTCGATGATCCTCGCCAACACCTACCACCTCTACCTCCGCCCAGGACACGAGTTGGTCCGCGAGTTGGGCGGTGTCGGCGAGTTCATGCGCTGGGACGGGCCGGTGCTCACCGACTCGGGCGGCTATCAGGTGTTCTCGCTCGCGGCGAGTAACAAGATCCGGGATGACGGTGTGGTCTTTCAGAGCCACATCGACGGATCGAGTCACCTCTTCACACCCGAGGGAGTGATGGATATCCAGCGGGTGTTGGGTGCCGACGTCGTGATGGCCTTCGACGAATGCCCGCCTGGGGGTGTCACCCACGACGAGGCCGAGGCGGCGAATCGACGCACGCTGGATTGGTTGGCGCGCTGTCGGAACCGGTTCCAAGCGCTCGATGACGAAGGGGTGGGTGGAAACCAGAGCCTCTTCCCGGTCCTCCAGGGAAACATCTACGAGGATTTGCGCGTGGAGCACCTGCGTGCGTTTCTGGATCTCGGAGAATGGGACGGGATGGGGATCGGCGGACTGAGCGTAGGCGAGGCCAAGGACGACATGTGGCGAGTGCTCGAGGCGCTCGACTCGGAGATTCCGCACGGGCTTCCGCGCTATCTCATGGGCGTGGGGTATCCGGACGATCTACTCGAGGCCGTGGCCCGAGGGTGTGACATGTTCGACTGTGTGGCGCCGACTCGAAACGCCCGCCACGGTACGGCGTGGACGTCGGGCGAGGGGCAGATCAACCTCAAGGCTGCACGCTTCACGCGTGACACGAAACCGATCGACCCCGGGTGCGACTGCTACGCGTGCGTCGGTTATGATCGTGCATACATCAGGCACCTCTGCGTATCGAGTGAGATGTTTGGAGCCCGGCTCGTTTCGATCCACAACATCCGATTTCTGGTTCGACTGGCGGAGGAGTCCCGGGACCGCATCGCAGATGGTACCTTCCAGTCCTGGTCTCGGGACTGGCTCGACCGGTACCGGGATTCCAAGAAGGCAGAGGTCTAGCAACACTGGACGCCGTGGCACGAAGCGGCGACGTGCAATACAGAGCGGAGATTGGTTTTGTCTGTAGCCCTACTGGCAGTTGTGATGGCCCCCCGGCAGGGGGCGAATGGCACGTTCGTGTTCTTCCTGAACATGACGGCCGTGGTCCTCATTTTTTACTTCCTGCTCATTCGTCCACAGCGGAAGGAGCAAGACCGACAGAAGTCAATGATCGCCGCGATCGGAAAGGGTGATGAGATCGTGACCAGCGGCGGGATCATTGGGACCGTGATCCGGGCCGAGGAGGACCGCCTGATCATCAAGACTGGCGGCGAGACCAAGATTACCATCGAGCGTAGTCGCGTCTCCCACAAAGTTTCGGCGGATCGGTCGGACGCTGCGGAGAAGTAGGGAGTATTAATGGCGGTTCGCAGGATCGTGCTGCTCGGCGAAGAAATTCTTCGAGAGCCGGGTGTGGAGGTGGAGGCGTTCGACGACGAACTCCGCTCTCTGGTCGCTGACATGCAGGAGACGATGTACTTCGCGGAGGGGATCGGGTTGGCGGCCCCCCAGATCGGTGTTTCCTTGCGTGTGTGTGTGCTGGACCTGCGTGACGAAGACGACCCGGAGGCCGGACGCTGGGTCCTCGTCAATCCGGTCGTCGTCGAGTCCAGCGACGAAGAGGACAAGGCTCCTGAGGGCTGCTTGAGCATTCCCGACATGGAAGACGTGGTCACGCGACCGGCGCGTGTCACGGTTAGCGGTTTCGACGCCCAGGGAGAAGCCGTCGAGATCGAGGCTGACGAGTTGTTGGCCCGGGCGCTCCAGCATGAGATCGATCACCTGGACGGGGTCCTGTTCATCGATCACCTCAGCACCTTCAAGCGACGTGCCCTCCTCAAGAAGTGGAAAAAGAGCCAGAAGGAGGGCGCGAAGGGGTGAAAATCCTCTTCTGGGGTACGCCTGTGTTCGCGGTTCCGTCTCTTCGGGCCCTGGGGGAGGAGGGCCACGAGGTGGTGGGTGTGGTCACTCAGCCGGACCGACCCGCTGGGCGGGGCAGGGAGCTTCGAGCGTCGGCGGTCAAGCAGGAGGCTCTCGATGAGAGCTACCCGATTCTGGAGCCCGAGTCCGCTCGGGACGAGAGTTTCATCGAACAGATCGCTGGCCTCGGGGCGGACTTGTCCGTTGTCGTCGCGTATGGACAGATCCTGTCGAGCGAGGCCCTGACCGTTCCTCCCATGGGCTCGATCAACCTACACGCGTCGCTTCTTCCTTCGCTTCGCGGGGCCGCGCCCATCAACTGGTCCATCATACGGGGCGACGCCGTGACGGGTGTGACCGTGGTGCGAATGGTCGAGCAGATGGATGCTGGACCGATCCTTTTTCAGACCGAGGAGCCGATAGGGGTGGACGAGACGGCCAGCGATCTGGGTATGCGTCTTTCGGAGGTCGGCGCCGAGGCATTGGTGGAGGCCCTCATGCTGCTCGATGCGGGGGTGATTGAGGAGCGAGACCAGGACGATTCGCTGGCGACCTACGCGCCGAAGCTTAATCGCGCGGCAGCCCGGATCGACTGGGACCGCGGATCGATTTCCGTCAGCAATTTTGTCCGAGGTATGGACGCGGTCCCGGGCGCTTGGTCCGAACTCGAGGGTCAGCCGGTCAAACTGTACCGGCCGACGGCCCGCCCTGACGTCATTCCAGAGGCTCGACCGGGGACCATCGTGGAAGCCGATCGCGACGCGGGCCTGCTGGTGGCGACCGGGGAAGGGGCCGTGAACCTAAAAGAGGTCCAGCCACCGGGAAAAAAACGGATGGAGGCGGGCGCGTGGGTTTTGGGGCGTGGTGCGACGGCCGGGCAACGCTTCGAGTGATCCCGAGGGTCCACGTCGTTACCGACGACGAAATTTTGGCGCGGCCCGACTTCGAGACCCACGCTCGTGAAGTATGCGAAGCGTGTGGCGTTTGGGTGCAGTCGGTCGGTGGCAAGAGTGCGCTGCGCCGGTTGGGTGGGGGTCGCGGTGCTGTAGCGCTACACCTACGAGGGCCGCACACGTCTGGCAGGACGCTCTCTCGATTGGCGCGTGGTTTGAGCGAATCCGCCCCCTCTTGTGGGGTCCAGCTTTTCCTGAACGATCGCCTGGACGTTGCTTTAGCCGTGGGAGTCACGGGCGCTGTGGGGCCCGACGGCGCGGTGGGTGCCGGCGCCGTAGGCGCCATTGGTGTCCATCTGGGTGCTCGTTCCATCCCGCCGGTCGAGGCACGGCGCTTGGTGGGGGCTCATCGTCTCCTGGGCGTATCGGTTCACAATGTGGAGGAGGCGGTGAGGGCCGCCGAGTCAGGAGCCGATTACCTGTTCGTGGGCACGCTGTTCGAAACTTCCTCACACCCGGCTGCGGCAGTGAAAGGTGCGGAATTGATGAGTCAGGTGGCGACCCGAGTTGATCTACCCTTGATCGGAATCGGAGGTGTCACGCCCGAGCGGACGGCCGATGTTCTGGCTTCATCGGGTCACGGGATTGCGGCGATTCAAGGTGTCTGGGACGCCCCCTCTCCGCAGGACGCCGTCCAGGCTTATCTTGATGCTGTGGAGCGGGCGATCGAGTAGGACCGGGGATCAGTGATATGCGTGCGATTCAGAGAGATGAGCGATTGGTGATGAATGACCCAGGGAATATTCAGGTGCGGGTGAACGGGAAGGAACGGGAGGTCCGGTCCGGGCTTTCGGTTCACGAACTCGTGGAGTCCTTCGACCTCAATCCGCTACTCATCGTGGTTGAGCTCAATCGGGAGATTCTCAATCGTGATCAGTTCAAGGATGTCGAGATTTCAGACGGGGACGCGGTCGAGCTCGTACACTTCGTGGGAGGAGGCTGACTTGGAACCGTTGCGCATCGCTGATCAGGAGTTCGAATCCCGGCTCTTCGTCGGCACGGGTAAGTACGCCGACAACGACACTATGATGGAGGCCCTCCGGGCTTCAGGGACGGCGATGGTCACGGTGTCGGTTCGCCGGGTCGATCTGGATCGTACACAGAGCGAGGGCATCCTCTTCCACCTCGATCCCGACGAGTTCTTTCTGCTTCCCAACACCGCTGGCTGCTACACGGCCGAGGACGCCATCCGTTACGCGCGACTGGCCCGGGCCGCCGGTTTCAACGAGTGGCTCAAGCTGGAGGTGATTGGCGACGAAGCCACCCTCGTGCCCGACACACAGGCGACACTCGAGGCCGCGCAAACGCTAGTCGACGAGGGCTTCAAGGTGATGGCTTATACGAACGACGACCTGATCACGGCCTTGCGCCTCGAGGACGTAGGCTGTGTAGCTGTCATGCCGCTCGCGAGCCCGATCGGCAGCGGCCTGGGGATCGTGAACCCCTATTTTATTCGGGAGATCAAACGGCGGTGTGAAGTTCCGATCATCGTCGACGCGGGGGTCGGGACCGCCTCCGACGCGTGTGTGGCTATGGAACAGGGCGTGGACGGGGTGCTCATGAATACGGCGATCGCGGCCGCTGAGGATCCGGTGGCGATGGCCCACGCGATGCGGCTTGCGACGCAGGCGGGACGGCTGGCGTACGTTGCGGGCCGAATGGAAGCCCGAGAAATCGCCGTTCCATCGTCGCCGACACGAGGGATGTTGGACTGAGCACCGCGCCCGCCACGGAGAGCCGACGCGTCGCTTCGAATGTTCTGGCTGCGGTGGCCCGTGGGCGGCGGCTCGACCGTGCTTTCTCGGCCGCTACCGGTTCACTCGACCCACGCGATCGTGCTTGGTGCAGGGAGTTGGTGTTTGGCATCCAACGGCTGCGGGGCCGGCTCGACTATCTCCTCGATCGACGGGTGAAGCGTGGTCTCGATAGCGTGAAATCCGGCGTTCTGGACGCACTTCGAGTCGGCTTGTACGAGATCCTGTATATGGACGGAGTGCCCGAGTACGCGGCGGTGTCGCAGGCGGTCGACTTGGCCGAGTCTGAGGGCGGCCGAGGGGCCGCCGGCTTTGCCAACGCCGTGCTTCGTGGAATTGCCCGGGAAGGCGGTGGACCCGACCGGTTTCCCGATCCTGAGAGTCATCCCGTGGAGTTCCTGTCCACGTGGGGCTCTCACCCCCGCTGGTTGGTGGAGCGGTGGCTGGCGAGGTGGTCTGCCGCGGACGTCCGGAAACTGGTCGAGGCGAACAACCGAGTGCCTCCACTGTCTCTGCGGTGCCTCTGGGATACCCCGGAACGGGCTTCGGAAATGCTGGAAGAGAGGGGGATTACCGCTACGGTCGTTGGTTTTGGCACGGGATGTGTAGTGTTGGATGGGTATGCCTCCTTGGAAGAAGCGATGACGGTGGTTCCGTCCATAGTGCAGGACCCGGCAGCGGCCATGGTGGTTGCGTACGCGAATCCTGGCCCAGAGGCCCGCATCGCGGATCTTTGCGCGGCTCCGGGGGGCAAGACTATGGGGTTCGCAGCCCGAGGGAACGCCGTCTTGGCGGCAGATCGGTCGATGGAGCGCCTGCGCCTAGTTCGGGAGACCGTGAACCGGTTAGGGATAGACGGACGGAGCGTTCGGGTGAGTACGGTGCAGGCGGACGCCCTCGCACCTCCGGTCAGCGGTGCGGACATGTTGTTCTTGGACGTTCCGTGCACGGGCACCGGTACGCTGAGACGGAATCCGGACATACGGTGGAGGATCACCCCGGATCGGTTGCACGAGATGGCCTCGGTTCAGGGCGCTATTCTGGACGCGTGTGCGGAGGTCGTCCCGACGGGAGGGTTGCTGGTGTACGCGACGTGCAGCCTGGAGCCAGAAGAAAACGAAGAAGTGGTCGAGGCGTTCATGGCCCGCAGGCCAGACTACCGGATGGACCCAGGATCGGGAGGGGACACACAGTTCCAAAACGATGGTGGACACCTCTATGTTATGCCACAGGCTTTCGAGTTTGATGGAGCCTTCGCCGCCCGTCTCAGGCGGGTGTGACGATGTGCGCATTAGACCCCAGCGCAGGTGCAGATGAACCGGCAGGGCTTTCTAACAGAGACGAGGCGAGAGACCCCGGCATGAAACTGGGAAGCTCAATGCGGAGGCGCCGCTCTCGCGGCAACCGCGGCTTCAAGTGGCCGGGGAAGAACTGGCGCGTGGGTATCCCCAAGGTCAAACTACCGCGAGGAGCGGGTTTCGTGGCGGTTGGAGTCATGCTCGTGGGTGTCGGCATCGGCTACCTCGTAACTACCCGAGTGCTTTTGCCTCTCCCGCCGCCACCTGGCGATCTCTTCGAGGTTCCTGATGTCCGAGGACTCGAGCGTTTGGTCGCCATGGAATTGATCGAGGGCTCCGAGATGGTTGCAGCCGTATCCGATTCATTCCGGCATCCGACCGCGGCAAGTGGCGAGGTGTTGGGTCAGACGCCCATGCCCGGACAACTTTCCGAGGCGGCTGGCACGGTCGCACTCACCGTGAGCTTGGGTCCGGTGCGGAGGCCCGTGCCGGACGTGGTCAGGCTCGGCCTGAATTCGGCTAGAACGGTTCTCGAAGCCAGTGGCTTCGTGGTTGTTGT
>JAPYQK010000114.1 GCA_029941275.1 Longimicrobiales bacterium | reverse complement strand
ATGTTGTTCAACGCACTTTCGCCTGCTCCGGACGGGCGCCTCAGGCTCGATCAGGAGGACGATCGATGAAATGTCCGAGCTGTGGGGCGGCGGCAAAGGGAGGACGGTTTTGTGCGGATTGTGGCTCGGCGCTAGGAAAGCCTCATTGCACGGAATGTGGGCACCAGCCACCGGCCGGAGCACAATTCTGTAATGAGTGCGGAAGCGCGATAGGGCGCTCCGGAAGCCGTGCAGCGGGTTCGGGAAATCAGGTAGCGTGGTGGATGGCCGGCGCTCTATTGCTCGGGCTGATCATGGTGATCGCCTATCCGGTGTATGGCCCCAACCGGTCCGGAGCCGCTCCGCCCGTTGCCGCGGGCCCGGCGGTCTCTACGCCGGGGACCGGGGCGCCGCCGGATCTGTCTTCGATGACACCTCGCGAGGCCGCCGATCGCCTCTTCAACCGTGTGATGACGGCTGTGTCGGCGAATGACGACGCCGAGGTTCAGTTTTCCTTGCCGATGGCCATCGCTGCGCACGGATTGGCCGAACCGCTCGACACGGACGGGAAGTTCCACCTCGTCCTTCTTCAGCTGACCGGCCTGTTCAATGACGAAGCGCTGGCGGGCGCCGAAGAGATTCTTGCTGAACAGCCCAGTCACCTCCTCGGGTTGGCGATGGCCGGTGACGCCTCTCTGGCCCTGGGCGACAGTGCCAGCGCTCGCGCTTACTACGGGCGCTGGTTGGACGCATATGAGTCCGAGACGCTGAAGGATCTCCTGGAGTATAGGGACCACCGGGCCATGTTTCCGGAGATGCAAGCCAAGGCCGAGGCACTGGCGGGCAACGACTGAGGGTAGTAGTTGAGCCATGGCGAGTCTTCCTCACCGGCGGCACCGGGCTACTCGGTTCCCATATCGCGCAGCATCTACGCGAGGACGGCCACGAGGTCGTGGCCCTACATCGACCCGGCTCCGACACGAGTTTCCTGAGGGGGTTGGGTTGTACGCTGTCCGAAGGAGATCTCGGCGACGATCCCGACCGGTTGGCCAGCCGAATCGAGGGGTGCCTCTGGGCGGTTCATGCCGCCGCTCGCGTTTACGGCGGTAGCAGCTGGTCCGAAGTGGAGGAAGTGAACGTCGGGGGCACCCGGAATACGTTGGAGGCCTCGGCTCGCGCCGGCGTTCGCCACGTCGTGCATATCTCCTCGGTTGCGGTATACGGTCAGGCCGCTGGACCTTTAGACGGGACGACACCGCTCGATGGTACCGTCGGCCCAGACCACCTCTATGGGCGCTCTAAGCGGTTGGCCGAGACCGCCGCGGCGGAGTTTCACGAGTCGGGCCGCGTAGAAGTAACCGTCGTCCGTCCCAGTGTCGTGTATGGAGAGAGGGATCGTCTGTTCGGCCCGAATCTGGCCCGGCTCCTACGCCTTCCCGTTGTGCCAGTCATGGGCCCCGGCGACAATACGGTGCCCGTCGTATACGCAGGTAACGTGGCGGCGGGAGTGGTCGGTGCCCTGGATGGAAGGGGGTCTGGCGACGTCTTCAACTTGGCCGTCGATCACCCGCTGACCCAGCGGGGCCTTCTCGAGGGACTTGCCCGTGGGCTGGGCCGCTCCCCGACCCTGGTCTCTCTACCGGCGGTTTTCGTACGGATGGGGGGGCGGTTGGCGGACGGGGCCGGACTCATCGTGCCTGGGATGCGCCGCATGTCAGGCGGGAGGGCTGCGAACCTCGTGTTGGGTGAGAACCCATACCCCTCCCAGAGGGCCCGGGATTGCCTCGGCTGGCGGCCCCCCGTCCGGCACGAGACCGCCTTGCTGCGAACGGGTCAGTGGCTGCTCCACCAGGAGGCGACCTAGGATGAACCATGAAGAACTGCATGAACCCAGACGGTGACGGATGAGTCAAAAGGACCTGCATTGAGCGAAGAAGACAAAAAGATGAACGAAGACAACGAAGAAATGACGGAAGACGAGGAAAGAATGACGGAAGACAACAGAGCAAAGACGGAGGACGAGGGGATGGGTTCGCAGCAAGTGAAACCGCCCCCCCCATTCTCCAAAGAAACGGAGGACGAGCGGTTTCTACAGTCCACTGTAGCGGAGCTTCAAGAGAGAGGGCTCTTTCGGGGGGGCAAGGAATCGTGGCGTGTGTTTCGAATCATGGGCGAGTTTGTCGAAGGATTCGATGAGCTCAGTAACCTGGGCCCGTGTGTTTCGGTTTTCGGTTCTGCGCGCCTGACGCCGGCCGACCCCGTATACGACCGGTGTGTGGAGACGGTGCGCCTCCTGGGGGAGGCCGGATACGGCATCATCACGGGGGGTGGACCCGGAATCATGGAAGCGGCGAATCGGGGCGCTCAGGAAGCGGGCCGGCCGTCGGTCGGGTGCAACATCGAGTTGCCGTTCGAGCAGGGGCTGAACGAGTTCGTCGATATCGGCATCGACTTCCGGTATTTCTTCGTTCGAAAGACGATGTTCGTGAAGTATGCTGAGGCCTTCGTCATCTTTCCCGGCGGATTCGGGACCCTCGACGAGTTGTTCGAGGCGCTGACGCTGATACAGACCCGGAAAGTGAGAAATTTTCCTTTGGTTCTGTTCGACACGAAGTATTGGGCGGGCCTCTTCGATTGGCTCCGGGACACGATGGTTCCCGAGGGCAAGATTTCGCAGGAGGACTTCGACCTGATGTACCTCACCGACTCCCCGGAGGAGGTGGTCGCCCACGTCGTGTCGAGTCAGCCTCGGTAGTCCGATCAGAGAGTCTACGAGCAGGGCGCTGATTCTGACGGTGAGGGAGAGCCGGGGGCTTGCTGAAGACCGATCAACGGGGTTGAACCGGCCCGCAGTTGGCGCTTTCTTTCAACGCTAGGCTAGAGAGGTCCCGCGGGACGCTCCCCCGATCATCCCACTGACAGGTAGCAGGTGCAGAAGACGCTCTTGGAGTCGTCCCGGGGTTACGCTCCCGGCGGCAAGGACACGGGGTTGGTCAAGCCCAAAGGGGACTCGAATATTCGAGCCCATGAGGGCCTGGACACGGTGCCGCCGCGCGCCCGAAAGCCGGAGTGGTTGAGAGTCCGGTCGCCTGGGGGACCCGAGTACCTTCGGCTCAAGAGCCTCATGAGAAGCCAGGCTCTACATACGGTTTGTGAAGAGGCGGGGTGTCCCAATATCGGTGAGTGTTGGGAGGCCGGCACCGCAACGTTCATGATCCTCGGAGACGTCTGCACCCGGGCCTGCAAGTATTGCGCGGTGGCTCATGGGCTACCGACCGAGCTGGACCTCGAAGAGCCGGTCCGCGTTGCTGAGACCGTACGTGCCATGGAACTCGAGCACGTGGTCATCACCAGCGTGAACCGGGACGAACTCTCCGACGGAGGGGCCGCCATTTATGCGGAGACCATCACCCGCGTTCACGATGCCGTTCCAGGCTGCTCCGTCGAGGTGCTCATTCCGGACTTCAAGGGGGACGAAGACGCACTTCGGGTCGTCATGGAGGCCAAGCCGGCGATTCTGGGACACAATCTGGAAACGGTCGAGAGACTTCACCCCGACGTGCGCCCGGGTGGCCGTTATTGGCGCTCCATCTCCTTCCTCGGAGCCGCCAAGCAGATCGACCCCTCACAGCTGACGAAAACGGGGATCATCCTCGGAATGGGTGAGGAAGCAGACGAGATTCGTCAGGCGCTGAGTGATCTACGTGAGGCCTCGGTCGACATCCTCACATTGGGCCAATACCTGAGGCCGTCGATGCAGCACATCCCGGTCGCCCGCTGGGTGTCTCCCACCGAGTTCGACGACTGGAAACGCGAGGGTGAAGAGCACTTCGGATTCAAACATGTAGAGGCCGGTCCCTTGGTGCGGTCAAGCTACCACGCTAAGGAACAGGCCAGAGAGGTAGAGGCAGGAGCACCCGGGAGGATACAGCGGGTGTTGGAGGCCGACATTCCGGCCCTCGCCGAGGTCCTGCCGGACTCGTACCTCGTTCAAATAGAAATTGCGCGTCCCGGTTCCTCGGATTCGGGCGCAATTATCGGTTGGAAGGACGGAGCATTTGATGGCGGAAACTGAGACCGTAGCAGTCGGTGTTGTGGATGGAGGTCCCGCGCTTGGCGGGTTCTCCAAGGAGAAACTCGTCGAGTTCCTCAGACAGATGCTCCTGTACCGGAGATTCGAGGAGAAGGCTGAGGAAGGCTACGCGATCGGCAAAATCGGAGGATTCTGTCATCTCCATATCGGCCAGGAGGGCGCCGCTGCAGGGTGCATTCTACCGCTCCGTCAGGACGACTATGTCATTTCGTCGTACCGATCGCATACGCAGGCTCTGGCGAAAGGTCTCTCCCCCAACGCCATCATGGCGGAACTTTACGGCAAGGCGAGTGGAACTTCGGGCGGGGTGGGAGGCTCGATGCACATGTTCGGTCCAGACACCGGATTCATGGGCGGACACGGGATCGTGGGGGGCCAGGCTGGGCTCGCCTTGGGTATGGCCTGGGCCATCCACTATCGGGGTGGCGGTCAAGTTTGTGTCTGTTTCCTCGGAGACGCTGCGGTCAACCAGGGTGGGTTCCACGAGTCCATGAACATGGCGGCCATCTGGGGTCTTCCCGTGATCTTTGTCGTCGAAAACAACGCCTACGGCATGGGTACGAAGTTCACGCGGATGTCGGAGACGGAGATGGTGCAGAAGGCCGCATCACACGGCGTGCCCGCTACGGTCGTCAACGCTGAGGACGTCTTGGCCACGTACGCCCACTTCGACGGGCTCATCGAACTCGTTCGGCAAGGCGGGGGCCCGCAGTTCGTCGATGTGGAGTGTTACCGCTTCAAGGGCCATTCGATGTCTGACCCCGTGTCCGGTACCTATCGGTCGAAGGAGGAGGTCGAGGAGTGGACCGAGAACTCGGATCCGATCAAGTATCTCCGAGATCGGATGTTCTCAGCGGACCTACTAACGGGCGAGGAGCTGGACGCGATCGATCAGGAGGTGAGGGGCATCGTGGACGCCGCGGTCGAGTTTGCTGAGGTGGCCCCGGAACCCGAAGTCGAGACGCTCTACAAGAACGTCTACTCCGAGATCAATCCTCACGGACGTTTGTTCTTCGACGGGCGGGGACAATAGAACATGGCTCAGCTCACGTACAGGGATGCGCTGAACCAAGCGCTCGTCGAGGAGATGGAGCGGGACGAATCGGTCTTCATGCTGGGTGAAGAGGTCGCCGAGTATGACGGGGCGTACAAGGTGTCCAAAGGGCTCCTGGAACGCTTCGGCGACAAGCGCATCAAGGATACGCCCATCAGCGAGCTGGGTTTTGCGGGGCTGGGGGTCGGCGCGGCGATGGTCGGCCTTCGCCCGATCGTGGAGTTCATGACCTTCAATTTTTCGATTCTCGCTCTGGATCAGGTGATCAACAGCGCCTCGAAAATGCTGAGTATGAGCGGAGGCCAGATCAACATTCCGCTCGTGTTGCGTGGCCCGTCCGGGGCGGCGCTGCAACTGGGGGCCCAGCACTCACAGGCGTGCGAGACGTGGTACCTGCATGCGCCCGGTGTAAAGGTGGTGACCCCCTCGACACCCGCAGACGCCAAGGGCCTGCTGAAGTCCGCCATCCGGGACAACGACCCCGTCGCCTTTATGGAGGGCGAGCTACT
This sequence comes from Longimicrobiales bacterium, assembly GCA_029941275.1. GTDB lineage: Bacteria > Gemmatimonadota > Gemmatimonadetes > Longimicrobiales > Gaopeijiaceae > UBA822. Next base: position 3,548 of record JAPYQK010000114.1, on the reverse strand, counting down.
GTACAACGTGAAGGGAGAGGTCCCGGACGACGACGACTTCATCATCCCTCTGGGCGTAGCGGACCTCAAACGTGAGGGCGGGGACGTCTCGATCATCACACACGGAAGCATGGCACACGTCGCGCTCCAAGCCGCAAAGCAGCTCGAGAAGGAAGGCATCGAGGCAGACGTGCTGGACCTACGCTCGCTTCGTCCCCTCGATGTGGACGCGATTCTTGCGACCGTGGCGAAGACCAACAGGGCCATTTATCTCGAAGAGGGTTGGCCCTACTTGGGCGTCGGTGCCCAGATCGTATCGATCATCATGGAAGAAGCGTTCGACGATCTCGACGCGCCCGTGCTCCGGGTGACGCAAGCCGACATCCCCATGCCCTACAACAAGAAACTCGAGATCTGGGCCAAGCCTGGCGCATCACGCGTGGTCGAAGCCTGTAAGAGAGTTCTTTATGTCTAACGAGCGGCTAACACACGGTGACTGGTTAACAAATGGCGACTGGCTGACACATGGCGACTAAGGTTCACATGGAAGCTCTCTCTCCAACGATGGAGGAGGGGCAGGTCGTGAAGTGGCTCAAGTCCGAAGGGGACGACGTCACGAGCGGCGAGATCATCGCCGAGATCGAGACGGACAAGGCCACGATGGAGTTGACCGCACGGGGGGACGGTGTCCTGAGGGCAATACTGGTCAGCGAAGGCGGCACCGCTCCGGTGGGTGAGGTCATCGCGTTGATCGGTGCCACCGACGAGGATATCTCGGAGTTTCAGAGTGATGCGCTGGGACCGTCGGACGGAAACGGCGAGGGACTCGGCGAAGTTTCCGCGGCCACGGCAGACGAAGGTGTATCCGCGGTAGCCGCTGAGACCGGTGCATCCGCTGGGGTTTTGGTAGCGGGGACAGCTCCGATCCAGGGTAGGATCAAGGCGTCGCCGCTCGCACGTCGCTTAGCGGCCGAATCGGGCATCGAGCTGTCGGGGGTGTCCGGTTCAGGCCCCGCCGGAAGGATTGTCAAACGGGACGTCGAGGCGGCTGTCGCGGCCGGACCGGCGCCCGGGGTGGGTGCGGCTCCGACGACTGGTGCTCCCGCATCACAGCCGGCGGACGGTACCGCCGTGCCGATTTCGACAATTCCAGCCGGTCCGGTCCTGGTTCCGACCGGTGCAGAATACGTGGACGCTCCGCTCTCACAGATGCGGAAGACGATCGCGCGGCGACTGACCGAGTCGATCGGTCCCGTGCCCCACTTTTTCCTGACGATCGACGTCGATATGGGGCGGGCGATCGAGGCACGGCGCACCATCAACACCATGCTCGAGCGAGAGGGCCGCAAGATCTCGCTCAATGACCTGATCATTCGGGCGACCGCGGCGGCGCTCAAGCGCCACCCAGCGTGTAACGCCCACTGGCTCGGCGACTCCATCCGGATCTTCAACCGTGTGCACATCGGTGTTGCAGTGGCGGTCGAGGATGGCCTGATCACGCCCATCATTCGGGACGCCGATCTGAAGGGGGTGGCCCACATCGGCGCCGAGGTCCGAGAACTGGCCGGAAGGGCCAGAGAGAAGAAGCTCCAGCCGGACGAGTACACCGGAGCCACATTTTCGATATCCAACTTGGGGATGTTCGGCATCCACGAGTTCACTGCCGTGATCAATCCGCCCGAATCAGGCATTCTCGCCGTGGGTGGTGTGGAGGAAGTTCCGGTGGTGGAGGCGGGGCAGGTGGTCATTCGTAACCGCATGAAGATCACGATGAGTTGCGACCACCGGGTCATCGACGGAGCGCTCGGCGCAGCGTTTCTCGCTACTTTGAAGGGGATGCTCGAGGAGCCTACGGCCATCCTGGTCTGAGCGCTCCCGTTGGCTAGCCGCTGGCCGCGGGGTGGGTGGCGTTCACAAAGAACGGACATCCTAAGGCGGTGCGTCGGCTCCTTCTTGCCCTTAGGTTGCCTTGCCCCGCCCAGAGTCGTCCGGTGTTCCTGGCCGCATTGGCATGGTCTTCCGGCCGAGTGGCTGGACAGAGGCTTGTTTCCCCCTCAAGCAAGGAGCCGAACAAGGTGGCCGACACTGTATCACGCATCCTGAATATCAAGAAGGCCGAGTTGCCACTCGCTCTTCTGTCGGTTGTCTACTTCTTCTGTGTCCTGTGCGGCTATTACTTCCTCCGTCCCGTTCGAGAGGCGATGGGCGTATCCAGGGGGATGGACGACCTTCGCTGGCTGTTCGTGGGGACGTCGTTCGTTTCCCTCGCGCTCGTGCTCGCGTTCGGCGGCGTCGTTGCGAGAACCAATCGTCGCCGTTTTATCCCGATCGCCTACTTATTCGTGATCACGTGCCTGATCGTGTTTGCGGGGATGCTGATCGTCGATGGGGCTTCCGGCGGGGGACTCATCGGAACGGATGCCGAGACGCCCGTTGCGCGGTACGTGGGATACACATTCTTCGTCTGGCTGAGCGCGATCAATCTGTTCATCACCAGCGTCTTTTGGGCGTTTATGGTGGACATTTTCGATATGCGTCAGGGCAAGAGGATGTTCGCCTTCATTGGGATCGGGGGCACGCTCGGGGCGCTGGTTGGGGGATGGGCCACGGCCGTGATCAGCGGGATGACCGAGTCGGTCTACCTTCCCGCCGGGCTCATGCTGACGGGAGCGGCCTTTTTCGGGGTGGCCATCGTCGTGATGCTTAAGCTGGATCGCCTTGCTCTTGGGTCGGCGCACTCGCGACTGACCCTCGCCGGAGTGGCAGCAGCCGGGCGAGCAGAGGCCGAAGGAGCGGAAGCGAGGGCCCACGAGGAAATCGGCGGGACGTTCCTGGACGGGGCCAAGGCCGTGGCAACCTCGCCGTATCTGTTGGGCATCGGCGTCTATATCGTGCTCATGGCGATATCGAACACGATCATCTACTTCACGCAGGCCAACATCATCCTCGACAGCACGGATACGTTTAGCCAGCGAGTCGGCGGCTTCGCACAGTTCGACGCCCTCGCACAGGTCGCCACGCTTTTCGCCCAGGTTTTTATCACTACGCAGGTGATCAAGCGCATCGGTGTGGGCTGGACGCTGACTATCTTGCCGATCGTGACGATGGCCGGTTTTGCGGCCCTTTCGGTGTGGACTACCTTCGGAGTCATGGCTGTCTTTCAGGCGTTACATCGCGCCACTCGGTACGCCGTCTCGAGGCCCGCGCGGGAGACCCTGTTCAGCGTTGTTTCACCCTCGGACAAGTACAAGGCGAAGCCGGTCGTGGACGTTTTCCTCTATCGGGGCGGCGATGTGGCTGGGGCGGGCGTCGACGGGATGTTCGCCGCGATGGGTCTGACTCTGGCCTGGGTCGCGGCCGCAACCGTGCCGGTCGCCGGCGTTTGGGCCATGCTCTGTCTAGCCCTGGGAAGGGCCCAACAGGTGCGAGACGCGGAGATCCAGGCGCTGCAGCCATCAGAAGGGGAGCCTTCGACGGTTGCGTGACGACTGACTCCTAGAATCCTCGGCCTCCACCACCCCCGAATCCACCTCCGCTGAACCCGCCGCCGCCGCCGCTGAACCTCCGGT
>JAPYQK010000113.1 GCA_029941275.1 Longimicrobiales bacterium | reverse complement strand
GGTGGATATCAGTATCATGGCCGGGTTAAAGCCTTCGCAGAGGGCGCCCGGGAGGGAGGATTGAAGTTCTGATGGCAAGGGAGCAGAAACGCAAACAGGGTCGCGCACGCGAATCAGAGTTCTCCGAAAACGTGATCCATATCAACCGAGTAGCCAAAGTCGTAAAAGGCGGACGCAGGTTCTCCTTTACCGCTCTGGTTTCCGTCGGAGATCAGAAGGGGCGTGTCGGCATTGGACTCGCCAAGGCCAACGAGGTTGCCGAGGCCATCCGGAAGGCGTTCGAACGAGGCAAGAGGGAGTTGGTCGAAATCCCTGTGCAGAACGGGACCATTCCGCACGAAATCGTGGGCGAGTGGGGCGCCGGCCGCGTGATGCTCCGTCCTGCGGCACCCGGAACGGGAGTCATCGCCGGTGGGCCGGTCCGTTCGGTCCTCGAGGCAGTGGGAATCAAGGACATCCTTACCAAGAGCCTGGGCAGTAACAACCCGATCAACGTGGTCCGCGCTACGATGGATGGACTCACAAGCCTGGTGACCGCCGAGCAGGTGGCCCGGGAACGAGGCGTATCAGTCGAGGTTATTCTGGGGATCTCCGACGATGGCTAAAGCCCCGGCGGCTAAGAAGCTGGCGATCACACAGGTCCGGAGCGGTGTAGGACGCAAGTTCAAACATCGCCGGACAATGGAGGCGCTGGGGTTCAAGAAGCACCAACAGACGGTAGTCCACGAAGACAGCCCGGCGATTCGCGGCATGTTGCGGCAGGTCCATCACCTCGTTCAAGTCAGTGAGACTGAGTAATGACTGAGTTACACGAACTACGGCCCGCGCCTGGGTCCCACCAAACGTCCAAGCGCAAGGGACGGGGGCCGGGTTCCGGAAAGGGTAAGACCGCCGGTCGTGGCCAGGATGGCCAAAAATCGAGAAGTGGCGGCTCTGTCAGGCCGGGCTTCGAGGGTGGCCAGATGCCGCTTCAGCGCCGGATTCCGAAGCGTGGGTTCACACCCCGCAAGCGTACGGTGTACCAGATCGTGAACGTCGGAGACTTGGCGCATGTAGAGGGTAGTACGGTCAACGCACAGACGTTGAGCGACGCGGGTCTGATTCGTTCTGCGACGGGCCTGGTCAAAGTACTCGCCAGGGGTGAGTTGGACCAAGCGTACTCGGTGGCGGCCCACAAGTTCAGTGGGGGTGCCTCCGCCAAGATCGAGGCGGCGGGTGGGTGCGTCACCACGGTGGGGCCGACGATGCCTGACGCGCCGCCAACCGCGGCTGAGACGGCCGAGCTAGCGGCTGCGGACGAAGCCACCGACGAGACGGAAGCGGAGAACGATGGCTAACCCGATCCCGAACCTCTTCCGGGTTCCGGAGCTCAAAGAGAAAATTCTCTTTACGCTCTTCATCCTGCTGATTTATCGGGTCGGTGCGCATATTACAGTGCCCGGCGTGGATGTTGGCATCCTACGCGAACAGTTCGGCGCGCTTCAGGGTGGCATCCTCGGAATCTACGACATGTTCGTGGGTGGTGGCCTGAGCCGGGCTACGATCCTGGCTCTCGGCATCATGCCGTATATCTCGGCCAGCATCATGTTCCAGTTGCTGGCCGCAGTGTTCCCGACGGTGGAAAAGCTCCAGAAGGAGGGCGACGACGGTCGGCAGAAGCTGACACAGTGGACCCGCTATACCACGGTGGTCCTGAGCATCATCCAGGGCTTCAGCTATGCCGCGTTCCTCAACAGCACGGGCGCCGTTCGTGATCCGGGGTTCATCTTCAATCTGACGACGACCGTGACGCTGACGGTGGGTGCGATCTTCGTGATGTGGCTCGGGGAGCAGATCACGGAGCGGGGCATCGGTAACGGAATGTCCCTTCTGATCTTCTTCTCCATCATCGAGGGCTTCCCGCAGGCCGTCGCCCGGACTTGGGAGTCGTTCATCGCCGGGCAGATTCAGATCTTCGCCCTCGTCATGCTCGTGATCGTCTTGGTGGGGATTACCGCCGCCGTGGTGGCGATGACGATGGGTGCCCGGAAGATTCCCGTTCAGATTCCGCGAAAAGTGGTGGGGCGCGGGCGGATCCGAGAAGGACAGAAGAGTTTCGTTCCGCTTCGGGTGAATTCCGCAGGCGTCATGCCGATCATCTTCGCGCAGTCGTTCATCGTGGTGCCAGGCACGATCGCTCAGCTCGCTGGCACGACGGGGGGATTCCTCGATACGGTCGCGGATATCTTTCAGCCCGGCCCAGTTTATTACGTCACGTACGGCTTGTTGATCGTGTTTTTTACCTACTTCTACACGGCCATCATCTTCAACCCGGTCGATCTGGCTGAGAACCTCAAGAAACAGGGTGCATTCATTCCCGGTGTGAAGCCGGGGGCTCGCACCGCGGAATACATCGATCGGGTCTTGACCCGCGTCACGCTTCCGGGGTCGGTCTATCTAGCGCTGGTTGCGTTGGTGCCTTTTTGGATCTTCAGTCTCTTCAACATTCAGACGTTCTTTTTCGGAGGTACCGGCCTGCTGATCGTCGTGGGTGTAGGACTCGATACGGTCCAACAGGCGCAGCAACACCTCCTTTTGCGTCACTACGACGGGTTCATGAAGAAGGGCCGCGTGAAAATGCGTGGTCGTTCCCGATACGTATAGTCGAGGGACCACGCGACCATGGACGTGATTCTGCTGGGCCCTCCGGGTGTTGGAAAGGGCACACAGGGAGTTCTCCTTGCCGACGCGATGTCGTGGCAAAGGGTGGTCACGGGTGATCTCCTGCGTGCTGCCAAGGACGCCGGCACCCCGTTGGGGCAACAGGCGCAGCAGTATATGTCGATCGGTGAATTGGTCCCCGATCAACTCATCATCGAGATGGTGAAGGAGAAGTTGGCGGCCTTGCCCGCAGGAACCGGTGTGCTGTTCGACGGCTTTCCGAGAACCGAGGCGCAGGCTTCAGCGTTCAGCATGATGCTCAAGGCGATGGGTCGGAAAATCGACTATGTCATCGTGCTCGAAGCGAGCGACGAGGTGCTCACGGAAAGGATCTCCGGTCGGCGCTCGTGCCCCTCCTGTGGATCGGTGTACAACACGGTTCTAGCTCCGCCCCAGCGAGAGGGTGTGTGCGACAAGGACGGGACTCCCCTCTTTCACCGTGCCGACGATACAGTCGCCACTGTGCAGAACCGATTGAACGTCTACAGCACAGAGACCGAGCCGTTGATCGCGTACTACGAGGGGAGCCGGGCTACCGTGCACCATATCAAGGGCGATCAGGGGGTGGATGAGGTCCAGGGCGAGGTCTGCCAAGCTCTGGGAGTGTAAGGATGATTCAACTAAAGACTCCCGAAGAAGTAGACGCGATTGCTCGCGGCGGCGCGATCATCGCGGATTTTCTGGTTGAGGTTCACCCGCGGATCGAGCCAGGAATCTCGACGCTCGACCTCGATCGGTTCGCGGACGATTTCATCCGGTCCCATGCCGGCGCGTCGCCTGCTTTTAAGGGGTTGTATGGTTTTTCAGGGAGTGTCTGCACCTCACTGAATGAAGAAGTGGTGCACGGTATCCCTAAGGCCGACCGGACTCTTGTAGACGGGGACATCATCTCGATCGATGTGGGCGTCAAGCTGGATGGTTGGTGCTCCGATTCCGCATGGACGTTCCCCGTCGGAGAGATCGACGAAGATACACAGCATCTGTTGGAGGTGACCAAGGATGCCCTCGACCAGGCGGTGTCTGCTACGGTTCTAGAGAGCTCCGTGGGAGACATTGGCGCGGCTGTGGTGGCCAGGGTGAAGGGCACTGGGCTCAGTATCATCAAGGATTTGGTAGGACACGGCGTCGGCCGCGAAGTCCACGAAGAACCCCAGGTGCCGAACATCGGCCAGTCGGGGACGGGTCCGGCCTTGCGGGAGGGTATGGTACTGGCGATTGAGCCGATGCTTTCCTGCGGGACGGCGGAGATCCAAACGCTTTCGGATCGGTGGACCGTGGTCACGAGGGATGGTACTCGATCGGCCCACTTCGAGCATACAGTGGCGGTGACGCCGGCCGGGCCACGAATTCTCACCGCCGTGCCGGCGGAGGCTGCGGCATGAGTGCGTCGCATCCTCCGGCCAAGTCTTGAGGGTGATCGAGGGTTCCACTATCATAATAAGCTCTGCTATAAACGTACGCCTTTAGGCGTACGAGGGGTGCTGAAAATGAAGGTACGTAGTAGCGTCAAGCCGATTTGTGAGCACTGCAAAGTCGTCCGGCGGCGGGGAGTCGTAAGGGTGATTTGTAGTCGCAATCCCAAGCACAAACAGCGACAGGGGTAGCCCGCTTTTCAAGGGCCTGTGATCAGGTCGATCAGCTGGGCATAACCTGTTGTCATAAATTGTCTTAAGCTCGCGGAAGCGGGTCTACCCAAAAGAACTGAGAAGAAGGCGGCATGGCACGCATCGCGGGTGTGGATCTTCCGAAGGAAAAGCGGATGGAGGTCGCGCTTACCTATCTATATGGAATCGGCCCGTCGCGCTCGCGAGTGATCCTCGAAACCACCGGTGTGGATCCGGACCGCCGCGTGGTCGACCTGACTGATGACGACGTGAACAAACTCCGCCAGGCCATCGAGGGTAACTACAAGATTGAGGGTGCTCTGCGCACCGAGATCTCGATGAATATCAAGCGTCTCATGGACATCGGTTGCTACCGGGGTCTCCGGCATCGACGGGGACTACCCGTCAGGGGGCAACGCACGCATACGAATGCCCGGACCCACAAGGGTTCGCGACGGGCGATCGCCGGCAAGAAGGCGGCGCCGAAGAAGTAACGGGCGAAGGTTCATTCAAACCGAACGTTGCCTGTGATCGCAGTTTCCGAATAGTGAAGTGAGGACGGTACGAGTGACTGACGAAAAAACGACGACACGCAAGCGAAGCAAAAAGGTAGTTGAGGCGGAAGGCGTCGCGCACATCAAGGCGACGTTCAACAACACGCTGATCACGATTACCGACAAGGTTGGAAATACCGTGGTTTGGGGCAGCGCCGGAAAGGCGGGTTTCAAGGGCTCCAAGAAATCGACACCATTTGCGGCTACGGTGGCCGCCGAGCAGTGTGGTCGTGAGGCTGTCGCGCTCGGTGTCCGGCGGGTCGATGTACGGGTTCAGGGGCCTGGATCCGGGCGGGAATCTGCCATTTCAGCCCTAGCAGCAGCAGGAATTCAAATCAAATCCATCCAGGACGTCACACCGCTTCCTCACAATGGATGCCGTCCCCCCAAGAAGCGCCGGGTCTAACAGAGAAAAGTATGGCACGACACACAGGACCAGTTTGCCGACTCTGCCGGCGTGAGGGGCAGAAGCTCTTTTTGAAGGGGCAGAAGTGCTACACGGAGAAGTGCGGTATCGAACGCCGTGCCTACCCCCCGGGTCAGCACGGTCCCGCTCATGCGCGAAGGCGCAAACAATCCGACTACGCCGTCCAGCTTCGTGAGAAGCAGAAGGTGAAGAGGATTTACGGACTCCATGAGAGGCAATTCCGGACGTTGTTCGAGCGGGCATCGACTCGGGACGGAATCACCGGCGAGAACATGCTGATTTCGCTGGAGAGCCGACTGGATAACATCATTTTCAGGATGGGTTTCGCTCCGAGCCGCAACGCGGCGCGACAACTCGTTCGGCATCGTCACGTCGAGATCAATGGGCGTGTTGTAGACGTACCGTCGTATCAGGTGGGGCCCGGGGACGAAGTGGCCATCAAGGGCAAGTCCAAGGACCTCGCCACGGTGCAGGGGAGCCTCGAGGCTCGAACTCGCCCGTCCTTGGTGGAGTGGCTCGCTTTGGACGAAAAGAACCGCGTTGGCCGGATGACTCGAAGGCCCACGCGTCAGGACATCCCTCTCGCCGTCCAAGAACAGCTCATCGTGGAGCTCTACTCGAAGTAATGGAGACTTCCGTGCAGATTGATTTGACTGGTTTAGTACTGCCCGAGCGCATCGAGGTCGCGCAGGCCTCCGAGGATGGAAGCCGGGCCGAGTTCGTGATCGAACCTCTCGAGCGTGGTTTCGGCCATACGCTCGGCAATTCTGTGAGACGTGTTCTGCTGTCTTCGCTTCGTGGAGCCGCCGTTTGGGCGTTTCGGGTCGATGGCGTCGTGCACGAACATCAGACGATCCAGGGTGTGGTGGAGGACGTGCACCAGGTCATTCAGAACCTCAAGGCTCTGGTGGTCACCCTGGACGACGATGTGTCCGAGGCAACGCTTGCAGTCCGAGTGAATCAGGTGGGCCCCGTCACTGCTGGCGACCTCGTGCTGGTGAGCGGCGTGACCATACACGACCCGGATCATCACCTCATGACGGTCCAGGACAAACGCAAGCTCAACATCGAATTGCACGTCAGGAAGGGGCGGGGGTTCGTACTTGCAGACCAACACGAATTGCCGCGGGGAGCTCCGGTGGACCTGGTGCGGATCGACGCGATCTTCAATCCGGTCCGACGTGCCAACTTCGCGGTTGAGGAGACACGTGTCGGGCAGCGTACAGACTTCGATCGGCTCACATTGGTGGTCGAAACGGATGGATCCGTGGACGCGGAATCTGCCGTTCAGTATGCCGCCGCGTTGGCTCGGAAACACTTCGAGTTCATGCTGTACTTCGGAGAGGGTGGGGTTCCGCAAGTCACTCTCCCCGGCGCGGTGGAGGTGCCCGAGCGGCTACGCGACCTGTTCGACCGTCCCATCGAGGATCTCGCAGAGTTGAGCGTACGGTCCCGCAACTCGCTCCAAAGGGAGAGCATCCAGACGTTGGGCGACCTCGTTCAACGGACGGAAGACGAGATGCTCGGGATCGAGAACTTCGGTAAGAAGTCTCTCACCGAGATCATGGCCTTTCTCGATGAACACGAACTGCGGTTCGGAATGTCATTCAAGTCGGGTGAAGACGGCCTGCTCTTCATGGTCGAGGAAGATGCGGTGGAATCCGCAGAGACGAGCGAGGAGTAGGGTTCGTATATGAGGCACCGCATGAAGGGTCGGGCACTTTCCCGAACGGCGAGCCATAAGAAGGCTACGATGCGTAATATGGCGACCTCCCTTTTCCGCCACGAGCGGATCGAGACGACGACGGCCAAGGCAAAGGAGTTGCGGCCGTATGCGGAGAAGTTGATCACATTGGGCAAGCGCGGGGATCTACACGCTAGGCGGCTCGCGGGTCGTTCGATCGCTGACCGCCAAGTGCTCGGCAAACTGTTCGACGACATCGGGCCCCGATTTGCGGAGCGTCCCGGTGGATATACACGCATTCTGAAGTTGGGGAATCGGCGCGGAGACGCAGCTGAGATGGCGCTGATTGAGTTGGTGGATTAGACTGGCGACATATTGATATCAGGCATCGATCGAAAACTGGGAGTACGGCAACACATGGCATCGTTCGGAACCCGCAGAGGTGAGGCTGGCGCTTTATCCCTGTACTTGATGATTGGGGCGTTTCTCTCGGCAGGGGCGCTGCTGGCTTGGCTGTCCGTGCGAGCCGCTCCAGTAGAAGTCGAGGTCGTTGAAGGAGAGGGTGGGGTCCAGCAAGAGATGGCTGCCGCCCCGGTTGTGGACAACGAAGTTTTCGGTATCAATCCCATGGCGCACGAGGACATGCGCATCAGATTGAACGGACTATTGGTGGCGAACGTTCTGGGACCCCAGGCTTTTCAACTTGAGGTGCCGAATCAAGCCAATCCGTATCTCGTCAGGATGCTCCCCGACGCCCTGAGGGACGATGAGGTCGTCGAGTACCTGTCGACCGTGTCATTGATTGGCAGTGTGCACGTCATGTCGGACAGTGTCGCAGACGCTTGGGTCGCATCGGGCGCGATCCCGGAAGGCCAACGGATTGTAGCTATTTTCTCTGAGTCGTTTCTCGAGGTCGAAGAAGTGGATGTCACTGGGCAGGCCGAGTCAGAGCCCGACCCCCAGCCTCAAGACTGACAGAGTCCGCGGAGAAATATCATGGCTCGAGTATGTTACTTGTGCGGCAAAGGGCCGCAGACTGGAAATAACGTCAGTCACGCCCACAATAAGACCAAACGCCGCTGGCTGCCGAATCTTCAGACGGTAAAGATCATTACGTCCGATGGGGAACGGCGCCGGGTGCGTGTATGCACCACGTGCATCAAGGGTGGGAAGGTCACGAAAGCTCCTCCGGTGAGTGTAGCCGAAGTTTAGGGTTACGAGCCGGCCCAAAGTACATGGTGCTCCTGAGACCTTGAGTCTTCAGGGGCATTGTTGTTTTCGGCGTGAGCCCGGGCGATCGTGGTCGTTGTCATTGATGGGGGGATGCCGAGAGTCCCACCTTGAACAAATGTTTACCTGTGGGGCCGTCGGTCGTTTATATTGGGCAATGAACGCCGCAGCATCCGAAGAAGTGGTGATCGGACCCCATCCCCTGATCGGTCGAACCCTCGTGGTTACGAGGGCGGCGGCCCAAGCTAAGGGATTGGTCGCCGCGCTAGAGGAATTGGGCGCCGATGTGGTGCGCCAGCCCACCATCAGAATCGAGCCCCCCTCGGACCCCGGGGTCTTGCGTGAGGCCGTCACAAACGCTTCTGGCTACGATTGGGTGATCTTTACCTCGGCCAACGGCATCGATTTTTTCGGGAGGGCAGCGAAAGAGGTGGGCGTCGAGCTGAGGAGAGTACTCGCGCCGCTACGGATTTGCTGCGTCGGGCCCGCGACAGCCAGTGCCATCGAGGCGATGGACATGACGGTCGAAGTCGTTCCTGAAACCCATCGGGCCGAGTCGGTCGTGGAAGCGCTCGCGGCACGGACTTCGCTTCGCGGTCTGCGGATCTTGATCCCGACGGTCGCCGAAGCTCGGCCTGTACTACGAACCGGCTTGGAGGAAATAGGTGCCGAGGTGCACAACGTTGTCGCGTATCGAACAGTCGCTGTCGCGGAAGCAGGTCCGGGCGTACTGGAAGAGATCGGGCAAGGAGTGGATCTCGTGACCTTTACGTCTCCCTCGACGGTGCGCAATTTCCATCGCCTCATGGATGGTGAGGTCGTCGCGGATGCGGCTGTGATCGGGCCGGTGACCGCCGACGCAGCGCGTGGGTTGGGGTATCGGGTGGCGGTGGACGCCGATCCGTTCACGATACCCGGGTTGGTGGATGCGATCGTGAGTCACTTCGAAGGAGGCCCCCCAATAGGGGCCCCCGGCCGAGTCCCTCGTTGAAGGGGTGGATCGTCTTGGCGAGGGGATTGTGCCCAGCCAGTCTCCGGACCCGGTGATTCTACGGTTCGCGGTCCTCGTCTATCTCGCCG
>JAPYQK010000112.1:8368-9345 GCA_029941275.1 Longimicrobiales bacterium | reverse complement strand
GGAGAAGAACACCGAAGGTGGCACCAACTCCACACAAACCGCTCGCCGGCGACTTAAGTCCTTAGACTTGAGATCGTCCCCCTGAAGCCACCATCGCCCCCGCGCGCAACAACGCGCGCGCCTTGTTCAGTGTCTCGTCATACTCCCGCCCCGGATCCGAGTCCGCCACGATCCCCGCACCCGCCTGCACATACGCCGTGCCGTCCTTCACAACCACGGTGCGGATGGTGATCGCCGTGTCCATCGACGTGCCACCCCAACCAAAGTGGCCCACCGCGCCCGCATAAGGACCGCGTCGGACCGGCTCGAGCTCGTCGATGATTTCCATCGCACGGACTTTGGGCGCACCGGACACCGTACCGGCGGGGAAACAGGCCCTGAAAACATCCACTGCGGACAGCCCTTGCCTCAGCTTCCCTTCGACTTGACTCGAAAGGTGTATGACGTGCGAGTACCGCTCGACGATCATGAGATCGGGCACCGTGATGGACCCGTACTCCGCGACGCGCCCAACGTCATTGCGGCCTAAATCCACGAGCATGCGGTGCTCGGCGAGTTCCTTTTCATCCTCCTGGAGATCCGTCGCGAAGGCCCGGTCTTCCTCTGGAGTCGCCCCCCTCGGACGCGTACCGGCGATGGGTCGTACGGTAACCACGTCGTCCTCGACTCGCACCAGAACCTCGGGCGAACTTCCGACGATCGAAAACCCATCGAGCTCGAGGAAATACAGGTAAGGAGACGGATTGAGCGACCGAAGTGCCCGATAGAGTTCGAACGGTTCGGAGGGCATGGGCATCGCAAGCCGCTGGCTGAGAACCACCTGAAAGGCGTCACCGGCAAAGATGTATTCCCGGATTCGCTCGACTCCCGCCTCGTACTCCTCGCGGGTCATGGTGCTCGAAAACTGAGGGTCCTCGCTGGGTTCGGGGCCGATCCTCAAGGGTGCCGGGGGAGATCCCTCGGCGAGTTGTGAGACC
>JAPYQK010000112.1:0-8358 GCA_029941275.1 Longimicrobiales bacterium | reverse complement strand
GCTGCTGTGTCTTTTCGGCCGCCTCGTCGTACCGGCGACGAAGTTCGTCGTCGTCCAGGCCCTCCTCGACTTCGACGGTGGCGATTGCCATGGCCCGGCCGAGAAGGTTGTCGATGGCCAGCACGACGTCCATGAACATGAACAGCCCGTCCGGAAGACCCAAATCGTCTTCGGGCTCATTAGGGAGGTCCTCGACCTGGCGCACCACGTCGTACCCGAAGTAGCCTACCGCTCCGCCCCACAACCTCGGGAGGTCCACGGTTGTCAACGGCTTGCGGGCTCGAAGCCGCTCGTCCAGGTCGGTCAGTGGGTCGGTGGCGGCGATGGGCGACCAACCGTCGTCCGGGGTCCATAGCTCGGCCTGGTCGCCATGGAGACGCCATGCTTGCGCCGGCGCACTCCCGAGGAACGTGTATCGGGCCCATTGATCACCCCCGACCACGGATTCGAAGAGGAAGCCGAAAGGCGGACGACGGATCTTCGCGTAGGCGGTGACGGCCGTATCGACGTCGAATAGGAACTCCCTCCACACCGGGAGCACGCCCGTGCCATTCGCTTGGGCGCGAAATTCCTCTAGTGTTGGCTTGAGCTCCATGGATCTCGACAGGTAAGACGACAGGGCGGCCCCTAACGGGGCTATTGGCGCCCCGGAAGGGGCCAAGAAACTTATGGGCGAAGCGAAAAAGGGAAAGATGCCCGCGATGGTGGACACGGATAAGGGTGAGATTCCCGCCGTGGTTGCGGTGGATACCGGCGGGACCTTCACGGACGTACTCCTGCTACAGGGGGGACAACTCCGATCCTTGAAGCTTCCCTCGACGCCGTCCGATCCGTCGGAGGCGGTCCTGGATGGTCTGCGTCAGATCCTGGACGGCCCCGAGAGTTCGTTCATACTCCTCCACGGCTCCACGGTCGCCACCAATGCCCTTCTCGAACGCAAGGGAGCGCGGGTGAAGCTCGTCACGAACGCGGGCTTCGAGGACATCGTGGAGATCGGGCGGCAGAATCGGCCCCAACTGTACGCCCTCGTCGGACACCGACCGCCACCGCTCGTGGAGCGCCGGGACCGACACGGCATCCAAGGCAGGATCGGTCCGGAGGGTGAGGTCATCGAGCCACTCGATCCGGCTGAGCTCGAGGCGCTACCGAAAATGTTGGCGGGCGCGGAATCGGTGGCGGTCGTGCTCTTGCACTCCTACGCGAATTCCGACCATGAAGAGAGCGTGGCGAAAACCCTGGAGGCCCTCGGCGTGCCCCTCTCGGTGTCCGTGAGACTCCTTCCCGAATACCGGGAATACGAGCGGACTTCGACGACGGTCGTGAACGCCTACGTCGCGCCGCGTATCTCGACATACCTAAATCGTCTGGCTCGGGAGAGCGGGGCGGAATGCGTGAGCATAATGGGCTCGAACGGCGGGTCACTTTCCGTCGAGCGGGCGGCCAAGGAGCCCGTACACACGGTGCTTTCCGGTCCCGCCGGCGGTGTGGTCGGGGCGCTCGCGTGGGGGCGGCGAGCCGGGTATGAACACATCATCACGTTCGACATGGGAGGAACCTCGACCGACGTCTCCTTGTGCCCAGGGGCCCCCCTTCACACCAAAGAATTCGAGATCGGCGGACAGCCCGTCGCCATTCCTGTCATCGACATTCACACCGTCGGTGCGGGGGGCGGGTCGTTGGCGCGGATCGACCCCGGAGGTGCTTTACGCGTCGGACCCGAGTCGGCCGGCGCAGATCCTGGCCCGATCTGTTACGGGAGGGGTGGCACGGGAGTCACGGTTACGGACGCGCACGTGTGGCTGGGGCAGCTACCCGCAGACGCCTTCCTGGGCGGTGAGCGCACGCTGGACAGGTCGGCGGTCGAACCCCATCTCAAAGAGATTGCATCAGCTCTCGGGATGAGCCCCGAAATGGCGGCCGAAGGCATCCTTGGCGTCGCGGACGCCGCGATGGAGCGCGCCCTTCGGGTCATTTCCGTAGAGCGGGGGCACGACCCGGCGGAGTTCACACTCGTCGCTTTCGGCGGCGCCGGTGGTCTGCACGCCGCACATTTAGCCGAAAAGTTGGGCGCCAGCCGTGCCATGGTCCCCCCTCGCCCAGGTCTCCTTTCGGCATACGGAATGCTCGCCGCGGACGTCACACGCGAGGTCTCCCGGACAGTGCTGATCTCCACGGCCTCCGTGGACGCACGCGAGAGCGTCGCCGGTGTTTTCGCGGAGTTGGAGCAGGCAGCCGTCGCGGCGATGGTGGAAGACGGAGTTCCGGAGGGTCGTCTCTCTTTGCACCGATGGGTGGACGCCCGCTACGAACGCCAGAGCTTCGAACTGCGAGTCCCTGCTGAGGACTGGGACACCCGCTTCCATGCACTCCACGAAAAGAGGTACGGGTATCAGCGTCCGCGGTCGGCAGTGGAGGCCGTCACCCTCCGATGTATCGCGTCTGCACCCGGGCCGCCGCTCAATCTGGAGGGCCCGGCATGGTCGGGATCGGCACCGAGCGTCGAACGTACACAGGTGTACGTAGACGGTGAGTGGATCGAGGTAGACCGTGTCTGGCGGAATGAGTTGGGGCCGAACCACACGCTCGACGGGCCCGCTCTGGTGTTAGAGTATAGTTCGACCACCTGGATCCCTCGGGGCTGGAGGATTAGCGTGGATGAGTGGGGGAGCCTGCACCTCGTCGCGACCTAGACCAGCGCGGCAACTCTCTTGGATCACTCACGCTGAGGATTCCCTCGGTACTCGGCACCTGGCAACTCAAACAGAGCAACGATGAGCGGAAGTCGAAAACGCGCCGGACCCGCACTGGTAGCCGACGCTGAGGAGCAGTCCACCGAGAGTCAGGAAGACGGGGAGTCGATCTACCTTTGGGCTCTGATCGTGAGTCTCGTGGTCGGCCTCCTGTATACGGTCACGCTCTCGCCGACGACCGCGTTCTGGGATACCAGCGAGTACATCGCCACAGGGCACATCCTCGGGATTCCCCACCCGCCCGGGAACCCTCTCTTCGTTCTGCTGGCCCGAACGTGGGAGTTGTTCCTGACGCCTTTGGGCCTTTCCGTCGCCACACGGATCAACCTGTTCTCAGCTTTCATGGGCAGTGTGACACACGGTCTCTGGTTCCTGGCCGTCCACCACATCTTGTCGTTCTTCTCCGACGACCGCCGGTTCCGGCTCGTAGGGGCCATTGCGGCGGTCACCGTGAGTGCCACCGCCTTTACCGTCTGGAACCAGTCCAACGTGAACGAGAAGGTCTACACGGTCTCGCTCATGACCATCGCGTTGCTCACGTGGTTGACGTTCCTCTGGCGCGCGAACCTGGGTAAAGGCCGAGACGACAACCTTCTGGTGCTCATCGCCTTCATCTTGGCACTGTCGGTCGGCAACCATCTCATGGCTTTCCTGGCCGCGCCCGCGATCGGCCTGTTCGTGCTCTGGGTCTCCCCTCGTGTCCTGCTCAACTGGCGCCTTTACGTCGTCGGTGCGCTGGCCGTGTTCCTCGGTCTTTCCATCCATCTCTTTCTGCCATTACGCGCGGCCCTCGGCCCGATCATCAACGAGGCCGATCCGACCTGCCCAGGACTCTCGAGCGCCCTCACGAGCATCGTCACGTGGGGCCAAGCCGGCTGTACCGAACTTTCGGCCTCCCTGTCCAGGGAACAGTACCTCAAACCCGCTCTGTTCCCACGGCTGGCGCCCTTGTGGTCGCAGTTCGCGAACTATCTACAGTACTTCGACTGGCAGTGGGCCAGGGGTGTGGCCGGAGGCGAGACCGTCTTTCCGCTCGCCAGGCTTCCCTTCACGTTCTTGTTCGCTTGTCTGGGCTTGTTCGGCGCCGTCCAACACTTGCGGAGGGACGCGGCCACCGGTCTCTACGTGCTGGCGCTCTTCGCCACGCTGTCCCTGGGCCTAGTTTTCTATCTCAACTTCTCCTACGGCTTCTCACTCGCCTCCCCGAGCTCAGCCGACATTCACGAAGTGCGCGAGCGCGACTACTTCTTCATCGTCGGCTTCTCGATCTGGGGACTCTGGTCCGGAATCGGAATCGCCGCTCTCTGGAAAGAGGCCGCCGAACGTATGGAGGGCTCGTGGACCCGCGCCGCGCCGGTGCTCCTGCTGGCGCTGTTCCCGCTCATGTTGAACTGGCCGTGGGCCAGCCGGCGATCGGACTACACCGCGAGGGACTGGGCGTACAACCTCTTGATGAGTGTAGAGCCCTACGGCGTTCTCTTGACAAACGGGGACAACGATACGTTTCCGCTCTGGTACTTGCAGGAGACAGAGGGTATACGCCGTGACGTGACGGTTATCGTTACGTCATACCTCAATCTGGATTGGTATGTAAAGCAGCTTCGAGATCTTACCACCCCCTGCCCTCCGGGTGTGCTGGCGAGTGACAGCCCGAGCACGATCGTTTGCCAACGTCCTTATGAACCTCAGGAGGGGGAGCCCATCTACACGGCCGATCCGAGCGTCGCGAACGCGCAGGGACGCATCGCCATCCTCCTGGACGAGCCGATCACGCCGCCCACCCGAACGACACTCCCCCTGGAAGATGAAGCCATCGAACAGGCGGCCGGGCCCGCGGGGTACGTCCAGCTCCCCGAGGATCGCGATTTTGCCTTGGGGCCCGTGGTGGCGCGGATGACTGGGGAGACCGTGATCTATCCCTGGCAGCAGTTCGCTCTACTGCTGATTCAAAGCAGCATCGAAGACCGGCCGATCTACTTCGCGTCCAGCGGAAGCGCAGCTCGGAATCTGGGCCTCGTACCCTACCTCGTGCGGCACGGGTTGGCGTTTCGACTCTACCCGGGTCCGCCGGATCTCAACCCGCGAAACATCCTGCTCGAGGACCCGAATATTCTTCCTATCACGGGCCCCTGGTTGGATATCGAACGCACGCGAACGCTGGCGGAAGAGGTTTTCGTGCATCGGACCGGTATTCCCGACGAATGGTCTCACTGGCCAGATCGCTCCACGATCGGGATTCCGAATTACTACTCCTGGGTTTACACCGCTCTCGCGCAAGGGGGACTCCAGACCTCAGACGAGGAACTCATGTCGAGATCGGAAGAACGTTTGATCGCTTGGCGAATTCTCAGCCAGTAGCGTATCCTACGACGCGTTCTTTACTGACCACACCTGCTGACCGCGTTCGATGGCGGTCTCCCTACTTCATCCAAGGAGAGTTGCATGTCGACGGATGCACCCGCTCAAGATTTTAGCAACCACCGCAAGTCCGTCCCCGCATTCCACTACGTGGCACTCCCGATTCTCCTGATCAACTTCATCTATTCGACTTACGTAGCGGTCACGTCTTTCTCGGTGGATTCCGCCATCGCAGTTTTCGTGGCCGTCGCGCTGATCATAATCGGACTGTTCGCCCGGCTATTCGCATTAGGTGCCCAGGATCGGGTCATTCGACTCGAGGAGCGACTCCGGCTCAAGGATTTGCTACCGGCGGAACAGCAGGCGGACGTCGCGAAGCTGACCTCCAAACAAATGGTCGGGCTGCGGTTCGCCTCGGACGGTGAGTTAGCGGAGCTGGTCGCCGCCGTATGCGCAGAAGGAATCGAAAGCAACGAGGACATCAAGAAACGCATCAAGAACTGGCGGCCCGACCACCAACGGCTATAGACGCGATCCAACAAACAACGTGGGGCCAAAGCCGGTTCCGCCGACGCCAGTGGCGTGAGCGTGAGGCGTCAGCGTGCAGCATCAGTGAATCCGTAACCTGCCCACTCCGCTCTGCCTCAAGCGAGCGAACGGCAATCCCTTACGGTCGACCGACAGTTCGACGATCCAGTCGAACCGTTCGGGAATCGCGTCCAGGATTTCGCCACGGCAGAAGAGCAGGATTCTCGGGGCCCTGGCGAGTAGTGTCCTGAGGAGTCCGACGGCCCTCAACTTGGCGTCGGGCTCGAGGCGATCGAACGTGTCCCCGATAAGGAGTTCGGGGACACGTACGTCCGAATCGGCGGCCAGGTCAGCCAAGGCGAGCCGCAACGCGAACAAGTAGGCGGCGACCTCCTCGTCGGAGTGCATCCGCCGGGCGCCCTCGTCCCGAACGATTGTGGGTTCGCCATCTCCGGTTAGGCCGACCCCCAACACGCCTCCGCTCGTCAAATGATTCAGATATCGTCCCGTCCGGGCGGTCAGCGCGTCATGTGCGTCGGACAGCAACTCTCGCCTCAGCGCATGCAGGGCACGGCGGCGAAGATCGGAATCCTCCGACAACGTCCCCGGATCCGTTCCCTCACGTGACTTCGAGGGGCCCTCTACGACCTGGGCCATCGCGAGGGTGTCTTCGGCCTCCGTCAACTCCGGCAAACGAGCCCTGAGCCGCTCGACCTCTTCAGTGCATTCGTCGATCGTAGCGTGAAGCCGAATCGACTTTCCTTCGAGGTTCTGTAGATGCAAGGGCTTCGGATTGAGTTGGTCCCGGCGACGCTTCCACCAACTCCCGTCTTGCACCACGGATTCCCATTCCTCACGGAGCACCTCCAGGACCGAATCGAACTTGTCGTCCAAAACCCTGTCGCAGGTAGGACATTCCGTTTCGCTGCCGCCCTTCTCGAGTTGTCCTAGCCGAAGTTTGAGCTCCCTGGCTCGGTCACGATACGCGAGGAGGTGCGTCTCGGCGTCTTGCCGCTCACGCAACCAGTCCATGTTGGCGACCTCCAAGTCCCCGCCGACTTCGACAGAGTCGCCCCGCAGGCCTCGCAGCTCGCGAGCTTTCACACGGAGGGCCTCGGGAAGGCGCCTCAACGCCTCCACCCGCGCGCGGAGTCCCTCCACCCCGGAATCGGACCGCAACGAATGTTCGTCTGCTTTCGATCCTCCGCGGACCAACGTCGCGACTTCTTTGTCCACACCCTCCAGGCCCAACCACTGCGCCAGGATGCGCACCGCGCGACGCCAGGCGAGTGCCGGTCCTACCGGACCCGGCCCAGCGATCAACGTCTGAAGACGTTCATCCTCTTCGGAAAGCCGTCGTGCAAATAGCTCCATCACTTCGGCACGCAGGGGTCCGTCGCCTCCGACCAAAGCCGTGAGTCCAGATCCTAGCTGGAGATCGAGCGGTTCGTGGCCCGTCCCTGTGATTCCCGCATCGACGGAGTCCACGTTACACCTGCTTTCCCGGAAGACAGTTCCGCACCAACTCCACAAGCGCCTCGAAGTTATCACCCTCTTCCGCGAGGCGCTCGGCCAACCGGGAAGCCAACCGCTTGGCCGTCATGTTCTCTCGAGAGAGCGGCCCTGACGGCTCATCGTCGAGTTGCACCTCGAGATGTAACGCACGCCGTCGGTATTCAGGCAACACACCATTGAGGAGATCCAACCGTCCAGGCGGTAGCCCCTGAATGCGAATTCGGACGATCTTCTCCTCGATGCCACCAGGCACTTCCACCAGGACCTCCCGGACTCGTTCGCGCAATCGCTCGGGCCGGTCGGGCTCGAACGGGATCGGTTCCAGAGATACGACCGGCCGACCGTGGATCGGATGGAAATCCACTTGGCCGGACTCGAGATCGCAGGTCAAGAACCCCTTCTCCTCGGCCGCCGCCTCCCAGGGTGTGGCCCCCACACGCTCGATCGCACCCGCATAGTGCACGCCTGTTACGACCTCACGTCGAAAATGTTCGTGCCCCAAGGCCACGTAATCCCAATCTCTGGACTCGAGGTCGAGGAGCGCGCTCCCCTCGGCGTCCACGGATCCGTAACCCACCACCAGGTTCCATCGTGCGTCGGGGTTGGGCATCACCACTGGCCCCGGTTCCTGGATCGTGGATCGGTGGGGAACGAGCACCACGTTCAGGTCCAACTGAGAATAGTGCACCGAACGGGTCGTCGCGGTGACCGCCTCGACGCCGCCGAGCGTATCGAAGGCACCGAGTGGACCAGGGTCCGCAGGACCGGCGGGTGTATCGCGAGCACCGGCGGCCATCAAAACGGGCGTATCAGGGAGTGCCTCCCTCAGCGACTGCAGCCCTTGAGCGAGTGCTACGAGTGCAGAGTGGGGGGGTTCGGGTCGATCGAACACGTCCCCAGCGACGAGAACCGCCGCGGGGCCGATCTCGAGAATCTTCTGGATCGCTTGGTGAAACGCGCGGGCGACGTCGACCTCCCGCACATTCTTGCCCTGCTCGACATGTCCGAACGCCCGGTAGCCCAGGTGCAGATCCGACAGGTGCGCGATGATCACGGCATTTCCAGGGTGCCGGGCCCCGTGACATCATATGCTTCAGAGTGATCGTCTTCCGTTTCTTCAACCGGTCCAGCACCCTCGTCGACCGGTCCATCACCATCTTCGACGACCTGAGCACGATCTTCGAGTACGCGAATAGCGCCGTTGACC
>JAPYQK010000111.1 GCA_029941275.1 Longimicrobiales bacterium | reverse complement strand
GGCCCTGGAGGTCCCAAGCAACTGGATCCTCGGTCTTAGCTGCGTGCATGAAGAGGGCGTCACCCTCCAGTTCAACCAACTTCAAAGGAGCATCGATCTGACGGATGAGCGTCTCGATCAGTTCCCGGACGATCATCTGGCTGTGGGCCACGGATTTTCTGTGGGACCACATGAAATCCGTGTAACCACTGATGTCCGCGACCACTAGGACTACGGGTGTGAGTTGTTGGTCCATTGGAATAGCTTCGCCGTTATCTTCCCCTTTCGCCACCGTTCGAGGCCGAAGCTGTGCGGCATCGTGCGGGTCAGGGAATCCGTGAGGAAAAACCGGGTGCCATCCATCGAACCCTCTGCAAGAAGGCCCGTCCACGGGTCACCCATCTCATGATCACGATTACCCCGGTCTGCCGCGCGCTCATCCCTGTTGGTTCGGCCGCGGCCGCCCTCGTCAGCGCCCCGAACTACGACGAATTCCAGGGCGACCTCGAAATCTGGGACCTCCTTCAAGACAACCCCATGAGTGTGCTGAGGGTGACCATGGCCCACTGCCACGCGGACTCGCCCGAGACCATCGGAAAAGGCGATTCGCCGGCTGCCCTGGCTCGAGCCGGCACCAACATGAAGGAACTGGTGGAGAGCGATCTCACCGTTGAAGTGCGCGACATTCTCTGGGTCTACGAAATCGAGGATCCCACCAGGCCCGGGGTGCGCCAAATCGGCCTGGGCGGCTTAGCTCGGACGGACGAAATTCGAACCGACGCGACCCCAGAGGGGACCATTATCCGGAACGAGGGCGTCCGTGAGCTGAAAGCGCGCGGACGGGCCGACTTAATTGAGGCCACCGACGCGATCATCGGCATGGTGAACAACGGAATCGATGACACTACCGGACAATTCCAGAGCCACTTGGAAGCCCACGCCTCCAGCACTCCGACTGACTTCAACGTTGTCGACCACCACGGAAACCGTCACCGCGTTTGGATCGTGCGCGACGAGCAGAAGATCCGAGATTTACAGGGCCTTCTCGCCCGCGAGCCGCACGCTTATGTGGCCGACGGAAACCACCGAAGCGCAGCCGCGGCCATGCTCGGGTACGAGTACTTTCTGAGCGTCTTTTTCCCGGCTCGAACGATGGGCATCCGGCCGTACAACCGGCTCGTGCGGACCTCGGCGCCGTCGTCGGCCGGAGCGGCGCCTGTGCCCGAAGATCCTCCAAAGCCTACGATGGACGATGGACTCAAGCCTCCCATGGACGAGGACGTGATCGCAGCGATCAAAGAGAAGTTCGAGGTGGATACGCCCCCCGATTCTGGCCCCTACCAGCCCACCGAGACCCATGAGATCGGCCTCTACACGACTGATCGCGGATGGCTACGTTTGCGCCCACATCAGGGCACGTTCGATCCCGACGACGCCGCCGAGTCCATCGACTACGGTATCGTCCAAGAGAACCTCTTCGCGCACGCCTTGCGGATCGCCGAGGCCGGTGACGCTCGACTCACTTTCGTGGGAAGCAACAAGGACGCGGCCTGGCTCCAGCGTGAGGTGGATGAAGGGCGATCGGACTACGCGGTGACGCTCGCCGCTGTCACGATGGAGGAATTCATCGAGGTGTGCCGCCAGAACCGACACATGCCACCCAAATCGACTTGGTTCGAGCCGAAAGTCAGGAGCGGTTTGGTGATGGCGTTGCTGGACGGGTAACGACTCCCTCGCGGGCAACCATTCCCGGGACACGACACGGTCGTTCATCCGGGTCGCCCTGCCCCTCTCCATCTGTGTCGGGATCGATCTCCGGGAGCGGTTCGCCGTATACCTGGCCGCGACCTATTCCGTATTTGACGGCCAGGTGTAGACGACTGCCCTCGGACGCTTCCTGGGCCTTGCTTCGCTCACGAACCTTGAGCAGGTGAACCGTGGACGACAGACCCACGATCACAGCTGTGACGATTCCGGTCCTGGAGGCCGACGCCAAGTCTCCGGTTCCAGACCCGGGGAAAGCAGCCATCATCAGCGCTATTCCGGAAATCGCCTCCAGCAACGCCAAGACGACGGCGATGGGGGAAGTTACCCGCGCCCGACTCTTCAAAGCGGCCGTGAGAACAGCGAATCCGCCAAAAAAAAGGAGGATGAGAGGGAGCAGTTCGTTCACGGAACATCGGGTTCGGGGTGAGTTCTCGGCTCTCGGGCCGGGCGATCATCGACTTTACTTCGGGACCGCCCATCCGGCCATCCCGCCGAAATTATTCCGCCCCGCTTGCCACACGGCGGTCGAGCCGCCAAAGTACCCCCGCCATGACAGACACACCTGACCCCAGCGCAGCCTCCAACGAACGTTACTGGCGCAAGAATCTCACGTATTTGGGGGGGCTCCTCATAGTATGGTTTTCGTTTTCATTTGGAGCAGGGATCCTTCTCGTCGAGCCGCTGAACCGCTTCCGTATCCCTGGAACCGGGTTCCCACTCGGATTCTGGTTCGCCCAGCAGGGCGCCATCTACGTGTTCGTGGTCTTGATCTTCGTGTACGTGTTCCTGATGAACCGCCTGGACCGCGAGTTCGACGTCGACGAGGACTCCGAGTGAGGAACCAGCCGTGAGTGTAACCGCCTGGACTTTCGTGTTGGTGGGGCTGTCCTTCGCGCTCTACATCGGTGTGGCAATCTGGTCCCGAGCAAGCTCCACGAGCGAGTTCTACGTCGCCGGCACCGGCGTATCACCGGTTGCCAACGGCATGGCCACGGCCGCCGACTGGATGTCCGCGGCTTCGTTCATCTCCATGGCGGGGATCATCTCCTTTTCGGGTTATGACGGGTCGGTGTATCTCATGGGGTGGACCGGCGGGTATGTGCTCTTGGCGCTTCTCCTCGCCCCGTACCTCAGGAAGTTCGGTGCTTTCACAGTGCCCGACTTCGTAGGGGATCGGTACTACTCACAGACCGCACGAATCGTGGCCGTGGTGTGCGCCATATTCGTGTCCTTCACTTATGTGTCCGGCCAGATGCGCGGCGTAGGGATAGTCTTCAGTCGTTTCCTCCAAGTCGAGATCAACACCGGGATAATCATCGGAATGGGCATCGTATTCTTTTACGCTGTCCTCGGGGGAATGAAAGGCATCACCTATACGCAGGTCGCACAGTACTGCGTGTTGATCTTTGCCTACCTGGTCCCTGCGATTTTTCTGTCGATCCTGATCACGGGCAATGCGATCCCACAGCTCGGTTTCGGAGCGGTCGATCAGGAAACCGGGACTTTCCTGCTGGACCGGCTCAACGGTCTGCACAGCGAACTGGGCTTCACGGCGTACACGTCGGGAGTAAAAGCCCCGATCGACATCTTCTTCATCACTGCCGCGCTCATGGTCGGTACGGCCGGTCTGCCGCATGTGATCATCCGCTTCTATACAGTCCCGAGAGTGAAAGACGCCCGGATTAGCGTCGGCTGGGCACTGGTGTTCATCTCCTTGCTGTACACTGCGGCACCCGCGGTGGCAGTCTTCGCGAGAGCGAACCTGCTGAACACCGTGTCGGAACAACCGTACGCCGAGATGCCGGAGTGGTTCTCGACTTGGGAAAACACCGGCTTGATCACCTTCGATGACCGCAATGGAGACGGCATCATTCAGTACGTCGGCCCCGAGGCTCAGACCGCCGCGGGAGTTCCGATCGAAAACGAGCTCACCATCGATCGGGATATCATGGTGCTGGCCAACCCGGAAATCGCGAATCTTCCGAACTGGGTCATCGGCCTCGTCGCAGCAGGCGGGTTGGCCGCCGCTCTGTCCACGGCCGCCGGCCTTCTCCTGGTGATTTCAGCGGCCGTGAGTCACGACCTTCTCAAGCGCGCCTTCAAACCCGATATCACCGAACGCGGCGAACTCATAGCCGCCCGTGTCGCCGCGGGGTTCGCGGTGGTCGTGGCGGGTGCTCTGGGAATAAGAAATTTCGGATTTGTCGCGGAGGTGGTCGCCTTCGCGTTCGGTCTCGCCGCGGCTTCATTCTTCCCTGCGATCATCATGGGGATCTTCTCGAAACGAATGAACCGCGAAGGGGCGATCCTGGGGATGATCTCCGGGATTACGTTCACGGCGGGGTACATCGTCTACTTCAAGTTCATCAATCCGGGTGCGAATACCCTCGAGAACTGGTGGTTCGGAATTTCACCGGAAGGTATTGGTACCGTCGGCATGCTGTTGAACTTCGCGGTCGCGATCACGGTGGCTCGGTTCACGCCACCGCCTCCGGCCAAGATCGGGCACATGGTCGACCTCATCCGGGTGCCTAGAGGGGCCGGGGAAGCCCGCGAGATCAGCGGTTAGGTCCGAGTCCGTTCCGACTCGTCACCGGCGCGAAAAGACGAGCAACACCGGATCCCGCAAACGCGCCACTGAAGAACGCGCCTTCGCGTCAGGCGCCGCGTAGCCAAAATCCAGAGCTTTGAGGACCACTCGAGGAATCGTCGAGTGGACTCTACTCAGGATGGAGGCAACCCGATGAAAGAAGCGCCGGGCGGCGTGAGCGTTGGATCGCCGCGTACGGGGCACTGCGGAAGCCGGTTCACCCGATGGTCGTGGGCGCCCCCTCCGTCCAGCGGAAGGGCCTGTAGCGGCTGGTCCGCGGCCTGCCACGCCTCATCGTCAGCAATTTCTCTCGCGGCGCGCGCGAGGCGACAGAAAGCGCTTCGGGACACCAACCTCGGAAGGCGTTCAACCTCGAGGTCCTTCGCGTCGGAACGGTTGTCGGCATGAGCCAGCGTGCGGGCCGCAAAATTCAGGCGCAGGCGATCCTGAAGGCAGGCCACGCAGGCGGTGTCATCCGCCTCGATGCCAGGGCCGATCCATACTTGCCGGGAGCCGAGACAAGCGAGCAAGGCCGGCGTTTCCGGGGAGGAACTACAGTGTTCGGCGAGTTCCGTGTGGAGGTAATCGTCTGTAAGTACCAGTCGAAGGGTCTCGCCCTCCTTCCGAGGAAGATCGATGGCCGCGACGTTCGTGCCGCCGCGGTTCGTCCACACGTCCTGCAAACGATCCGCGAGAGCCGCGACCGCTGGCGGCAGACTCTCGGCGTCACCCCCATCCCCGCCGTCACCCGCGTTCACCGCGCCAATGTGCCCTGCACGCTGCAACGTCAGAAGCACGTAGTGCACGAGTTCAGCGCGATGCACATGGCCCAACTCGGCGGCGATCTCGATCCCACTTCAGCGCCCATCCGCTAGTCGGACGACATCACCCGCGAGCGGGCCCTCCAGCACGATCTAATCCTCATCGCCGACCAGGATGAGCGTTTCACCCGCCGCTACCAGATGTGTGAACTGATCGTCGAGTTTCAGGAGCGGGTCACGTGTCGTTTTCATAATCCATAGGCTGTGGGGCTGGCTACGACCTGGTGCAGTCCACGAGCTAAACTATGCGTAGAGGAGCCTGGTTGGACGCCGACCGGATTGCCTCCACGTTCTCCTCGATGGAACCCGAGGTGTCGAGGACCAGGTGCTCAGACGGCCCAAGCTCGTCGACGGGCTCCCACGAAGCGACGAAATCGTCGAGGAAGTCCGCCCGTGCGTCGCTCACGGACGGCTCCCTGTCACGTCGACGGAGTCTCTCTCGAATAATGTCGGAGGGAGCCTGGCATTCGACGAACAGGAAGGGCACACCCGCCTCGCTAGCCAGCTGGCGTGCCGCCTTGCGATGTTCAAGGGAGCGGAACGAAGCGTCGATCACCACGGGCCGTCCCGACTGGAGGACGGCTCGCGCCCGCCTGAAGACCTCATCGTAGACCGCTTCAGTCACCTCGGCCGAATAAGCGCCTGTCCACGGGCCGGGGCTCCCCGCCGAGTCCCCTGTCGAGCCCGCATCAGGGTTGGCCGGCGTCGTGGGCTCCACACCGAGTAGCCACTTGCGCGTTCGATCGGAGCTCACCACCGGCGCCATCAGCTCGTGTCCTACCAGATCCGCAACGGTGCTCTTTCCCGAAGCCACGATCCCGCCGACAGCCAGCACCGCTGGGGATACCGAAAACCCCTGGTCCGAACGCCGAGGTCGCGCCCGTGGCGAGTCCAGCGCCAGCCGATAGTACCGACCCGCCGCTTCCTTCGAACTCCCCCGAATCGAGGGGGTCGCACCCTCGTCGGCGGCCAGAATCCCGTGGACCATACCCCTCACGTACGCACGATAGCTCTCATAGAAGCCGACGAGCGAGTACAGGTCGTAGTCGTTCGTCACCTGTGCATAGTGGGCCAGAAAGTGCTCGGCCAGATCACCCCGGCCGTGGTACGTGAGATCCATCGAAAGAAACGCCACATCGGAACAGACATCCACGAACCGGAACCGATCGTTGAATTCGATGCAGTCGAGAACTCTGATCTCATCTTCATCGCTCGGGTCATCGGCCAAATAGACGTGCTCGAGGCGCAAGTCCCCGTGGCCTTCCCTCACGTGACCGTTCGCGATCCGGCCCTCGAAGAGGGTCGAATGATCCGACAAGAACGCCAACTGCTCGGTTTCGATGGCGTGGGCCTCCGTTTCGCCCAACAGGTCGATCGCCGCTTCTCGGCCTAGCTCGTGATTGTCCCGAATGATGCGAGTGATCGACTCTACAGCTCCGAAGCGGGCGGACGCCTCATCCCATCGGGCACGGGCGTGAAAGGCTGCGATATGCTCAGCGATCCGTGTAACGTGGGCGTCTGTGAGTCGGCCCTCCCTGCGCCGAACGTCGGCCCGGTCATCGTCGGCGAGCCGGTCCATGTGAACCGCCCAGTCCACCGGGGCGCCGGACCCACCGAAACGGTGCCGCCCGGAGGCATCCAGCGTGATCGGCTCAACACCGCGATAGACGTCCGGAGCCAAACGTCGATTGAGGCGAACTTCAGCCTCACACACCGCCTTCCGTTTCTCGGCGGTGCTGAAATCGAGGAAACCCAACGAGACCGACTTCTTGACCTTCCAGACTTCACGCTCAGCCAGAAAGACCCAGGAGATGTGCGTCTCCGCCACCTCGATTCCCGGTCCAGCCAGGTCGTCCCTAAGGTTTCCCATGCATTCGTCGACAAGCCCACCTTCGAGTGTACGTCCTTCTGATTCTACCCCTCAACAGATCAAAGCGGTCGTCCCCATTTTAACTCCCGCCCCCACCACGTATTATGGTCCCCCGACTTACGATGAGGACGGTCCAGGCCGAAGGGATCACCCAGAACGCTTCGCCGTGCCCCAATACACAGGATGAACAACGTGGCCTTTATCGGCTGGTGGGCCAAAGGCCTCTTGTTCGAGAACTGCAACTGCCAACTGGTCTGTCCGGGGCACGTTCACTTCTCGAATAACTGTACGGAGGAGCGATGCATCGGCTACTGGGCGATCCGTTTCGACGAGGGCTCGTACGGTGACGTGGACCTCGCGGGTGTGAAGGCCGTAGTCGCGTATGACACCCCCCAACACATGATCTCCGGTTCCTGGACGGAGGCCGTGATCATCGACGATGCCGCCTCTTCAGAACAGCAGGCGGCCGTGGACGACATTCTCGCGGGGCGCGCGGGCGGGCCGTGGGAGGTGCTGGGTCGTTTTGTGGAGCGTCGTCTACCGACACGAACCCTTCCCATCGAGATCACCGACGAGGCGGCGGTGAAGCGGATCGCGATCGAGGGGCTCTTGTCGAGCTCGATCGAAAACATCCGCGGATGGGACCGAGACCAGCCCGTTACGTTCCAGAACATGTTCAACCAGATCCATGGTTCGACCCAAGTGCTCGCTCAGGGCGACGCCACCTACGATGACGGCGAGATTGCCGTGAAGAACGAAGGCACGCATGCGCTCCATAGCCGCTTCGACTGGTCGGTGAGCCCGGAGTGATCCCGCCCTCCTGTCCTCGATGATCTCCTCCATGCCGCATCAGGCGAGTCTCGTCGCTACGACAGCCATGTGGATGATGATGATGACGGTCATGATGCTGCCGGCGATCACTCCCTGGGTGCTCGGCTTCGCGGCCCTCTCGCGTGGTCGCGGGGATGGGAGTGGCGGTGGCGGTGGCGGGATCCGGCGGGGTTGGGTCACACTTTTCGCACTCGGGTACGCCGTCGTCTGGACCGGCTTCAGTGTGGTGGCCGCGTCCCTCCAGGTTGGACTACAAGGGTGGGGGCTCATGGGCACGGCCATGGCGATGGGTACCACATCTGGAGCACCTCTCACACTCACGACCGCCGCCGCCATGACGTGGCCATCCGTGTTAGGTTCGTCTCCCGCCCTCGGAGCGTCCCTGGGCGGGGTCGTCCTGATCGGCGCCGGCCTGTACCAGGCGGCGCCCGCCAAGGCTACTTGTCTCGAGCACTGTCGAACGCCCTTGAGCTATTTCCTCACACATTGGCGGAACGGTCCCGGAGGGGCGTTCCGGATGGGGCTGTCTCACGGAGCCTTCTGTGTGGGCTGTTGCTGGGCCTTCATGATCTCGGGATTTTCCCTAGGATTGATGAGCTTGGTTTGGATGGGCGGGTTCACGGCGATCATCGCCATCGAGAACCTCGCGCCCCACGGTAAACGGATCGGCCGGGCTGCAGGAGCGGCAATGGTCCTCCTTGGACTCACTCTAGTCACGGGATTCTAAGCTTGGCAAAGACCAAAGTTACGGGGAACAGCCTCCGGCACGCCTTCAAAGAGATCATCTGGCCCCGGCGGAAACTCATCGGATTCGGCCTCTTCCTGATTCTCGTCAATCGACTCAGTGGGCTCGTGCTTCCAGCCTCGATCGGGTATTTGGTCGACGATGTACTCGGTCAAGGTGATTTTTCCCTCCTCTACTGGCTGCTGGGGGGGTTGTTGGCCGCCACTGCAGTTCAGGCTGGATCGGCATACGTCCTCACGGTCCTCCTCAGCGTCGAGGCGCAGCACCTGATCGCCCAACTCCGAGCCCAGGTCCAACGACACGTACTCACTCTGCCCGTTCGTTTCTTCGACAGCATGAAGGCCGGGGAGTTGGTCTCACGCATCATGAACGACGTCGAAGGGGTCCGTAATCTGGTGGGAACCGGCCTGGTCCAACTGGTCGGCGGCACGTTCACCGCCATCGTCGCGTTCGCCTTCCTGGCGAGCATCGACATCGGTATGACGCTGCTCGTCCTCGTGCCGCTGGGGCTGCTCGCAGTTGTGTCGACCCGAGCGTTCCAGACCCTGCGCCCGGCGTTCCGCGCGCGTGGCGAGATCCGTGCCACGGTGGACGGGCGCCTTACCGAAGCGTTGGGCGGCATTCGTGTCATCAAGGGTTTTCACGCGATCGAGAAGGAGGGGGAGATTTTCGAGGCTGGCGTGCTGCGTATTTACGAAAACGTCAAACAGACGCTGACGACAACCGCCACCGTCTCGAGCCTCGGTACGTTTTTTATCGGCTCCGCGAGCGTGCTCATCATGGGCTACGGTGGCCGGCAGATCCTCCAGGGATCGC
>JAPYQK010000110.1:3343-9470 GCA_029941275.1 Longimicrobiales bacterium | reverse complement strand
CGATCCTGACGCCCCCTTGGAGCTTCACGCCCGACACAAGATGACGGGCGAGATCTTGGGCAGTGTCCCGCTCCCGGCTCCCGGCCAGTACGGGATGATGACCTATATGCACGAAGGGAAGCAGTACATCGTGGTCCAGGTGGGCAGCTTCAGAACGGGGGACCCGGGGGCCCTGGTGGCATACACGCTCCCGTGACGGGGTAACGTCCGGCCCAGTCGAGGGGGTCAAAGGCGGCGTGAGAATCCGATCGATCGGAGCATCTTTGTGAAACGAGTGGTGATTGTCACCGCTATCCTGCTGGCGTTCGCTACACCGTGCACTGCTACGCAGGTACGAGAAGGCTTCCCCTACCAACTCGACCTGTCGCTCGAGAGCGGCGTCACCGCCGGTGGATTGGCACTTTTCTCCGGTGCTGTTGCTGTTGGTCGGGGGCAGGAGCCGCTCACCCTGGATGAGATCGGACAGCTCGGCCCAGAGGACGTCAACGGCTTCGATCGCTTCGCCACCGGGCAGTGGTCCACCACAGCCCAAGACGTGAGTGACGCGCTGGTCCTGACCCTCATGGCTGCGCCGCTCGGGCTGGCCATCGCCACGCCGGGGTCGCGAGAGTCCTGGACCATAGCGGCCATGTACGGCGAGGTGTTGCTGGTTGGCAACGGTTTGGGCGAGCTGCTAAAGGGTGTGGTGAACCGCACCAGGCCGTTCGCATACAACACCGATCTGGACATCCCCCAGCAGGCGAAGTTGGGGGTCGGGGCTCGCCGCGCATTCCCGTCTGGACATACCATGAACGCTTTCGCCGCGGCGGTCTTCCTCAGTTCGGTCTATGCGAAGCTCCATCCCGGTTCGGCCGCGAGGACGTGGATGTGGGCGGGCTCCCTGACTCTCGCAGCAACCACTGGTTTCATGCGCTACCAAGGCGGCAAACACTTCCCGACCGACGTCATCAGCGGGGCCATCATCGGCTCGGTGGTCGGATGGGGGGTGCCAAAGCTCCACGAGGTGGACGGCGTCGACCTCACGATCAATCCCTCGGGCGGTGGCGTCGGAATCGGGTTGTTGCTGCGCCGCTGAAGGCGCGCTAAGGACCCAACACCTTTCGCACAATACCGCCGACCGTCTCGATATCGTCAGCACTGACATCGTGGTGCGTGAGGAGTCGGATGCGGCGCGCACCTGGCGGGTTCACCTGAACCCCCGCCGCCGCCAGCCCCTGCACGAAGTCCTTGGCATCCATGAGGGCAGCCGGGATCTCGGCGAACACAATATTGGTCTCGACTTCGTCTGGCAGCGGGTCCACGATCAGTCCGGCCTCAGTGAGTAGAGCGGCCAGACGCCGCGCGTTCGAATGGTCCTCGGCCAATCGATCCACCATGGTGTCCAGGGCCACGATCCCTGTGGCCGCGACGACCCCAGCTTGCCGCATGCCCCCACCCACGGCTTGACGCCACCGGCGGGCGTCGTCCATGAAGTCTGCTTCTCCAAGGACCAGTGCTCCTACAGGACACCCAAGCCCTTTGGTCAGACAAATGGTGACGCTGTCCACCTCCCGGGTGAGGTCCTCAGGGGATACACCCTGGCCCACGGCCGAGTTGAAGAGTCTGGCTCCGTCCAAGTGGATTTTTAGCCCGTGGGAGCGAGCGGTGTCGGCAAGGTCCTTGGTCTGTTCAACCGACAAACAAACCCCGCCAGCGGCGTTGTGCGTGTTCTCCAAGCAGAGGAGGCTCGTCTGCGGATGAAGAACCGCATCAGGGAACACGGCCTCCTTGATCTGCTCGGGGCTCATGCGGCCTCGCTCCCCTCGAATGGTCCTGGGGGTCAGTCCAGCAAGCGCAGCCAGGCCCCCGGCCTCATTGTTGTAGATGTGGGACCGCTCCTCGAGGAGGAGGGATTCCCCCCGCTTCGTATGGGAAAGAATCGAAACGAGGTTGCCCATTGTGGCACTGAACAAGAACATGGCAGCCTCTTTTCCGAACAACTCCGCCGCCTTTTCCTCCAAGGCGATGACAGTCTGGTCGTGCCGGTAGTAGTCATCACCCACTTCGGCCTCGGCCATGGCTCGGCGCATGGCGGCCGTTGGTTGGGTGACTGTATCACTTCGCAGGTTGATCATCGTAGTTGCCTTCGGGTGCGAGCCACTTTGAGGGTTGTGTGGCATTTTTCACATGGATTTCGACTAGCGTGAGTGAATCAGTACTACTTCTGCGTGGGTTGACGCCACCGGTAACCAAGAGCGGTGCCCTTGAACCGTTGCGCCGATCTCGCCCCCGCCCTACCGTCCTCGACCCCATCGTGGTGTGACCCGACGGGCCAGACGATTCTGATTTTTTTCGGCTAGAACCGAGGAACGACGAACATGAAGAACGAGAAGCTTCGCCCCTTCCGCCCCCAGCCCTCCCTGGATCGCCTTGGTCCAGCCGGTAGGCTCCTGATCACGGCCGCAGCGGCCTTCGTCATGACGATGACCGCCCTGATGGCTACGCCTATCGCGGCACTCGCCCAACTCCCCGGCACGGAAAACGGTGAGTGGCGCTACCTGGGTGGCGACGCCGGCCACACTCGCTCCTCGACGCTCGACCAGATCAACGCTGGCAACTTCGAGGACCTCGAGGTGGACTGGATCTGGAAGAGCGACAACTTCGGCCCGAACCTCGACTACTTCTCGCGCTCCACGCCGATCTATGCCGACGGGCTGCTCTACACGGTGGCCACGCCGCGCCGGCAGGTGATCGCGATCGACCCTGACACGGGCGAAACGATCTGGGCGTTTCGTGAGCCCGAGACCGTTCGCTTCCTGCGCTCTCCCAGAAGGTCTTACGGGAAGGGCGTTGCCTACGCCGAAGTGAACGGCCGCGGTGTGATCTATATCACCACACCCGGATTCTTCCTGTGGGCGCTCGACGCGAAGACCGGCCGGCCGCTCGAGGACTGGGGTTCGCCCATTCCGTTGGACGGCTTCGACCAGACCGGCGGCGTCGATCTGGTCCCGCAACTGTTGGACGGATGGGGCCAGTGGGAGCGCTGGGACGAAGGACCGTACGATCCCAACTACGGCGTCCCGAGGGAGCTCGGCATGGTCACCAGCTCGGCACCGCCGATTGTGGTGAACGGCGTGGTCGTGGTGCTCGTCGGCCACCAGCCCAGCTACGGCCAGACCCGGATCGAGAACATTCCGGGCGACATCATGGGCTACGACGCCGCGACGGGTGAGTTCCTGTGGAAGTTCCACGTGATCCCCCGGCCGGGTGAATTCGGCCACGAGACCTGGCTGAACGATGCGTGGGAGTGGTCAGGCGACATGTCGTCGTGGGCTCCCGCCTCGGCGGATCCCGAATTGGGGCTCGTCTACATCGTGACGAACGCTTCGACCGTCCAGTCGTACACGGGCCACCGCCCGGGCGACAACCTGTTCGGCGGCAGCCTGCTCGCGTTGGATGTGCAGACAGGCGAGCGCGTGTGGCACTACCAGATCCACCGGAGTGATCAGTGGAACTACGACCTGCCGACCGCGCCCATCCTGATGGATCTCACGGTGGACGGTGTGGATATCCCTGCGGTGATTCAGAACACCAAGCAGGGCCTGGTCTTCGCGTTCAACCGCGCGACCGGCGAGCCGATCTGGCCCATCGAAGACCGAGAGGTCATGCAGACCCAGGTGCCCGGTAACTACACGTCGCCCCGGCAGCCGTATCCAACGCGGCCCGAACCGGTGGACCGCATCGTCATCGACGGGCTGACGGATGAGTTCGTCATCGACTACACGCCGGAGCTGTTTGCCGAGGCGAAGATCATCCTGAGTCAGTACAACATCGGGGGCCTCTACGTCCCGTCGCTTCCGTACGAGCACGAAAACAACTTCCTGAACAACCTCGGCTGCCAGGGGGGCGGTAACATCATCTACCATCCCCCCGTCGCCGATCCAACCACGGGAATGTTCTTCGCCTCGCATCAACGGTCGTGCAGCGCTCCTGGGTTCATGGAGCCCACGGGAGGGGTTGACCGAGACAACCCGAATTATGCCGTCCCCGCCGCGAACGGCGCGACGCCGAACTATACGCCCACCACCGGCACCACCGTGGCGGCATGGGCGCCCGGCCGCTTTGGGGGCCTGCCCACCATCGACGGGCTGCGACTCTGGAAGCCCATGGAGAACCAGCTCACCGCCTACCAGATGAACACGGGCGACAAGTCCTGGTCGCTGCCGGTCGGCCAGACCAGTGAGCGCATCCAGACCCACGAGCGCTTGCAGGGTGTGGATATTCCCAACTCGGGAGGCGCCGGATGGTCGATCCAAATGGTCATGGGTGATCTGTTGGTGCAGGCGCGTGCGCTCAGCTGGGGGACCACACAAGTGCGGCCCGACGCTCCATTGGAACTGCACGCCCGCGACAAGTACACGGGCGAGATCCTGGGGAGCATCCCCCTTCCGGCCCCGGCGCAGTACGGGATGATGACCTATATGCACGAAGGAAAGCAGTATGTCGTCGTGCAGATCGGAAGTGTGCAAACCGAATTCCCGGGTGCGTTGGTGGCCTACACACTCCCGTGAGGGAGTGTGGCCCTAAACACACTCCCGTGTTCGGTGCTGATCTCGAGAGGTTTGGAGCGCTCGTAACGGCGTGGGTCACGGGCGTCAGAAACCTCGAGGAAGGTTCTTCGTAGGGACGCTGAGGGGTATAGGCCTCGTAAACTAACGAACGGAGTGGCGTCGTATGGGTCCAGAGACCCTTGGGGTTTTTATCCCGATCATCATTTTCGGCAGCACCGCAATTCTCATCGGTATGAAGATGCGCTACCCCCATATCGAGGAGACCCGCCTCGGTGACGGCGGGCAGGAAGTCGAGCAGTTGCCCGAAACCGTGGACGATCTGCGCGCCGAACTCGGGCTCTTGCGTGGTGAGTTCGCAAACCTGAACGAACGCGTAGACTTCACCGAGCGTTTGCTCGAGCGGCCCAAGACGGAAGAGTAACAAATCGGAGGCTGGTGCTTGCAGCCCACCCGGCCCTAGACGCATTTTGTCCTCCCGTGTCTGGTCTATTTCAGTTGCTTGATCGGCGAGATCCAACGCCGACCAGGATTTCTTCCAAGGGGAGGCTCTCCGATGCGCCCTGCCGTTCGAGTGAACGATTGCTTCAGGATCGCCCGTGTGGGGATCGCCAGCGTGTTCGTCGCGGTGACCGTGTTCCTACCGTCCAGCGGGGCCCTCGCCCAATCGAGCCCAGAACTGCTGCCCTATGAGCCCGACGACGACTGGGCTCGCCTACCCGGTGGACGTCCTTGGGGCGCTCCGACGGGCATCGAGATGGACCCCGATCAGCAAAGTTTGTGGGTGCTGGAACGATGTGGTGACTACAACGGTCCTGGATGCGCGGAATCAGATCTCCCGGCGATCATGAAGTTCGACGCATCAGGCAGGCTGCTCCAAAGCTTCGGTTCCAACATGTTCAACTACCCGCACGGTCTCGCCGTGGATCACGAGAGCAACATCTACGTGACCGACGGCCGTGACGGCGACGGCAAGGGTCATACGGTCCTGAAGTTCAGTTCGGACGGGGAACTCGTGTTGACCCTCGGTCAGCCCGGCATGGCCGGCGAAGGCCCCAACATCCTCAATAGGCCGTCCGACGTCGCGGTCGCGCGGAACGGGGACATTTTCGTAGCTGATGGGCACAGCGGCATGGACACGAACATGCGGATCGTGAAATACTCGAGCGACGGCACGTACATCAAAGAGTGGGGGACGAAAGGGTCCGCGCCCGGCCAACTGAACGGTGCTCACGGTCTAGCGTTCGATTCCAGGGGACGCCTGTTCGTGGCCGACCGAGAGAATGGGCGCGTCCAGATTTTCGACCAGGATGGGGGCTTCATCGACGCGTGGACCCAGTTCGGGTCTCCGAGCGGAATTTTCATCAGCCCTGACGACGTGCTCTATGTAGCCGACCTGAGCCAGGGGATCCGGATCGGAAGTGCGGGAGATGGAACCCTGTCGGCCCACATCGTGGCTCCGGTACCGGAGGGTGGTGGCGCGGCGCGGGTGGCCGAGAGTGTGGCCGTGGATGCGCAAGGCAACCTTTACGCGGGCGAGAACTCGGGGATGAAGCTGCTCAAGTTCGCGCCTCTGCGTT
>JAPYQK010000110.1:0-3243 GCA_029941275.1 Longimicrobiales bacterium | reverse complement strand
GTCGCCGTCTACCCTTGCCCGCACCCGGACCGGCCGGCACTTTCGCAGCGGGCTGCGTTCGCAGTAGACCTGCGGTTCGCATGAAATCTGCGTCTCGCCTCCCACGGCCGTCCCAAGCATCGCTTGTAACCCAGGAGTTCGTCATGAGTGGAAGGAACAGCGCCCCATACTGGGGATTGGTAACGGTGGCAGCGGTCTTGATGGTGTTGCCCGCAGCCCTCACCGGGCAGTCTGCCAACCCGTTTGGTCTTCCTACGGCGAGCTCCCCTAATCCTGCGGCCAACATCGCTGCGGTGCCGGGTTCACGGGCGCAGGGGTGGCTGGGACAGGGCCGCTCAGAGGTGCTCGCGCGCCACGGCATCGTGGCGACCAGTGATCCTTTGGCGGCGCAAGCCGGTCTGGAGATTCTACAACAGGGCGGAAACGCCATGGATGCGGCGGTTGCGGCGGGCGCGGTGCTAGACGTGACATCGCAGAACGACACGGGCATTGGCGGAGATCTGTTCGCGCTGGTGTGGGTGGCCGCGGAGCAGAAGTTATATGCGCTGAATTCAGCCGGATGGGCCCCGGCGGCATGGACGCCGGACTTTTTCCGCAACGGCCTGGGCGTAAACCGGGTGCCGGGAACCGGCGTAAACGCGGCGACGGTCCCGGGCGCCGTCTCGGGTTACGCCGCCCTTTTGGACCGTTTTGGAAACTTGACGTTCAAGGAGACCTTTCGGCGTGCGGCTCAAATGGCCGAGGAGGGTTGGGGACAATCCGAGCGCCGTCACCGTGACATCGTCGGCGTCCAGAGAAAGCTCGCCGGTGATCCCGATTCGGACCGGACCTTCCTGATCGATGGGGAGCCGCCCGCTCTGTACAGCTTGGTGCGCAATCCGGACCTGGCCGTAGCATTACGTTTGATTCAGGAAGGGGGCCGCGACGTCTTCTACCGAGGCGAAATTGCCGAGGCCATCGTAAGGAAGGTGCAGGACAACGGTGGCGTGATGACCATGGCCGACTTGGGAGAGTTCGAGTCGGAGTGGGTCGAGCCGCTCTCGACGAACTATCACGGCTATGACGTCTTCCAGCTGCCCCCGCCCGGCCAAGGCTTTGCGGCACTGGAGATGCTGAACATCCTCGAGGTTTGTGCACCCGTGCACGGCATCAATCTTACTGACCTCGGACCCACCAACCCCGACTACTGGCACTTCATGGTGGAGGCCAAGAAGCTGGCCTACTCGGACCTCCAGGCGTACAACGGCGACCCCTTACACGAGCACATCCCCGTGGACCGCCTGTTGTCGAAGTCTTATGCGTCCACGTTGTGCAACAGAATCAGCATGGACAGCGTGGCGGAGCCGTCGGTCAGAGGTGGTCTGGACGGCGGCACGATCTACCTGACCACAGCGGACCGTTGGGGGAACATGGTGTCCCTCATCCACAGTGTGTTCTCGGTGTACGGCAGCGGTGCGACGGTGTCTCCGTACGGTTTCATCCTCCACAACCGTGGTGTCGCGTTCTCTCTCGACGCGGAGAGCCCGAACATCGTCGCTCCCCACAAGCGTCCGTTCCACTCGATCATCGCCGGATTCGTCATGCAGAACGGCCATCCGCTGATGACTTTCGGCAACATGGGCGGCAGCGTTCAGCCGGAGACGCACGTGCAGCACATGGTGAACGTCATCGACCACGGCATGAATATCCAGATGACCACGGATGCTGCCCGGTTTACACACAGCCAAGGCCAGAACAGGCTGTCTCTTGAGACCAACCTGTTCAATCTGGTGGGCCCGGCTTTGCAGGCGAGGGGCCACGACGTGCGCCCGGTGACCGGCAGTTCGGTAGGAGGCTACCAAGGCATTCTGTTCACGCGTGATCCGATGTTGCCGCTGCCGGTTTTCGGCCCCGAGAGTATTGCGGAGGACCATCCCGTCAACGGTGTGTATCGGGCGGGCTCCGATCACCGTAAGGATGGCCAGGCGGTTGGGTGGTAGGGCAGGGGTGGGGAGGCCGGTCGATCGGGGGCCTGGGTCGGCCTCCCTCTCCTGATACCGTGAGCCCCTGAGCGTACTGCTATGGGATTCCAGGACACCAACGCCGTACGTCGTTTTGCGGCCGCGAAGATGCAGAAGGTCAATCTGTTCGAGACGTCGCAGATGTTTTGCGACGTGTACTGCCTCGAGCCAGGCCAAGCGCAGAAGGTGCACACACACACCGGGGCCACGAAGTTCTATTATGTGATCGAGGGCGAGGGCACCGTGACCATCGGGGATGAGACGCGCACGCTTGAGCCCGGTAGCATCGCGTGGTCTGCACCCGACGAGCCGCACGGGGTGGAGAACCGTGGGGACGGGCCGCTCGTGCTGCTCGTCTCCATGGCGCCCAACCCGAACCGGCCCTAGTCGCTACGATATCCCCTCACGCGGGCTCATAACGCTCGACGTGGATACGATTGGCGTGCCGACGGGCCTGGGCGAGATCGTAGTTCGCCTGCAGGCGTGTCCAGGTTTCCGCGTTGGACCATCCAGCCATCTCGAGCCTGATCGCCATTTCAGGCGATATGCCGGCCTGCTCAGGGCGTGGGACGAACAAGGGAGTACGGAGCTTTCGTCGAGAATAAAAGGCGGCGGGGCACCGTGAATCGTGGCGGGTTCGCCTCAATACACCAGTCGTGTCTCCGGGTACTGAGCATACCACCCGAACCAGAACGCACGGTGCGAAGGCATCCGCCGCAGTGCCGCCCCATCCGGGCCGCTTAGGCCCGCTTCCGTCAGCGTCCAACGCCCGCCGCCGTCGTCCAGGACTTCATTTCGGCCGTCCCACCTGGCGAAGTACCGGCCGTGCGTTTCGTAGACGCGGCTCGCACCGCTCGGGTCGGTCAACACGACGAACTCGACGACGCCGAGTGAATCATGATAGACGGACCGGCTGGTGAGGAATTCGACAGATATGGCCAGCTTCTCGGCCGGCGCTTGGTTGAAGCGCAATGCGAGCACCTCGGCCTTGGTGTCGAGCCGATCGTCCAACTCGGGCACGGAGAACATGAGCTCATCAGTGCTGAAGTAATCGCTGTACGCCGCTCCCTCGCTGTAGTCGCGGTTATGCCCGGTATCGATCGACAGCACTTTTGTCCCCGGATGGCGCCGCCGCCACTCCCCCCACGTCGTGGTGACGACGAAAAGCGACTCCAACACCAGGTCGCGCTCGGCGAGGGGGCCCCCCACGGGCTCCCCCCCCACCCGGGCCCAAAGCGACCGG
>JAPYQK010000109.1 GCA_029941275.1 Longimicrobiales bacterium | reverse complement strand
GTCTCGCAGCGTGTCGCTGCGAGACGGGCCTCATGGCGCATTGGCTCGGAATCAGTCCGGCGGGTAGACCGAGACGGCCTTTCGGCGTCGGTACGTTTCGAACTTCACAACCCCGTCCGAGGTGGCGAACAATGTGTCGTCCCCCCCACGGCCCACGTTGTGACCAGGATGGAAGGGCGTGCCCCGCTGGCGGATGATGATGCTACCTGCGGTCACCCGCTCGCCGCCGTAGCGCTTCACGCCGAGTCGGCAGGGATTACTATCTCGGCCGTTTCGGCTCGACCCCACACCTTTCTTATGTGCCATCTTGTGCTCCCCAGGAGCGGCATCCCAAAGTCCAGTCGCTAAATGTTGATTTCAGCGATTCGGATCTCAGTGAATTTTTGACGATGTCCCTGTTTTCGGCGGTAGCCTTTACGCTTCTTCCGCTTAAAAACGATGATCTTGCGGTCTTTGCCGTGACGGAGAACCTCGGCCGTGACCGAGGCGCCGGGTACCGTGGGCTGCCCCACCGATATGTCGTCTCCTTTGGAAGCGATCAACACACGGTCGAAAGAAACCGTGGTGCCTTCTTCCGCTTCCAGCGTCGGAATCCGGATCTTGGTTCCCGGTTCCGCCCGGAACTGTTTACCACCTGTGCTAAAAACCGCGTACATAGTACCTCGTCAACCCCACGGATGGATGCTGTTAGCCAAAAAACTCATCGAATGGCGGTGGAGGGTCAAGAGGCCTGTCGAAGGCAAGCCTCTGAGCCTTCATCAGGCCGCCACGTACCTGGAAGTCACATCCGTCTGTGCGGCACCGGAAAGGATCCGAAATTCATCCTCCCGAAGCAGCGGATCATCACGCATATCGAGCTTCAGGCGGGTTGTCTGTCCCAGTTTTCGGATGAAGTCGGGCTCCTCCTCCATGATCCTGAGCGCGACCTCGGGGTGCATGCGAATCAGCAGCTTCTTCTCATCACCCTTCACCGAAACCCTCCGGATACTCCGTTCGATCTGACGAACCACGGTAGCCGGGGTGTACACTCGGCCCATCCCCTCGCAGTGATCGCAGGAATCGGTGAGTGTCTGGAACAGAGACGGCCTCACCCTCTGACGCGTCATCTCGACCAATCCGAGACTGGAGACTTCGAAGGCCTTGGTTCGGGCCCGATCTTTGCCTAGATGCGCCCGTAGCTCGTTCAGGACCTTGTCCCGGTTTTCTTGAGACTCCATGTCGATGAAGTCACAGACGATGATGCCCCCAATGTCTCGCAGACGGAGTTGGCGTGCAATCTCCCGGGTGGCCTCCAGATTGGTCTTCAGGATCGTGCTTTCGGGATCCTTCTTGCCCTTGTATCGGCCCGTGTTGACGTCGATCGACACGAGCGCCTCGGTGGGTTCGATGATGATGTACCCGCCCGACTTGAGGACCGCCCTCTTCTGAAGAGTGGCCTGGAACTCCTCCTCGACTCCGTGTTTGTCGAACAGCGACTCTGAGCCCGTGTAGAGCTTGACGCGATCTTCAAGTTCGGGGGCGACGCCTCTCACATACTGGAGGATCTCGTTATGGATCCCCTTGTGATCCACGGTAATCGACTCGAAACGATTACTGAACAGATCGCGGATCACGCCACTGATGAGCTTGGCCTCCCTGTGGAGGGGGCTCGGAGCCTTCACTCCCTGGCGCTTCTTCTGGACCTTGTCCCAATTGGAGCTGAGGCGATTGAAGTCCTTCTGAAAGGTCTCCTGATTGAGTTCCTCACTCACCGTTCGAACGATGATGCCACCCTTGTCCTTGGGCAGAACCCCTTTGGCGAGCTTTCGGAGTCGTGCGCGCTCCTCTCGATCCTCGATTTTGCGACTCACACCCACCCTGGACGACCCTGGCATATACACCAGGAACCTCCCAGGCAGGGAGATCTCCGCGGTCAGGCGGGGGCCCTTCGTGCTGATGGGCTCCTTCGTGACCTGGACGATGATCTCCTGGCCTTTCTTGATGGTGTCTTGGATGGGCGGATACTTCCGGTCGCGCCTGCGCCGTGCCCCACCGCCGTTGTCGTCGTCTTTGTCTCCCATATCGAGATCGGAGACGTGGAGGAACCCGGCTTTATCGGTTCCAATGTCGACGAACGCGGCCTGAATGCCGGGCAAGACGGCTTCCACCTTGCCCAAATAAATATCTCCGAGCAACCGATCTTCATCGGCTCGGTCAAGCATCATCTCAGCCAACTGCCCGTCTTCCATGAGCGCCACCCACGATTCGTGTGCATTGGCGCTCACGAGGATTTCTCTCCTCATTGTGCTTTTTTCTCCTGGTCAGTCCCTCTGGACCAATCCCGCCGGTGCGCTCAGCCTGCCCGGGCGCCGCCCCCCTTCATTTCGTCGGAGGAGCGACGTCGGCTTCAGACTGAGCCCTAAATGGCGGGCCAACGGCCCGAGTGACTTTCCTGTTTGTTTTCCAGCGCCGTCATGCGGGGCGACGCTCTGTTGAGCTCCCCCGCCAAATGACCAGACGCTGGTTTGCGTTAGTGCCTCACCGATTCGCAAGTGTTGCGTCTCTTACGTGAGGTGTCTTCCTGCTTAGAAATCTGTTGTGACATCCGCCATTCATGACGGCGTGCCACGTAGGTTTGCTGTTTTCTATGAGCTTATTCGTTGCCTTCTCTTTCCTACGGACCTGTGGGACTCTTCCTACCGACTGTAGGACTTTCCCCTTACGGTAATCATGACACGGGGGAGTTGCTTTCCGTTAATCTCGCCCTCCGTGAACCCAACTGGAGAGCCGCAGTTTGGATGCATAACGCAAGGAGGGTTCCTCGCGCCTACCCCCTCGACGGGCAAAAGGTCATCGGCCCGCCCAAATCCAACTTCTGGCGTGTATCTTAAGCTAACCGCCTACCGCTGGATGACGAAACGGAATTGTCATCGCCCCCCGCCACGCCCCTCACAAATGTCGCAGCCACCGCACGCACGCGCCTCGTCACCAAAGTAGCGGAGAAGCGCCCCCCCCTGCACCCAGGGCCGGTGGCATACGCGCGGACCGCTCGCAGGGCATCGATACCCGCTTTTCGAAGCCGGCGAGCCCTCGACCAATCCGGGCCCGACGTATGTAGGCCCAAATCGAGGGTCGGTCGCTCGGAAAGGTCATCCGCGTCGGCCTCGGAAGGAGCGTTGTAGAGCCGGAGCCCACCCAGACGTTCCAGCGCTGCGAGCGTCATACACAACTCCTCCTCGGTACAACCCGTGGCCCGTAAGAGACTGCTGGCCTCCACGGGACGCCGCTCTCCCGAACCGATAGCGCGACGAAGAGTA
Source organism: Longimicrobiales bacterium (assembly GCA_029941275.1). Classification (GTDB taxonomy): domain Bacteria; phylum Gemmatimonadota; class Gemmatimonadetes; order Longimicrobiales; family Gaopeijiaceae; genus UBA822. Next base: position 6,271 of record JAPYQK010000109.1, on the reverse strand, counting down.
CGGACCACTCGTTTCAGAACTCGAATCAGTGGACGAGATCGGTCGAGAAAGCTCCTGTGCAAACGTTGGTCGGCTCGACCCCAAAGGGCGACACAACGGGCGGCTTCTCCGTCCCGGCCGGCCCGCCCTGCCTCTTGATAGTATGACTCCAGAGTTCCGGGCATCTGGTAGTGAAGCACGAGCCGGACGTCGCTCTTGTCCACACCCATTCCGAACGCGTTGGTGGCAACGACCGTTCGGATCTTTCCTCCCAGGAAGTCTTCCTGGACACGACTTCGCACTTGGGGATCCAGTCCCGCGTGGTAGGACGCCGTCGAGATTCCGAGACGTGCGAGATTGGACCGAACCGTCTCGACGGCGCGACGCGTCCCCGCGTAAATCACCACAGCGCCCACCTCCGATCGAACCAAGTCCCGAATGGCGGCCATCTTGGCTGAGTGCCCGTCCACGCGTTCGACGTACCATCCGAGGTTCGGCCGATCGAACGAGCCTACGACACGCAGAGGCCGGTCAAGTGAAAGCACCCTCTGAATGTCCTCGCGCACTCGTGGGGTGGCAGTCGCCGTGAGAGCCATCACCGGCGCACTGAGCTTGCGGCGAAGCGCGCCCAGTCGGCGGTACGACGGCCGGAAGTCGTGGCCCCACTCGCTGATGCAATGCGCCTCGTCCACTGCGATCAGGGATACGCCGGCGCTCGAGAGGGTATCCATGAAACCGGAAGTTTCCAGACGTTCCGGCGCCACAAACAGCAACTTGATCCCACCGCCGAGCACGTCTTCTACTACGGTTCGTCGCTCGCTAGCAGACAACGTGCTTGTGATGTACGCCGCCGGGATCGATGCGCGACGGGCGCGCTGGGTCTGGTCCTCCATGAGCGAAACCAACGGACTCAATACAAGAGTGAGTCCGGGCAGAGCTAACGCGGGAACTTGATAACAAAGGCTCTTACCCCCACCCGTCGGCAGCACGCCAAGCGCGTCGCGGCCTGCCAGAGCGGCCCTCACCAGGCGTTACTGGCCATCACGGAATGCAGGGAACCCGAAATAATCGTGCAGGATGCGGTGGGCATCGACCAGAGTAGCAGACATCCCGAACTCTGGTCAGGACCTCCGGGCGAAGCCATGGACCAAGAAGCCGCGATCTGGCCAGCGGACAGACCGACGCCCGGAGGTCCGTGAACCAAGCTGGATCGGGGGGAGCTACTCTGGCGGGGAGTCCAACTCCTCCTCCTCGGAGTTCGGATTCCCCACGGGCCAAAAACGAACCGCCACGCCCCCGACGAGCGCGATGAGTGATGCCGATAGAAGCCAGGAAGAATTCAGGTAGATGCCCACGAGTCCGAGGACGGCACCAATGAAGAAGGCCCGAATCCTCCAGGTGAGCCCAACGGCCCCTCTCAAACGGGCTCCTTGTGGGTCGAGGCCCACTCACGGATGTACGCCACCGCCTCCGACGTGGGGGTCCCTGGACCGAACAAGCGCCCTACTCCCGCTTCCTTTAGTGCCTCCATGTCCTCGTCGGGAATGATTCCGCCGCCGGTGAGCAACACATGATCGGCACCCTCATCCCTCAACAACTCGAGGACACAGGGGAAAAGTGTCATGTGAGCCCCTGAGAGAACGGACAACGCCACGACATCCACGTCCTCCTGAACCGCGGCGTTGACAATCATCTCGGGCGTTTGATGAAGACCGGTATAGATCACCTCGAAGCCCGCATCCCGGAAGGACGCTGCGATCACCTTGGCACCTCGATCGTGGCCGTCCAGACCGGGTTTGGCCACGAGGACACGAATTTTCCCTTCTTCCGACGACATTCGCATCTCCTCTTGTTCGAGACCTCGCACCCGTGTCCGACCCGCGCCTTACGAAAAAAGACGCGGCAGAAGGCGAGGTACATCGGCCTGATATTGCCGGTACGCCTCTCCAAAGCGGTCCACCAACTCGCGCTCCTCAAGTACGGTAACCAGGTAGAGTGCGGGAAGGTTCAGGACCCCCATGACCAACGCTCCGGAATAGTTCGTGAACAACGCGAACCCAAAAATTCCCAGGAATGCGCTCGCGTACTTCGGGTGACGTACTCGTCTGTAAATGCCCTCACACAAGAGCTTGGCGTCCACCCGATCCGGCGCCAACTCGGTAAATCCGACAAAGGTCTTGAGCGGCAACTGTTTCCGTATCTGCAATTCGAGCGCTATCGAAGAAAAATACAACACGAGTCCGAGTATGATCGGCGCGGAATGGGTGCCGAGATCTTCTCCCACCAGCACCCCGCGACCGAGAAAACAGACCCAGCCGAGAAGGATCGCCATCGTGATTAGCAGCGAGTAAGTGACCCCGGGACCAATCCGTCGCCATATCGCCACCAGCGGGTGAGCCACAAACCAGAAAGCCACCGCCGGAGGCACCATGACAATCATGAACTCGGCCAAGTAGAAGCGCACAGTAGTCATAGGGAAAGCTACTGATCTGGCCAGAGTCGGGGTAGTTGAGCCCCGCGTGGACAAGCCTATGACTCGGCTAACTCTCCTTGCATCCCGTTCACGCCACGCGATCTTCTCGGGTTGGGTGTCCCACCGACGTGGAGCACCCGAGCGTCGACTGCTCTCGAGGAGAACCGGATGAACTCGCTTCGCTTTTTGGCCCTTTCCCTGACCCTTGTGGTCGCACCTTGGTCGACCGCAGACGAACTGAACGGTCAGGACTTTCCCACCGACGACCCGATCATCCGGGCGATTTGGGCACAAGGTATGGAAGCGGGCTCCCAGGTCGAGTCCCTCGCGCAGGCGCTGATGGACTCTATCGGGCCCCGCCTTTCGGGAAGCCCAGGTCAGCGGGCTTCCTGGGAATGGGCTTTGTCGATGTACGAAAATTGGGACGTACCGGCGCGGACCGAGCAGTACGGAACGTGGCGGGGCTGGGATCGAGGGTACACCCACATCGATCTCGTAGAGCCTCGGAGGCGTACGCTCAACGGTACGATGCTGGCATGGAGCCCGGGCACAGATGGACCTGTCGAAGGCGAGGTTGTGGTGTTGCCGACACTTCGAAGCCAGGCCGAGTTCGATGCTTGGATACCCACTGTATCCGGGAAATTCGTGGCGCTCTGGTACGCCGAGCCCACCTGCCGCGCACCGGAAAGCTGGCAAGCCCTCGCCACCGAGGAGTCCCAGAGGCGCCTGCAGGCACTCCAGCAAAGTGTGCAGGCTGAATGGAGTTCCACCACCCAGGGAGCCGGGGGCGTCGGGCGGCTGGCTGCGGCGGTCGAAGCGGCGGGAGCGGTGGGCATTATCATCTCCCGTTGGTCGAACGGATGGGGAGCCAACAAGATTTTCGAGTCCTACACAGGTCGCATTCCGTCCCTTCACTTGAGCTGTGAAGATTACGGGCTGGTGCACCGGTTGGCCTCGAACGAGCAAGGGCCGGTGCTCCGCGTCGACGCCCAGGCGGAATTCCTCGGGGAAGTTCCTGTCTCCAATGTCGTCGGTGAACTCCGCGGGACCGAGTTGCCGAACGAATATGTGGTCCTGAACGCCCACTTCGATTCCTGGGATGGCGCTTCGGGGGCGACGGACAACGGAACCGGCACCATCATGATGATGGAGGCCATGCGCATACTGAAGACGGTGCTACCGGAACCCCGACGAACGATTCTGGTGGCGCATTGGGGGGGCGAGGAGCAAGGGACAAACGGCTCGCTGGCTTTCGCAGAGGACCACTCTGAGGTGATCGACGGACTCCAGGCAGCCTTTAATCAAGACAACGGCACCTGGCGGGTCGATGCCTTCAAGATGCAAGACTTTCCAGAGGCGGCCGAAAACTGGGACCGTTGGCTGAGCGTGATCCCACGGGATATCACCCAACACACCGAACTCGACCTAATGGTCGTCCCGGAGAGCGGAAGCAGCGACGAGGCCTCGTTCATCTGTCGCGGTGCCCAAGGATTCCGGCTCATGTCGCATTATCCGGATTACCGTCAATACACGTGGCATACAGACCTGGACACCTACGACAAAATCGTGCTCGACGACCTGAGGAACAACGCCACGCTGGTGGCGATGCTCGCTTACATGGCTTCCGAGGACCCGAGACGCACCTCGAACGCCCGGCCGCCCCTCCCCGCTGGCCAACAGAGGCGTGGTTGCAGGACACCGCAACGCAACTCCGGCAACTGACGAATAAAGTGGTCGTCTCTGGAAATTGACGGTCTCGGCAAAAGTGACAGTCTCTGCAAGAGTGCCGGTCTCTGCAAAAGTGGCGATCCGGCTGGACAAACCGGCCCTACGGCCATAGCATCGGCCAGATTCGGGCCATGCATACGGGGCCCGCACAAACAAACTCGAACTCTCCAAGCTGGAGGAGTTAATCGATGGCGCGAATTCGTGTCACGCTCAAGTGGATCAAGATTCTCGACAACCTTGAGCCGTTCTTCAAAGAAACGGGGGAATTCCGCTTCCGCTCGACGGTCTCAAGCGAAAGTGGTGAAGGTTTTTCTCATGGGACGAAGTTCCCTGAAGAGGGGCATTATTCGCTCTCAGACAAGCCGGGGTGGAACTACGTCACGCTGAACAAAGTCCTCTACGAGGGCGACGCGGGCGACCATCTGGTGGTGGAGTTGTTCGGTGAGGAGATGGATCTCCTGAGTGCGAATGACGAGCTGGATCACTACAAGCGCGAGTTCCGTGGGCCTGTCGACGAGTGGTCTGGCCTGCACGAGCCCGCCGACGAGGGACCGGACGACCCGGAAGCGATGAGCAACTGGCGCATCAGTTACATCATCGAACAAATCTAGCTGCGCGTAGCTTACCAAACGGGGGGGCGGTCGGTGATCCGGCGGCCCTCCCGTTTTTGTTGGGGATGCCGGGCGGCAACTTCTAGAAGAAGACGGGCTCCGTGTAACTTCCGAAAGTCTTCTCCATCGCGTACCTGATCTCGTAGAGCGTGCACTCGGCCCGCGCGCAATCCAGAACGGCCGGCACTACGTTGTCTCCCTCCCTGCACGACCTCTCCAACATCTCGAGCGCCCGAGCCACCTCGACATCGTTCCTGGCCTCCCTGAGACCAGCCATACGTTTCCGCTGACGCTCCTCCACCGAGGCGTCGATCTTGAGCGTGTCGATCGCCACGTCTTCCGACCCCTCAGTGAATTCGTTCACGCCCACGACGAGTCGTCGGGACGACTCGACTTCGGTTTGCTGCCGACGCGCAGATTCGGCGATCTCCATCTGGAAGAACCCCTCCTCGGTCGCGGGCACGACGCCGCCCCTTTCGGTGATTCGGTCGAAAATGTCCAACGCCTCCCTCTCCAAGTTGTCGGTGAGCGATTCGACGTAATACGAACCCGCCAGCGGATCGATCGTATTCGTCACACCACTCTCGAAGGCGAGAATCTGCTGGGTTCTCAGGGCGATTCGTACGGCCTTCTCCGTCGGCAACGCCATCGTCTCATCCATGGAGTTGGTATGGAGGGATTGGGTTTCACCCAGCACAGCCGCCATGGCCTGGTAAGCCACCCGTACGATGTTGTTCTCAGGCTGTTGGGCAGTGAGGCTCACACCCGCCGTTTGGGCATGCGTACGGAGCCGGCAGGCGTCGGGATTGGTGGCACCGTACTTCTCTCGCATGAGGCGGGCCCAGATACGTCGTGCAGCGCGCAGCTTGGCGATTTCCTTGAAGAAGTCGTTGTGGACATCGAAGAAGAACGACAAACGCGGGGCAAACGTATCGACATCCAGCCCCCGGGCCATGCCCCTCTCGACGTACTTGAACCCGTTCCGCAACGTGAAGGCCAGCTCCTGTACAGCGGTCGCCCCCGCCTCGCGAATGTGGTATCCCGAGATTGAGATGGGGTTGTACTTGGGTGCGTGGTCGGTGCACCACTCGAACATGTCGATGATGCACCGCAAAGCCGGTTCAGGCGGAAAGACCCAAGCGTGTTGGGCCTGATACTCCTTGAGGATGTCGTTTTGTACCGTGCCCCAGAGCTGCTCCGGCGGGACACCCTGTCGTTCCGCCGCAACCACGTAAAAGCAAAAGAGAATGATCGCCGGGCCATTGATCGTCATAGAGACCGAGACCTGATCGAGCGGGATTCCCTCGAAGAGTGTCTCCATGTCGGCCAACGACGAAACCGCCACGCCGCACACACCCACCTCACCCAACGAGCGTGGATGATCGCTGTCGTACCCCATGAGGGTCGGAAAATCAAAGGCCACTGAGAGCCCCGTGGTGCCGTGTTCGAGCAGGTACTTGTAGCGCTGGTTCGTCTCTTC
>JAPYQK010000108.1 GCA_029941275.1 Longimicrobiales bacterium | reverse complement strand
TGCACTTTCATGCGGATCCCGGACACGTCGACCACGACGCGCCCATCCCTCACTTCGGCCGCAACACCCTCTAGGCCTCCGTCCAGAAGTCGCACCCTGTCACCGGGTATAACCGTCCCAGAGGATGCGGACTTGCCGCCGCCCGGCCGGAGGTCCTTCTGGCGGCGGGCGGCGTCCTCGACCCTACGGCGCGCTTTGCGGGCGGCGCGCTCCAGTTCCTCGGTGGACGCGACCTCTCGAACCTCCCGGATTGCCTCCTCAACCTCACGCCGAGCCTCCATCAGGATACTGCGGGCCTCCTCGCGCGCCTTGCGCTCAGCTTCCCGTTCATCGCTCCGGACGTCGGACTCGCGGGCCTCTACTTCCGCACGCAGGCTAGCGGTCTCCTCTCGCTCACGGGCCAGCGTCTCGACCAACTGTGTGGCCTCCTTCTCTTTCCTCTCGAGCCGCTCGAGTAGGTCATCCATCGAGGCGTCACCACCCGCTAAGAGAGCTTCGGCCCTCTCGAGCACCGAGGCCGGAATGCCAAGCCGGTGGGCGGTCGCCAAACCATAACTTCGCCCAGGACGCCCCTTAACGAGTTCGTACGTAGGCCGCATCCCGTCGGGATCGAACTGGAGTGATGCGTTGACGACGCCGCTGCCTTCCGTGTCGAGACACTTGAGCGCCCCCAAGTGGGAGGTCACCACCGCCGCGGCACCCCGGTCCGAGAGGTGCTCGATCAAAGCCCGGGAAAGTGCGGCGCCCTCGGCCGGATCGGTGCCGGTGCCCATCTCGTCGAGCAGCACCAGAGAGCCGCGGCCGGCGCCCTCGACTACACCCTTCCATATCGCCAGGTGGGCGGAAAAAGTCGAGAGACTTTCGGCTATGGACTGTTCATCCCCGATGTCGGCGAAGATCGAATCGAAAATGGGGAGGCGGGTCCCCTCCCCCACCGGAGGGACGACGCCGCTCTGAGTCAGCGACGCGATCAACCCCACGGCTTTGAGGAAGACACTCTTCCCACCGGTATTGGGGCCGGAGACCACCAAAATGCACTCCCCGGGCTCCATGCTGAGGTCGAACGGCACAACGGGCGTTTCGGAGTTCTCCAGCAAAAGCGGATGGCGGCCCTGCACGATAGACCAGCCTTCCGCTTCGGGGGTGAGATCCGGCGGATATGCGTCCCAATCGGCGGCGGCCTTCGCGCGGGCAGCGAGTCCATCGAAGTCGACCAATGCTTCCCAGCTGGCCGTCAGAGACGGATGCAGCGGCCGGAGCACCCCCGTAATCTCCACCAGGATGCGATGGATCTCCCGGACTTCTTCTTGTTCGAGGCTCCGCAACTCGTTGGTGAGCTCGATGGCCATGGGTGGCTCGACGAAAAGCGTCGCACCCGTGTGAGACTCATCGTGAACGATGCCACCGACGTCCCTCTTCCCCTCTCGCCGGACCGGCACCACGTAGCGCCCGTCCCGAATACCGACGGACGCATCGGCGACCCTGACCCGCTCCGGCAGATCCGCGGCGAACGCCTCCAACTTTCGAACGATTCTGTTCCGCGCGCCGCGAAGTTGTTTTCGGATTCTCCGAAGATCGGCGCTGGCGCTATCCAGGATCTCGCCCGAAGCATCGGTCGTCTTCGCGATACGAGCCTCGAGTTCCGAATCGGAGTGCAACCGGTCTTGGATGAACGCGAGAGACTCCACCGCCTCGACATCCAGAGCCTCCGCCAACTGTCCCCCCGACCCCAGTGACACGCCGACTCGGTACAGCTCCGCCCCATCCAACACACTGCCCTCGACGGCGAGGCGCTCGAACAGTTCGATGCAGTCGGGGATCTCCGGGACCGACCATGTGGGGCGCGTGTCCAGAAAGGTTTGTGTCTCCGAGACTCGCGTGAGCTCTCGCTGCACCCATTCCAGATCCGTGCTGGGGCGCAGCAAGAGCACGGCTTCGCGTCCAGCGTGGGACGCGGCGCGCCCGGCCACCTGCTCCAGAGCAAGGTGGAAATCGAGGACGGTGAGGGCGTGCCCACTCATCTCACGCGAGTTCCTCCCGGACCAGGCGGTTCGCCTCCTTTCCATCGAAGCGACCTTTGATTTTTGGCATGATCCTACCCATCACAGCACCCATCTCGGTGGCGCCACCGTCGATAGCCTCCCGAACCAGGTCTCGGACCTCCGCTTCCGAGAGGGCGGGCGGAAGGTACACCTGGATTATCGCAGCCTCCGCGGATTCCTTCTCGGCCAACTCGGGACGTCCCCCGTCCGACATCTGTTGTGCCGCGTCTTTGCGCTGCTTGATCCCCTTGGCGACGACAGCCTGAACCCCTGAGTCGTCCAGCTCTTCGCCGATCTCGATTTCCCGATAGCGGACCTCCGAAAGGAGCGACGTCAGGACCACGGTGGCCATTTTGTTTCGTGCCTTACGCGCCACGATGAGATCGTTTCGGAGCCTTGTTTTCAGATTTTCGGACATGGGTTGGAAGCTACCCGTGAGCCCTGAGAGGGTCAACGCGATGGGGTGTGTATCGCGAAGCCCTACCCTGCGAGCCGAAACGGTCCCATCCAGCTATGGGGTAGCCCCCGCCGGACCCCTATCCTCGAGGCGAACCTGGAGGGCCCCCGATGGCACCCTAGAACCGCGACCGTCGAACGGGCCGACGCCGTTCCGCACGAGCTGGGATGATCATGAAAACGATACCCGATCTTGCGATGGAAATCCTCAGTCGTTCCTTCACCCCGGCGCTTCCACTTCCTCGCCTCGTGGAGTTGATCAGGGACGAGAGCACCGGTCCAGTCGTAAGCGTCGAGCAGATTCTCACGGAGATCCGTATGCGTCCCGACCTTTTCCGCGTGCTCGATCCCATCATCGGCCCTTGGCGTAGGGCCACCGCCAAGGAGAACGAGATCCCGCCGTGGAGCCCCGACACCTGGGTCCTCGGTCTCGGCCCTGCCAATAGCACCGGTTCGCCCGTGCGAACCCGAACGTCGGAGAGCCTTCGCTGCCTAGGAAGGCACGTCGACGAGAATTCAGCGACCGCCGTGGCGCGCTGGCTCGTCCTGCTGGACCGTGGTCCTAACCGGCGCGCAGCTTGAACCAACCACTACGCCACTCTCCCTCTTCGTCGACGTCCTCGAGATGGAGGCCCACTTCTGTCGCACACAAAGACACCTCCTGCCACTCCTGCGCGGTGATCCCGCTCAGGATCAACCAACCCCCGGGACTCAGCACCTCGGCGAAACTCTGGAGAAGGGGCACCAACACGACCGGTTGAATGTTCGCTAAGACGCCGTCCAAGGGGCCTCGTTCCAACAGCCAGTCCGACTTTACAGATGCCTCTTCGACCCCCACGGTCATGGCCACTCCGTTCAGATCAGCGTTTTCTCTGGCGGCCTCACAGGCATACGGATCGACATCCACGGCAAGGACGTCCAGCGCACCCAGGCGGGCAGCGCAGATCGCCAGAATGCCCGATCCACAACCCGCGTCGAGTAGCCTTTGACCGGGCGTAAGGGCCCTGTCCATCAGCCTGAGAGACCCGCGTGTCGTGGCGTGCTCGGCCGTCCCGAACGCCATTCCCGGATCGATGGTCACCACAACCACGCCTTTTGGGGGGTCGGCCGAGCACCAACTGGGCGTGACCATTAAACGTTCGGTGATCATCCTGGGCGCCAAGCCTTGTCGCCACAGGACAGACCAATCCTCGTGGTCCTGCAAGTGCCAGCTCAGGGGGACATCTTCGAGCCCGGTGGCCTCCCGAAGCCCGTCTTGCACCCGGCTCACGAACGCTTCCAGGTCGTCGGGCGCTGGTACGTGCGTGATCAAGCGACCCACCTCCTCCTGCACCCCCCTCGCGCCGAGACCCAACAGGCGCTCGACAAGAAGTTCCGATGCGAGCGGCGAGATCGAATCGACCGTGAGGGCAAGCCAACGGTCGGGGGGGGTGGGTGGGGAATCCCGGGCGTCGGTCACGCCTGGGTGAATGCCTCTTTGACCCGAGACCAGATACTCCTGCCGGAACCGCCATCGGGTCGCTCCGGCGGCGCGTCCTCGGTGTCACGAAGGACTCGGAGCGCTTCCTCCTGTTCCTCGGTCAACCGCTCCGGTGTCCACACCGCGATGCGCACGAGCTCGTCGCCCTTGCCTCGTCCGTGGAGCTCTGGAAGCCCCTGGCCTCTGATGCGCAGCACTTCCCCGCTCTGGATGCCTCCCGGGATCGTCAGCCGAACCGTCCCCTCCACAGTCGGAACCTCGACCTCGCCCCCAAGGGCGGCCTGTGAGAAAGTGATGGGTAACTCGTATCTGAGGTGCGGACCGTCCCGTTCGAAGCGGGGGTCTTCCTCGACTTCGATCAACACCAGGACATCCCCGCGCGGACCACCCCTCGGCCCCATGTTCCCCTCGCCCCGCAACGTAATGAAGTTCTCCGAGGTCACTCCCGGGGGGATCTCGACCTTGAGCGTTCGCTCCGAGCGGGCCCGCCCTTCACCGTGGCAGTTTCGGCACGGCTCCTGGATGATACGCCCCTCGCCCCGACAGGAAGGGCACGGAACGACGCTGACGAACTGACCGAAAGCCGTCCGTTGGGTCTGACGTACTTCCCCGACGCCCCCGCATTGCGCACACGGATTCGGCGGGGTCCCGTCGGCACTCCCACTTCCCGAGCACGGTTCACAGGCGTCCAAAACGGCCACCTTCAACGTCTTCTCAACGCCGTTGGCCACCTCGGGGAGCGAGACACACACCCTCAGCTTTATCGCCTGGCCCTGGGGCGCTGATCGAGATCCGCCTCGCTGCTGTCTTCCGCCAAAAAGATCCTCGAGACCACCGAACCCCCCGAAGTCCCTCATGAAGACCTCGAGCGCGTCCGAGAAATCGAACCCCCCGAACCCGCCTCCCCCACCACGGGCGCCCCGGTTGAGACCCTGCTCACCGTATTGGTCGTAGATGGTGCGCTTCTCAGCGTCGCTGAGAATTTCGTACGCCTCGGTCACTTGTTTGAACCGATCGTCGTTTTCCTTCGATCCCTGGTTCCGATCGGGATGATATTTCAAGGCGAGCTTACGGTACGCCTTCTTTATTTCATCTGTGCTTGCGCCCTTCGAGACGCCCAGCAATTGGTAGTAGTCTGCCATTTATCTTTAGAAATCTTTAGAAAAATTTTGTAGCATTCGGGACACTAGACCCCGAGGATGCTGTTGACCAAGGTCGACGTGTAGTCGACGATCGCGATCACTTTTTCGTACGGCATACGCGTGGGTCCGATCACACCGATGACTCCCTTGAGCTGTCCGACGTGATATTCCGCCGTAACCAAGGTAAAGTCGGACAAAGCTTCCAGCGGATTCTCACTACCGATGGTGATCTTTAGTCCGCCTCTGTGCTCCCGGTTCCCCAAAACGTCGGCGAGCAGATCCCTCTGCTCCGTCAATTCGATGAGCCCTTTGAGCTGCTCGCCGGTATTGAATTCGGGTTGTGATGCTAGGACGCTCGTCTGCCCCAAATGTATGTTGCCCCCCTGCAAAGGCACCCAATCGAACAGCTCGGATCCGGATTGAATGAAGATGTTGAGCAGTTCCTCGGCCCCCCCGCCGTCGCCCACATCCGTATCCCTCAAGCGGTCGGGTAGCGTCTCTTTGATCGCCTGGAGGGTCAAGCCCCCGAGCCGCTCATTGAGCACTTGCGTCACGCTCGTCAGGACGTCGGGCTGCACCTCTCCCGGCAGATCTACGTAGACCGTGTGGACCAACCCACTCTTGATGGTCATCACCATCAGAATCTTCGCACTCGACACCTGGATCAGTTCGAGCCGCTCAACGGTGGCCTCGTCGAGATTTGGAGCAACGGCCACCCCCAACTCTCTCGAAAGCACGCTGAGCGCCCGAATAGCCCGCTGCACAATCCGATCGACCGCAGAAGGCCCAGTTACTTCGATTTCCTGAACCAGCCTTTCACGTTCAATATCGGTCAGCGGTTGCGGCCGCATGATCCGATCAACGTAGAACCGGTACGCATGGTCGGTCGGAATACGACCGGCCGAGGTGTGTCGATGGAAGAGATATCCCTTGGTCTCGAGATCGCTCATCGTGTTACGGACCGTGGCCGGCGACACGCCAAGGTTGAACTTCTTGGCCAGGGTTCGGCTTCCAGCGGGCTCAGCGGAATCTACGTAGGTGCGGACCACGGCCTCGAGCACCTGGCGCTCCCGTTCCGAGAGATCCTGACCGATTGCTTGGGGGTTATCGGGACTCATTCTTAAAAATATCGATAAACGATTTCAAGTCACCCTTAAAGCTCAGCGTCGAGTTCAACATCGAGCTCGGCGTCCAATTCGACAGTGAGGCGATCCATGACCAGCCACCCCTTCGGCGTCAGTCGTACGACGTCATCCTCCATCACCGCCAAGGCGAGTTCTTCCCAGCGCCGTGTCCGCTCCAGGGCGGGCGGGGGCAGATCCCTCAAGGAGATTCCCCTCCGGGTTCTCAATCCCAGCCAAATGCGCTCGAGACGGACGTTCCCGGCATCCAGTCGCTCCTCGTCGTCCACCGGTAGGCCTGGGCCCTCTGTCCCATTCCGGTAGGCGTCCCAGTCTCGAAGGTTCCATCTTCGGACCGGGTGTCGATAGCTGTGCGCGCCGTTTCCCAACCCGAGATAGGGCTCGCCGGACCAATAAACGAAATTATGCCTAGAAGCGAATCCCGGCCGGGCGAAGTTGGACACCTCGTACGCCTCGTACCCGGCTGCTCCAAGCCGATCCACGGCTAGGAGGTACTGCTCCTCGTACCGGTCCTCGGCGGGAAGGGTCTCTCGGCCCTCCGCCACCGCACGACCCAAAGGTGTGGCAGCCTCGGCGGTCAGACCGTACAAACTGACGTGATCGGGATCGAGGGAGAGCGTCTGCTCCAAATCGCGCTCCCACTCACGCTCGAGGCGGTCCGGCAGACCGAAGATCAGATCGACGCTGAGATTGGTGAAGCCGGCGACCCTCGCCACGCCGACAGCCGACCGGGCCCCGTCCGCCCCGTGCAGCCGTCCCATCCAGCGCAACGACGGCTCATGGAAGGATTGGATTCCAAGACTGATCCGGTTGACCCCGGCACGTCGCCACGCCGTGGCCAAGTCATCGGTGAAGCTCTCGGGGTTCGCTTCAGCGGTCCACTCCAAACGGGAATGTTGCAGGCGCCCCTTCCCGAGCACCGCCGCCAGTCCGTCCATCGCCGCGGCCCCGAGCAGTGAGGGAGTCCCGCCACCGACATACAGCGTCTCCAGTGTATCGTCCAAGGCGAAAAAACTTTCGTTTTCCAACCCCCTGATCTCACGGCCCAGTGCATCCAACCACTCGTCGCAATCGCCCGCCGCGACTTTGACCGCAAAGTCACAGTAGAAGCATCGGCGAGCACAAAACGGGGCGTGCACATACACGGATCGGATAGCGCCGCCTTCGGTTGGCGGTAGGAGGGCCTGGACCGCTTCAGGAGCCGCTCGAGTCATCAGGACGCTCTGCGAAATCGCATGCCGGACTCCTGCACCACCAGTCCAGCGACCTGGAGGGTCGTAAGTGCGGCCAGAACCCGGGCAGAAGCGAGATCCGCGTCCAAAGCGACGTTGGCGATCCCGAGCGACCGAGCCCTCAAGACGTTCCAGACCCGGCGTGCCTCGTCGTCGAGACCGGCCGGCACGTCGTCCTCGGGGGCTGCCCGGATCTCGTCCCCGATGCCTGGGGAAATTCCGGCGGCGACATCAGGCAGCCCAGCGTCGACCCGACTTTCCGTCTTCGTACGAGCCCGGAATTCGGATGAAGACCCGCACACCAGGCCCAGATCCTGTCCGAACTCCTCAGGCGAGGTAATCACTTGCGCCCCCTGGCGGATCAACGTGTTACACCCACGACTCTGTGGGGCGTCGAGCGCACCCGGTACCGCATACACGTCGCGCCCTAAGTCGAGCGCGTGCTCCACGGTGATCAGGGCACCACTCTTCTCGGCGGCTTCGACCACGACGACCGCGCCACCCAAGGCGGCCAAGATCCTGTTCCGACGAGGAAAGTGATGGGCCCGAGCCGGTTCTCCAGGAAGGAACTCAGAGAGCAGAAGCCCCACACGGCTGATTTGCTCACCGAGACGCCGACGGGAGGCCGGTTGAATCAAATCGACCCCGGAACCCAGCACGGCGATCGTATCTCCGCTCGCTCGCAGGGTACCCCGGTGGGCAGCGCCGTCGATGCCAAGCGCCAGACCACTCACTACGGTAATCCCCCGTAGTACCATCTGCGCCGCAAGCGCCTCCGCACTCCGGCGGCCATAGGTGGTGGAGCGGCGTGAGCCGACGATGGCCATAGCGGGTCTCCCCAGTAACTCAAGCCGCCCTCGCGCAAACAGAACGGGGGGCGGGTCGGCGAGTTGTGTCAGTCTCTCGGGGTATTCCTGATCGGTCCACAGCAGGATTTCGATCGACTTCTCGTGACATCGGTCCATCGCATCCTGCGCCCGGCGTGCAGGCTCGGCTGAAGCAAGGGCGACACTGCACTTACGCCCGGCCGCAGCGTCCAGCTCCGCAGGACCGGCGTCCAGCGCTCGCCTGCCGGACCCGAATCGATCGAGGATTTGCCAAAGCGTACGCGTCCCCACACCGGGCAGACAGCCGAGCCGTAGGACCGACCGGATCTCGCGCTCCCGCTCCGCCGCATCGATCGTCAGGGAATTTCCCAACCCACGTCTTCCGGGGCGACGGATTCTTCCTTGATGACCTCTCGGACCCTTTTCCATAGGGCCTCAAGGAGATCGGACACACCTTTCCTGGTGGCGGAGGAAACGGAGAAAATCCCCCACGCCTCTGGAGCATCCACAGCTGGAGGGTCCTCCTCGGGGGCCAGAAGATCGATCTTGGTCAAGACCACGCAGTGAGGTCTCGCTCCCAACTCCTCCGAGTATGAGGAGAGTTCTTGCCTGAGCTCCTGGTAAACCAGGGCAGGGTCGGGCGCGTCGACGGGGATCATCACGGCGAGCGTGCGCGTGCGTTCGATGTGTCGAAGAAACTGCAGTCCGAGCCCCTTTCCCTCGTGAGCACCTTCGACGATCCCCGGGATGTCCGCCACGGCGAAGCTCCGAAAATCGGCCAGCTCCACAATTCCCAGATTTGGCGCGAGTGTTGTGAACGGGTAGTCCGCCACTTTCGGCGTGGCCTTGGAGACGGCGGCCAGAAACGTCGACTTGCCCGCGTTCGGCTCACCGACGAGTCCAACATCTGCCATCAGCTTGAGCTCGACCTCCACCCGACGCTCTTCACCAGCCCCTCCAGACTCCCAACGGAGGGGTGTCTGGTTCGTCGAGGTCGTGAAGTGCACGTTTCCACGTCCACCTCGCCCCCCCTGAGCGACTACGATCTGGTCTCCTGGCTCTAGCAATTCTCCCAGAACGACCTCCGTATCTGCATCCTTGATGATGGTACCCGGTGGGACCGGGACGATCAGGTCGGCGCCACCCCTGC
Organism: Longimicrobiales bacterium; assembly: GCA_029941275.1. Lineage (GTDB taxonomy): Bacteria > Gemmatimonadota > Gemmatimonadetes > Longimicrobiales > Gaopeijiaceae > UBA822. The sequence goes on along the minus strand of JAPYQK010000108.1, from coordinate 152 downwards.
CCGTCTTGTTCTTCCCCGCACCATGAAACCCCCGCTCGGCACGATGATGTTGCCGGTAACGGAGGTCCAGAAGGGTTGAAAGCTGCGCGTCAGCAACCATGACCACACTCCCCCCCCTTCCCCCGGCCCCGCCCGCCGGGCCACCCCGCGGC
>JAPYQK010000107.1 GCA_029941275.1 Longimicrobiales bacterium | reverse complement strand
ACCCCAGTCTCATGTTCGCTCGCGAGCACCCTCAATTCCCTCCAACTCGCCAACGTCCCGCTGTTGAGTTGAGCTTCCGCTCCGCCGGCCAAGGCAGTATCGAGGTACCCGTGTCGAATCGCACGAAACGCCTCCCCGATCGCCGCCGCTGAAGAAACGCAAGCCATGGAGTACGTCATGGACGGACCGGTAATCCCATATCGCATGGAAATGTGAGAGGCCGGCCCACTCGCCATGATCATGGGCGTTGTCGCAGCCCGCAACCTTTTGGGAGGATTGGCCAGATACCGCTCATAGTGTGCCTGGAGCGCCTCGGAGCCGCCTAATCCACATCCTACGTAGATTCCGGCCTCGGCTGGTCCCTTCCCCGACGTCAGGAGGCCGGAGTCCTCAAGGGCGTGATGCGCCGCAACAACGGCCATCTTGCTCGCCCGGGCCATGAAGCGACCGGAAACCCTGGAGATGAGCGGCTCGGGATCGAAGTCGACCGCCGACAAGAGTATGTCCCTCTTGGACCCGTTGGCCTCGAGCTGGATTTTTTGGACCGCGGATTCTCCGGCGAAAACCCGTTCGAAGACTTCATTGAGGCGGTCGCCATGAGGAGACACGACGCCAACCCCTGTGATAAACGTGCGGCGAACGGACACTCCGCTCAGAGACCCTGGGCCTCGATCAACTCATCGGCTAGGGCTGCCGCTTCACCTAGGGTGGTAAAGTTTACCTGCTCGGTGGAGAACTTAATGCCGAACTCCTCCTCCAATTCCCTCACCATTTCCATCGTGGAAAGGGAATCCAGCCCGAGGCCAGCTGGCGAAGCGTCCGGCACCAACTCGCCGGGATTCACACCAAACTCGTCCACCAGCAGTTTGACGAGGAAATCATATGACTTCAACTGCGGCCTCCGACATGGATCATCAAATGAGCAAGAATCGAATATAACATACCATTGTTGCACGTTTTGTGCCTATTTACTGCGCACGACACCGTTGAGGTCATCTAGAGCCAACCCTCGCGGCGGTACCATTCACCGGTGATTCTAGCTCCCTCCTCGAAGGAAATCCGGGGCTCCCATCCAAGCTCGGCTTGGGCCGCTCCAGAGTCGCACACCCAGTGTGGGGCCAACAACTCGTTCAGTTTGTCGCGCGTCAACATGACAGCTCGCCCCATGACCCTTCCGTAGAGTTCGCTACCCAGGGCCGCCCCGAACATCAAGAAGCGAGGTACGGGGATCCGCAACCACGCGCGCCGTCCGAGTGCGTTTTCTATGTGGCCAATCAGCCCCGCCAAAGTATCACGATGCCCATCCTCTACGAAATAGGCGGAGCCGCTGGGCACCTTCGCCTCGAGCGCTTTGATGCACGCCGCCGCACAGTCTGCTGCGAATATGGCGCTCAACACGGAGGTAGGCGACCCCGTCAAAGGCAGAACGCCCAGCTTCACGGATTTGAAGAAAGGGAGAATCTCTCGGTCGCGAGGGCCGTAGATCATCGGTGGCCTGATGATCGTGACGGGGAGCGCGTGCGTCTCAGCGCGCGCAGCTTTCTCCGCGGCCAGCTTGCTTCGGCCATAGTGGGTTACCGGATTGGGAGCCCCGCCCTCTGGAACGGGGCGTCCGTCACCGCTGGGTCCCATCACGGTCAAGGAAGAAACCAAGACGAAACGTTCGATATCCGGGGCGTTGGTCTTGATTGCCTCGAGTAAATTGGAGGTCCCCTGCTCGTTCGTCCGGTAGAAGTCGTCTGGCGACTTGGCCTTTACCAAACCGGCAGCATGGATAACCCCATCCACACCCTCCGTCGCCGCAAGTAGGCTGCTCGTGTCGTTCAACGCCCCATGTACGAGGGTGACATTCCGGAGGCCTTCAAGAAATCGTGTGTCGCTCGTAGGCCGAACCAAAGCACGGACCTCGGTGCCCCTCTGATCGAGTTGCTCGGCGATATGGGAGCCGAGGAAACCCGATCCTCCGGTCAACAAAATTGGCACAGGACAGTGGTTCCCGGTTGGGTCGACCGACCGCCCCTGGTGGAAGCGACCCACCTGCGGACGGCTCGACGACGATTCAGATCACGCCGAGGCCTTTACCGACGCTTCGGAGGGCTTCCAGTCCCCGATCGAGATGCTTCCGCTCGTGGGTGGCCATGTAACTGGTTCGCAGCAGAGAGTTCCTTGGCAACACACCTGGAGAGATGAACGGGTTCGTATACACGGCATGATCCTTCAGCAGCGTGCTCCAAAACTGCAAAGTCAGCGCATCATCGCGGACGTAGATCGGGATCACGGCGCTCTCCGTGGCGCCCAGCTCGAAGCCAGCCCCTTCGAGCTCCTCCCTCATGTAGGTGTAGTTCTCCCGCAGCTTGTCCATCCTCCAGGTCTCTTCCTGCATGACATCGAAAGCGGCCATCGCCGCCGCGATGGAAGACGGCGAACCGCTGGCAGCAAACATGAAAGAAGGCGCAAAATGCCTGATGTAGTCCAGAACCTTTCGTTCTCCGACCAGATATCCGCCCACACTGGCGAGAGACTTGCTGAACGTGCCCCCGATCAGGTCGACATCATCCTCCAGTCCGAAATGATGAGCAGTTCCGCGACCCCCCGGACCGATGACCCCGAGCGCGTGTGCATCGTCGACGAAGAGTCTGGCTCCGCGCTTCTGGACCGCCCCCATCAATTCGTCGAGCTTCGCGATGTCCCCTTCCGCGCTGAACACGCCGTCGGTCATTACCAGTGCGGCCTGCTCGCCTTTGAGTTTGGAGAGCGCCCGGTCGAGAGAAGCGGCCGAGTTGTGCCGGAACCGAACCATTCGTCCTCCCGCCGACTGACCCAAGCGTACGCCGTCGTAGATCGAGGCGTGTACGCTGCGGTCGACCACGGCAACGCAGTTCTCGTCACGGAGCAACGCAGATCCGACCGCGAGGTTGACTTGATACCCGGTGGTGAAGACCAGAGCAGACTCTTTCCCTAAGAAGTCGGCGATTTTCTCCTCGAATTCACCGTGCAGCTTCATTGAGCCGTTTACAAAACGGGAACCCGTCATGCTGGTCCCAAATGTGCCGATCGCGGAGACGGCAGCCTCCCTGACTCTGGGGTGAGTCGTCAGGCCCAGGTAGTTATTGGAACCGAACATCGTCACCCGTTCACCATCGATCACCGCCTCCGGTCCGTCGTTGTAGTCGAACGGCTTGAAGTAGGGGTAAACGCCTGCGCGGCGAGCGTCATCCGCCGCTTCGAACTCGTACACCTTGTTCAACACGTCGGGTGTGCGTTCAGACACGTTGGGCCCCTGGGCTCATCGAGCATTCGGTGAGTGAACGAGTGGGGTGAGTCATATGTGACGAGAGGGGATGGATCTTCCCGGAATCCCGATAGCGCGGATCGCATCGGGAGCCAAGGGTCGCGGATCGCATCACACCAATTATACACGGAATCCCGGAGGGCGGCGTGCGACTAACCGACCGAGCCATACCGATCGCCTGCACGTTCAGGAACGGGCACTCAAGACGAGATGGGAAAGACGCCCCGTTTGCTCAGAGAAGACTTCCGAGCAACACCGCCGTGATGGCGACCCCTACCGCGAACCACTTCCAGTTGTCGTGAAAGAAGTTGATCACGTGAGTGTCCCATGCGGCCCAGGTGTTCCCCCGAAGGTGTCCGACGTAGGCCATCTCCGGGTCCCCGTGCCCGTGCTCGTCCAGCGTAAGGATGCGCATACCCTCTTGCGTTCCGTGTTCTTTCAGGCGCCCGGTCATGAAGAGCGGACCCGCCGTCGTCAGGACTCGCACGTGCCGCGGCCATACCCGCCCCCACTTTGCGAACGCCCTGGGAAGAGAGTCGACGGCATATTGAAAGAGCGAATGCTGCTCGACGGAAAGCATGAACTGGTTCGAAACACCGAAGGGGGTCGTCCGGGCAAGGACAACCTCGGCCTCTAGCAGTGGGTCCAACGGACGCAAACATTGTACGTCCAGATCGATGTAAGCCCCTCCGAATTCTCTCAGAATGACATACCGCGCGGCGTCGACCCGTTGGATCGCTTCGGGATATCGCTCGTACAGCAACATCAGTTCCGGCGCTCGCTCGCGCACCAGCGTCTCCAGATCCTCGTCGGTCCAGAAGCGGTACTCCCACTCGGGGTGTACCTCCCTCCAACTACGCTGGGCCTCAAGGAACCGTTCGGGAACATCCTGGTCCTTCCAAGTCTGATGGATAATGCGCGGGATCATGGAGAGACTTCAAGCGACTTTTCGTAGATTCGCCACCGCTTATAGGGCTCCAGATCCATCCCCTCGAGTGGCGCTCTCAACGCTTCGTTTTCCTCGAGAATCCATGATGCTTCAGCCCCCTCAGCCCCGATTCTTTTGGCCCGGCCCCTGATCTCGTAGGCAAAAAGCGGGAAAAATCCCCGATTCTTGTACTCCGGCCGGAGACCCAGAAGTACGATCCTTCCGCTGAGAATCTTGGGGAGTCCCAACAGGAGACGGGCGATATTCCACGGCCAAAGGCGTCCCGATGGAATATGGCGCAGCACTCGGTTCATGTCCCGAATGATCATGATGAACCCCACGCTCGTGCCGTCGAGTTCCGCCACAAAAGCGAAATCGGGATGCATGACGGGCTTCAGATCCTTGGCGATGTGCCAGAACTCGTCCCAGGACGGAGGCACGAACCCCCAGTTTCCGTCCCACGCGTCACAGTAAATCTCGAACGCGTTTCTGACCTCCTCCTCCATGGAGCCGAAATCCCATTTCCGAAAAACGAGGCGGGTTCTTTGGAGCGTACGCTCTGCGATCCGGCTCAACCGGTCCGGGATTGCCCCTTCGTCACCGGAGGGTAGTCGGTACCCGAGGAGGTCCCGTGCTTTGGCGTAGCCCGCTCGCCCGATCAACGCGTCGTAATAGCTGGGGTTCCAAGCAGTCATGACCACAGCGGGACGTTCGAATCCGTCGACCAATACGCCCAACTCGTGGTTCATCGACGGGCACACAGGACCCCTCGCGGCATTCAATCCTCTGTCTGCCAACCATCCCTCTGCTTTCTTGAAGAGGGCGTTGGCGGCTTCCTGATCGTCACGACAGTCGAAAAAACCAAAAAATCCGACCCGATCCTGGTGGTGGTCGTTGTGCCTTCGGTTCTCAATGGCGGCCAGCCGACCGACAGGCCGGCCGTTGCGCTCCGCGATGAAGAGCGCCCTCTCCGCCTCCTGGTAGAAGGGGTTTCCACGAGCATCGAGTCCGTCCTTCACCATGGCGCGAAGTGGAGGGACCCAGCCGGACGATGCGGGCTGATCGTGTACCCTCCACGCCACGTCCACGAAACGTCCGGTACCACGCCGGCCGTCCACCTGAAGGATCTCAAGCGACAATTGTCATTCCTTCATTTGGAGGCGCTGCCCAGCCGACGCACCGATGTGAAGTAGTGCATGTCCGATTCGCTCCTGAAAAATCCGATGAACGAATCGACCAGCCATTTTGCCATGAAGCTGTGGGCCTTGGATCGAACCACCACTAGTGAAGTGTAGGTCCATCGAAACACCGGTTTCAAGAAAGGAAGAAGAATCAGCAGATAATCGGAGTCGCTACGGGACAGCTGCAAGGAGGGCGAAGCGAAAAACGTGAGGTTGTCACCATGCTGGTCGAGATCATGGGAGGTGAACAACGAATCGATGTACTCGTCACTCGAATGTCTGCCGACTCTCTCTCCAATCGTTTCGAGGATGGTCCGCGTCGTCGAACCCTGCCCATCACGATTCACCTGGGTCGGAGCGATGGCCCCTTCGGCCCCCAGGAACCGGGCCAGTTCCTCCACAAAGTCGTCCTCCTCGATGTTTACGACCAGGAGTTTGTCCTTCCTGTCACCGAAGTACCGAATCACATGTTCGTGATAGGAGTTCCGGATTTGGATCCACCTCATCACCGCTCCCTCGCGATTGTCGAGAACCCACCGGTTGATAATCCAGGCCACGGCTCCCAGTGGAACGTACTTGGTGAGGGCCCACCGAACTGCCTTTCGGGATCGCTCGACGGCCTTATGTCGGCTGAGCACCCAGTGCTTCAGAGGTCGGGTGTTGAGGATAAAAAGCGCTTCGGGATAAAGTTCGTCCAGGTTTCTTACGGACGCACATCCTCCGTCGGAAAAGGCATCCCAGGACTCGAGTCGCGCCCGATTCTTGGTGATCGACCAGTCCGTCCAACGGGGCTTATGCGCGGACCGATAGGAGAGTTGGTCTCCTAGGATCCGGTGCAAGGTGGTCGTACCGGTCTTGTTGAAGCCCACGCAGAAGACCTTGGGGTGCCCCCGGTCGCCCTCGTTAGACATAGATCGAGAAATCCGACTGCATTAAGTCGCTGCTTTGCCTTGCGGCCGTACGGGACGTCCCTTACACAAGCTCTTCTGGCTCGATGCGCCCTGAACTTCGAAAGAAGGGAATCTCAGAGACACTGTGTATTGAAGCAACGCCCGCAACTCTGGTGGCACATAACCAACGATCGCGGTCGTTCCCTTACCTGGCCCGTGCTATACTCAATGAAAGGAAGGTTTCCAGTACAGCGCGGCCCTAGTAGAGATCCAACGCACGGATGATGTCACCCGCAAAAGACCCCCGAGCGACCCCCAAGGGTGTGCTCCGCCACTACTGGCGCGTTGCGGACGCCAAGTGGTGGCACCTGACTCTGCCGGGGGGCCTGATCTTGCTCGCATCTGCGTTCGACGGAGTGGCGTTTTCACTGCTCATCCCCCTCACGGACGCCGTGGTCGAGAACTCCTTCGAATTTCTGGATGAGTCCAGATGGTTCGGATGGATTCCCGCGCTGCTACCGAACACCGTCGACCCATCGTCGCGAGACGCGTATCTCGTGATCCTGATCGCGCTCCTGATTATCGCCGGTCGTGTGGGAAAGCTGGGGCTTCAATATATCGCCCGACTTTTCGCGATGGCGCGTAACGAACGATACCGGGTCAAGGTCGGTCGCGAGACATTCGGCCGGGTACTCCAGTTCGGCCGGCAGTACTTCGACGGCCAAGCGATCGGCCGAATCGATGCGGAGATCGGTTGGTCCAGTTCGGTGCTCGGTCTACTCATCGCGGCGCAGGAACTCTTCCGTTACGTGGCAGCGCTCGTTGTCAAAGCCGGCGTGATGATGGCCATCTCAGTCCCGTTGTCCCTCGCCTTCATCGTGACGCTGCCGATCGTGCAGCGCCTGGTGGGCACGGTCAATCGGAGAGTGAAGCGCATCTCGGAGGAGGGGGTGGAGGTGGACCGTCAGATACGCGCGCAGATCCTCGACATCCTGGGCGCGATTCCGCTCGTGAAGGCCTACTCGCAGGAAGAGACGGCTTCGGCGATGTACGAGAAAGTTCTCCGCGAGGGGGAGGGCGTTGCCGTACGGCGGGATCGAGTGATCAGCACTCGTTATCCCATCGAAGAAATCACGATCCTTCTAGCGATGCTGCTCGTCCAGGGCGTGTTCATCTACGCGACGGGGAGCGATTTCCGACCCTCGGAACTAGCCGTGTTCCTCGCTTTTCTCGTCGTGCTTCAGCAGGCGCTGCGAGACTATAAGCTGATCAGTCGGTTCGGCCTTCGCGTGTACGAGGAACTTCCCCGACTTGAAGCGGTTGCGGGGCTCTTCTCAGACGAGGGTAAGTTCATCGTTCCCTCCGGCGAGAAGACGTTCGGAGGCCTCGAGCACGGGATCGAAATCACCAACCTCGACTTCCGATACTCTCAGGATATCGAGGCGCTAAACGGCCTCAATGCCATCATCGCGGCCGGAAAGGTCACTGCGATCGTCGGCTCCAGCGGAGCCGGCAAGACGACTTTCGTCGATCTTCTCGCGCGCCTCTACGACTGCGAGCCTGGCACCATCCTTCTGGATGGCACGGACATCCGCGAGTATTCCCTCCCCTCCCTTCATTCCCGTATGGCGATGGTCAGCCAGGACGTCTGGCTTCTGAACCGATCCTTGCGCGACAATCTCACTTTCGGGCTTGAGACGACCGTGCCGGACCAGGCACTGATGGGGGCCCTCGCCGATGTCGAACTCGACGACTTCCTCGAAGGACTTCCCGACGGGCTCGAAACTGAGGTAGGTGATCGGGGCGTTCGCCTGTCGGGGGGACAGCGGCAACGTATCGCACTCGCGCGGGCGCTCTTACGCGACCCGGACATCGTGATCCTCGACGAAGCGACTTCGGCTCTGGACAGCGTGATCGAGCAAGGTGTTGCCAATGCGATCAAACGGAGGCTGACGGGTCACACCCTCATCGTAATTGCGCATCGACTGTCGACGATCCGGGACGCGGACCTCATTCTGGTATTCGACGGTGGTCGTATCGTCGAGCGGGGTACCTGGGAGGAGTTGATCACAACGCGTGGTGCGTTTTACGAACTGTATCGGGCTCAGTCCGAGAAGGATGCACCTGTCGGCACTTGATGCGCCCTGGTAGGACGCCCCAAGTCTTTAGGTAGAATTCCCCAAGTACTGGTCGATCTCGGCCTGAATCCCGAGTAACCGGACGGCCTCTCGCGTGAACCAGGAACGATAGGATCTGTGATCCATTCTCTCGGGGTCATCGGGAGGTACGTCCGTCCTCGACACGCTCCCTTGGTGCATGCGCCACACGTTCTTGAAGGGCAGATCGTATGCCCGGGGCAGCGTACCCGACTCCCGAATCGACAGGAGCGAGAGGAAGATGTCCTCGCCGTTCCACTTGGGTGAGCCTCTGGTGATGAGTTCTGCGGCGGAGGGCTCAGCTTCGAGAAACACATCCGCATACGACCGGTGCATCATCAGGCACCGAGTTAGAACGATCGGCGTTTCCCCGCGCTCGTACCCTTCGTACAAGTATTGATAATCTCGGTTGATACGCCGCCCGAAGATCCCATGCAACGTGAGCGGCGCCTCGTCGAAGAAGGACTTCAGCGCCGTGATCGACCGAGCCGGCACCACCAGATCGTCGTCGACGATCAAGACCGCTTCGTTCCTCGCTTCCTTGGCCGCGACGAAACGCAGGGCGAGTCCATACCGGTCGTTGAGATGCCAATCGTGACGGTGGATGATCCGACAATGACGGTTCTTGTAGGAGAAACTCGCGCTCTCACGGCCGTGAGACACGTGAATCTCATCGACCAACGGTTGGCGGGCGAGCAAGGGCAGGATCACCCGGCGCAACCAAATCGGTCGATTCCAATTCAGAATGACGACGCTGACGCTCACGACGCTTCCCGCCGCTCAAATTCGGAGGGGTCGGGATAATAATCGTCGAGGAAGGCACGCACGCTCTCGCAAACTGCGTCGTCGGGACGCTCACCCTGGTCGTCGTTGAGGCAATAAAACTTCGGACGCATTTCCCTGAGAGCCTCCAACGCAGCGACTTGCTCCGTAATGTCGTTGCCGATCCGGTGAAAGCGGTGATACCGCAGTAGCTCTCGAGCTTTTACCGGCTCGGCGTACTTTCGTTTCGGCCCGAGCATCCACATCCGGTAGAGTCGATCCATGCGCAGGTCCGATCCGACCCGGAAGCGGCTCCCACGTGTGCGGTGCAACGCCTTTCGATTGGCCTCCAACATCTCCTCCCAAAACGGCTTATAGACGAATCTCGGGCAGTGCTCAAGATGCACCGAATTGAAGAGTTTCCATCGTTTTCGGTAGACGCGAAAGGGAAGCCAGATTCCGAAGTATGTTCCGTAGACCCGGTG
>JAPYQK010000106.1:6800-9743 GCA_029941275.1 Longimicrobiales bacterium | reverse complement strand
TCCTTGCGTTGGGCGGAGCCCTCGCTGTCATGATTCGCTGGCAGCTCGGTTTCCCGGGCCGGCCCCTGCCCCTGCCCCTGAGAGGTCTCTTCCCGGACACCATGGCCCCCGGCGGCATCATTCTACCCGAGTTCTACAATTCTCTGGTGACGATGCACGCCACGTTCATGGTGTTCTTCGCACTCATGCCGCTCATGGCGGGTGTGTTCGGAAACTTGCTGATTCCGCTCCAGATCGGTGCGGAGGATATGGCGTTTCCGCGTATCAACATGTTGTCCTTTTGGATTACGCCAGTCGCCGGATTCATCATGCTGGCGAGTTTCTTCGTGGAAGGCGGCGCCGCCGGTGCCGGTTGGACCTCCTATGCGCCGTTGAGCACATCGGGTGAGTGGACGGGCGTGTATATGGGGCAAATCCTTTGGCTGGTCTCGCTGATCATCTTGGGATTTTCCTCGATCACCGGCGCCTTGAACTACGTCTCGACCGTAATCAATATGCGGGCGCCTGGCATGACCTGGTTCCGGATTCCGCTGGCCACATGGTCGTTGTTCATCACGGCCTGGCTGCTCTTGCTGGCGATTCCGATTCTGACGGGTGGCCTGCTCCTGCTGCTCTTCGATCAAACGATCGGAACCGCCTTCTTCCGCCCCGAAGGCAGTGGCGAGCCCCTTCTTTGGCAGCACATTTTCTGGTTCTTCGGTCACCCGGAGGTCTACATCCTGATCCTTCCGGCGATGGGCTTCGTATCTGAGGTGATCGCAAACCGGTCGCGGAAGCCGATCTTCGGCTACCACTCCATGGTGGTCGCCATGGTGGCTATCGGCTTCCTGGGATGGGTCGTCTGGGGTCACCACATGTTCCAGAGCGGCATGAACCCGCTTCTGGGCATGACTTTCGTGGTGACCACCATCGTGATCGCGGTCCCCTCGGCCATCAAGACCTTCAACTGGATGGGCACGCTCTGGCGTGGGAACGTCCACATGGACACGCCGCTCCTTCATGCGGTCGCGTTCGTGTCGCTCTTTATCATCGGCGGCCTGTCTGGGATCTTCATGGCCGCCGCGCCCGTCGACATCTACATCCACGACACGTACTTCATCGTGGCGCACCTCCATTATGTGCTTGTGGGGGGCAGTCTCTTCGGAATTTTCGCGGGGATCACGTACTACTATCCGAAGATGTTCGGCCGGATGATGAACGAAGGGCTCGGCAAAGTGCACTTCACGCTTTCGTTCATCTTCTACAACATGGCGTTCTTCCCCATGCACAACTTGGGTGTGCAGGGCATGATGCGCCGGATCTACGATCCCAATCAGTACGAGTACCTCCAAGGGCTCCAACCCATGAACACGTTCATCTCGATCAGCGTATTTCTCTTCGCTGCTACACAGGTGATCTTCGCGTTCAACTTCCTGTGGAGCTTGAAGGCGGGTAAGGAAGCCGGCAACAACCCCTGGAAGTCCGGCTCATTGTTGTGGACCACGCCTTCTCCCCCGCCGCACGGCAACTTCCCGGAGATGCCTATCGTGTACCGGGGCCCCTACGAGTACAGCCATCCGGACCATGACAAGGACTATTGGCCCCAGGATGAGCCGCCGGCGACCAGTGGCTCCGGCGGCCAGACCGCCGCATCCCCGACACCCGAACTCGTTCCTGGAGACTGACGCATGAGCGACGCAGTAGTTGCGACCATGGACCGCAGACCCATGGAGGGGATGAAGGTCTACAACATGAAGCTGGGGATGTGGGTGTTCCTCCTCAGCGAGGTGATGTTCTTCACCTCGTTGATCGGGACCTATATCATCCTGCGCTTCGCCCACCCGGATCACTGGACCGATCCGGGCGTGGTTCTGAACGTTCCTTTGACCGCAGTGAACACGTTCCTTCTGATTTGTTCGTCGCTCACGATGGTCAAAGCATTCGCGGCCATCCAAAAGGGGGATCAGAAGGGGCTCCAGCGGTGGCTGCTCGCCACGATCGTGATTGGCGCGGGCTTCGTGGGCATCCAGGCCATTGAGTACAGTGCACTGTGGGGAGAGGGCTTCCAGCCGATACTCGATGGATACCATGCGGTCGGTCGGGGTAACCCGCACGAAGGTCCTTCACTTGGCGGACCGCTCTACGGAGCCACGTTCTACGCCATGACCGGGTTCCACGGGGCCCACGTTTCGATTGGGGTTCTCTGCCTCATTTTCGTCTACCTCAGGGCCCGAAGTGGAGCCTACACCGAAGAGAGCTTGGCCGGTGTCGAAGTGGTTGGCCTCTATTGGCATTTCGTGGATCTCGTTTGGATCCTACTGTTCACAATCGTCTACCTCATTTGAAGGCGGGAGCAATCATGGAAGAGCAAGAACACGCGCACCCGCGCTATGTCCTGATCTGGGTCATCCTTCTCGTGCTCACGCTGGCCGAGGTGGGGTATGCGTTCCTGGACCTGCCGAAGGTTGTCCTCGCAATCGGACTGGTACTGATGGCGGTTTGGAAAGCGGTGATGGTGGCGATGTACTACATGCACCTGAAGTATGAGCCGAAACGACTGTGGATCATGGCGGTATCGCCACTTCCATTCGCGCTCATCCTCGTACTGTTCGTGATGACCGAGTACCGCTAGAGGGTCGCAGAGTACCACGACGGCGTGGTAGAGGCGTGGTAAGAGGCCCGGACGGGAACCGTCGGTTTCCGTTCGGGCTTTTGCTCGTTACCCTGATTGGTGCAGTTTGGGCGGCAGAGCGCCCCCGTCCACAAACCATGTGAGAGGTAAATTCCGTGGATAATGAGGGTCTGAGGCTGGGCATGTTCCTCGGCGGGCTCCTCATGGCTGCCGTACCCGTTACTCTGTGGATCGCTGGGATGATCTTCCTTTACAAGAAGTATCGCGAAGAGCCCTAGCCAGCCATCGAACGATTTATGGTAGCCCTGCCTGGACTCCTCCGACTCTTCCGA
>JAPYQK010000106.1:0-6700 GCA_029941275.1 Longimicrobiales bacterium | reverse complement strand
GACTCTTCCGATCTGGCGAGACTCTCCCGACCTGACGAGGATGTCATGACGAAGCCCATCGCGATCCTCCTCTCGACCGCGCTCCTGGCGTTTCCATCGGGTGCGCTTCTGTCCGCGCAAAACACCCCTTTATCGACCCAAACTGCCGACCCGACGTCCCAGGAAGGGAGCGGCGATTGGGACGTCGAGCAGTCCCTCGGGCCCACCATTCCGCTCTCCTTCGAGACCGACGAAGGCACCTGGATGAACGTGGACGTCGATCCGACAGGTGGGGCGATCGTGTTCGACCTGTTGGGCGATCTCTACACGATGCCAATCACGGGCGGCCTGTCCATCCGCATTTCATCCGGCCAATCGTTTGACATGCAGCCCCGGTTCAGTCCCGACGGCTCAGCAATCGCCTTCATCTCGGATAGGGATGGGGCCACCAACATCTGGCTAATGGACCCGGACGGATCGAATCTCCGGCAGATCTCCGAGGAGTCCAATCGGGAGGTCAACAGTCCCTCCTGGTCCCCTGACGGCCAGTACATCTTCGTCCGAAAACACTTTGTGGACGCTCGCTCGCTTGGAGCCGGCGAGGTGTGGATGTACCACGTGAGCGGCGGCTCAGGCCTGCAGGTGACGGAGCGAAACGGCTTTCAGAAGGATCAAGGTGAGCCCGCGATTTCCCCGGACGGGCAATACCTCTACTACAGCCGGAACGTATGGCCGGGACAGACGTTCGAATACAACAAGAACCCGTATCAGACGATCTACGCGATCGTACGGCGGGATCTCTCCACCGGAGAGGAGCGGACCCTTCTACGGAGGCCGGGCGGCTCGATCACACCCCGCCCCTCGCCCGACGGAACCAAGCTCGCCTTCATTCGGCGTGTTCGTGAGAACACGGTCCTTTTCCTGCACGACCTCGCTACCGGCGAAGAATGGCCGGTCTTCGAGGGCTTGGACCGTGACATGCAGGAGGCCTGGGCGATTCACGGTGTCTACACCCAGTACGATTGGTTGCCCGACGGCAGCGGTATCGTGATTTGGGCCCAGGGTAAGATCTGGCGAGTCGACGTTAACGCAGGAACGTCTGAGATCATTCCGTTCACAGCTCAGGTGGACCAGACGATCCACGAAGCTTTGCGCTTTCAGCAAGAAGTGGCGCCGGGGGCGTTCGAGGTGAAGATGCTGCGCGACGTCACCACTTCGGCGGCTGGCCGCTTCGTCGCGTACACGGCGTTGGGCAAGCTTTACCTGATGGAGCTCCCGTTCGGCTCTCCCAGGCGCCTCACCCGGGAGGATCGTATCGAATTCTCTCCCGATTTCTCAGAGGACGAACAGTGGGTCGTCTATGCGACCTGGACGGACGCCGACAAAGGCCGAATCCGAGTGATCCGCGCTGACGGCAGTGGCGCCCGTGATCTGGTCACGACGCCGGGTCACTACTCTGCGCCATCCTTTTCACCCGACGGGCAGTGGGTGACATACCGATCGGAAAGCGGCGACGGGGTGCGTGGCCCCACACACGGCGAGAACCCGGGCGTTTTCATCATTCCGTTCGACGGGTCCGAGAATCCGACCCTGATCCGTCGGAGTGGTTCACAGCCCGTGTTCAATTCCACAGGCACGCGCGTTTTCGTGAACGATTTCGGCGACGGAGGCCGGCGCTTGGTGAGCGTCGACCTGGACGGCACCGACGAAATCGTTCATTTCGAATCGGAAAACGCAACCGAGATCGTCCCCTCACCCGACGGCCGCTGGGTCGCTTTCACGGAGCGCTACCGTGCTTACGTGGCCGCGTTCCCCCGATCCGGACGGACGGTCACGCTGGGTCCCAACGCGGACGGTTTCCCAGTCGAGCAAGTCTCCGAGAATGCGGGCCTGTACCTGCACTGGTCCGGCGACAGCCAGTCGCTCCACTGGGCGCTGGGGCCGGAGTACTTCTCTCGGGACGTGTCCGAGACGTTTACGTTCACACCTGGTGGACCGGCGGAATCCGCCCCGCCCGAGGCGAACGGAGTCTCGATCAGCTTCAACCAAGCGAACGACATTCCCACCGGCACGATCGCCTTCGTAGGAGCACGCATCCTTCCGCTCACCACGGGTTCGGGCGAGGACGGCGGACTCATCGAAGACGGAACGATCGTGGTGACCGGTAACAGGATCATCGAGGTCGGGCCTACCGATGAGGTGACCATCCCCAGGAGCGCATTGGTCGTGGATGCGGAGGGCAAGACGATCCTTCCAGGCTTCATCGACGTGCACGCACACGTGAGCGGGGAGGGGGCGGGCATCATCGGAGAAGCCAGTTGGCCGCTCATGGCGAACCTCGCGTTCGGCGTGACCACATCGCACGATCCGTCGAACAACACCACCACGGTGTTCACGAATGCGGAGATGATCCGGGCCGGCTTCAAGCTCGGGCCGAGACTCTTTTCAACCGGGACGATTCTGTACGGGGCCGAACGAGCCAACAAGGCCATCGTCAACGACGCCAACGACGCCGAACTCCACTTAGCCCGTATGAAGGCCGTCGGTGCCTTCAGCGTGAAGAGTTACAACCAGCGGCGCCGTGACGCTCGCCAGATGATCATCCAGGCCGGCCGGAACCAGGAGATGATGGTCGTGCCCGAGGGCGGATCCCTGGTCTATTACAACATGACCATGGTCCTCGACGGCCACACCGGAGTCGAGCACGCGCTTCCAGTTCCGGTCGTCTACAACGACTTAGCTCAACTCTTCGGGCAAAGCACCACGGGTTATACCCCCACGCTGATCGTGGGCTACGGGGGACTCGAGGGAGAGAACTACTGGTACGAACGCACCAATGTGTGGGAGAACGAGCGCCTGCTCACATTCGTGCCCCGTGACGTCGTGGACGCGCGCTCACGCAGGCGCATCATCGCCGCGGGTGACGAAGACTACAACCACATCCGGATATCCAGGGGGGCGAAGGTCATTCAGGACGCAGGTGGCCTGATCACACTTGGGGCTCACGGACAGATGCAAGGGATCGGCGCTCACTGGGAACTGTGGATGCTCGAACAAGGGGGAATGACCCAAGTCGAGGCACTCAAGGCTGCGACGATCAACGGAGCCCGTTATTTGGGCCTCGATGAGGACTTGGGCTCGCTGGAGGCCGGAAAACTCGCCGACCTTCTCGTGTTGGACGAAGATCCGCTCGACGACATACGGAACACGGAATCACTGAGCTCGGTGATGGTCAACGGGCGGCTCTACGACGCTGCGACTCTGAACCAGATCGGCAACCATCCAGCATTTCGCCCGCCCCTGTTTTGGGAGAGGCTTCCCTCGGTGCTGCCGGACGCTCCGCCGTCGGAGCCAGTTGAGCCGCTTGGAGCCGGAAATTGATGCGAGGGTATGGAGCCGCTGACTAGGTCGCCTACTCGTCGACGCCCAGAATGTCCTTCAACCTCCACAGGTAGTAGCTCAACCCCGCCGCGCACACGAAGAAGAAAGCTGAAAGCACCCGCGAACCGTTAGCACCGATCCCGGTGAACGCCATGAGTTCGTAAGCGCCATACCCCGCACAAAACAGGATGGCCGCTACGATGAGGACCCGATGGAAATTGATGAGGGACAAGTTCTTTTCTCCGCTTAGCCCAGCTTGTCGAGCTCAATCGCCTCGTCGATCAACATGATCGGAATGTCCTCCCGAACCGGATAGAGGATCTTGTCGTCCTCTCGAACCAATCCCCCATCAACCGGATCGGTCACCCCGTCGCCGCCTCGGTTGGACACGCCACCCGAGCGGATCGCTTGGTTCACACGGTCCAGCAGTGCATCATCAGCCTGGCGGACCGGCTGGTGCGTCTCGGGGCAAACTAGTATTTCGAGTAGTTCCGGATCGATCATGGGAACGCCTTCGCCTCAATTCCGGTAAGGATGGCAACTGTGCTTCGCGCCGCGAAGCTCGTCCCGAAATCTATCATCCGGACCATACGGTGGGGAATGAGACCACTCATCATTCTGATATCCACGGCCGCCCTGCTTCCGGGCCCGAACCCCCTCGGTGAGGTGGCACTGCATCCATTGCCGGGTCAGGGCTCTGCTCCGGCTGAGGCGATTCTAGCTCCCGCCGTAGCGATTGTGGGTCCCACTGAGACCATGGTGGCCAGGGCTGGGATTCGTGTGGCCGGAAACGAATCCACCGCGGTTCCGGGCCTAGCACACGCCGCGATCGCACTGGTCATCTTCGGGAACGACACGGTGCGCGCTGAAGTGGCGAATACGTCGGCTCTCCGATCGCGCGGACTCATGGATCGGGAAGAACTCCCGAACGGCACGGGCATGCTCTTCGTTTGGGAGAACGAGGGTATGCGGTCATTTTGGATGCGGAATACCTTGGTGGCCCTCGACGTCGCTTTTATCGATCGCGACTTCGAGATCGTCGATATCCAACAGATGGAGCCCGAGACCACCAACACCCATAACGGCGCGAATCCCGCAATGTACGCGCTCGAGGTCCCCCAGGGTTGGTTCACGGAAAACGGCATCACGGTCGGCGACCGATGTGAGGTGATCTTCTCTCAGTAGTTAGCAGAAAGGTCCGCGTCGTTCCCCCATCATCGCCCCCCGTCGTCGCCTCACCCTCAAAGAGCCCGAATGCCTGAAGCTGAACTCTACGGCCCGATCAAGCTGTTCCTGGAGGCACAGGGCTACGTGGTGAAGGGAGAGATCGGGGCCTGCGACGTCATGGCGGTACGCGGCGAGGAAGGCCCGGTTGTGGTCGAGTTGAAGGAACGATTGAACCTGGCCCTCATACTTCAGGCGGTCGATCGGCTCGCCTTTGCGGAGACGGTCTACGTGGCCTTCCGAGTCGGGAAAGGCTACAGCGCCTCCTGGCGCACCCGCCGGAAGCACGTGACGGGACTGCTTCGCCGCCTTGGCGTGGGACTCCTCACAGTTTCCGCGAGCGGAAGGGTGGTGCCCGTGCTGGACCCCGCACCGTATCGGCCGAGAGCTAGGGCTGATCGCCGAGAGCGACTGCTCAAGGAGTTCGCGGAACGGATCGGCGATCCAGAGGCGGGAGGCTCATCTTCCCGGAAACGACTCACCGCTTACCGCCAGGATGCACTACGATGCGCTCGCCAGCTAGCGGATGAGGGTGTGCTCAAGGTCAGCGTCCTGAGCAAACGTACCGGGGTGTCACGGGCGGGACAGATCTTACGGGACAACCACTACGGGTGGTTCGATCGTGTGAAGACCGGCCACTATGAGCTTTCACCCAAGGGGAGGCGAGACTTGCTGGATTGGTCCGGGGCGCTCGAGCATATGGGATCCGCTTCGGATCTCGATGGCCCACCCAGGGCGTAGTCGCTCACCCGGACCATCGTTGTTCAACCGACCGTAGTCTCACCCCGGACGGTGTGATTCAGACCACAATAGCTAGCCGCGGACCGCAATCGCCCACCCGAACTGTGGGCGCGCGTGCCGGATCAGAGCACGCTATCTAGACTCGAAGATGTCGACCGGCAGGATCGCCGTGACCCCCACGTTGGGTACGTCCACGAGTTGCCCGATTCTGAGGTCTACGGCGACGGAAGCGATGATGTAGGCCTGTTCCCTCGTGTACCCGTAGGTCTCGGAGATGTAGTCGATCATCTCCAGCAAGGCGTTCCGCGCCGCTAGCGAAACGTCCTTCGACAAGTTCTCCAGCGTGGCGACTTTGTCTGACGCCAGGTACCGCATATCTGGGGGCACCTCCCCCTCCTCCTTGAGGGGAAAGCCGGTAGTCGCATAAAAGGACCGGGAGGGTATATCGAGCAGGGTGGACGGCCCTTCGTAGTGGGGTCCCCGCCGCAGTCGCCCACCGTCGTCCTTGATCAACTCGGTGGTCAGCGTCACAGTGGCATCCATTTCGAGCGCCGTGCCCGACACCTCGCCATCCCCCTGGGCGTAGTGCAAGTCTCCGATACCGAGGCCGCATCCTTCTACGTAGCACGGCAAATAGATTGAAGCACCGGCCTGCATGTACCTGATGTCCATATTGCCGCCGTGCTCGCGCGGAGGGCCCGTACGTAGACACTCACCTGCGTGAGTCCCACCCGCCCCGCAGATCTCTTGGGGAGACGCGTGTATTACGTAGGCCGGGGGGCTGACGGCGCCACCCGCCTCCCAGAGTGCGGCTTCTCTGGCCATCATCTGTGCGTGTTGGTCGGGGCCCGGCATCGTCGTCACGATCCCAGGAAAACTTCGGTTGGGGATGCGCACGCCTGGAAGGTCATCGGACACCGCGTAATCACGGTTGAGTCTCCAAAGAACCCGGATCGGCCCCTCGATTGCATCTCCAACAAACGCGTTCGAGGTGATGGTCGTGTACGCCCACGGGCCCGGCGCTATATCAAGAATTCGTACCTTTAACAGGTCACCGGGCTCACCGCCCTCAATGTGCACGGGGCCCGTAACAGGATGCACCGTACCCTTCCCAACGTCCCCTTCCCGAGGATCTGGGGCCGCATCCGGGTCGAGGGCGAAGTCAGAAGCATTACGAGCGTGGAAAACGATCGTCGCCCCAGGACGTGCTCTCGCTGCCATGGGAATCGCAGGGTGGAGCCGGTTGAAGCAGGCCGCATCCTCTTGGCAGTTCGCCGTCCGATCTCCAAGCTCGACGATTTCCTGGGCCCCGGCCTGCCCCATGGTACTCGCGAGGAGAACAAGAACGGACGGGACAAGCCCGGCGTGATTCGTG
>JAPYQK010000105.1 GCA_029941275.1 Longimicrobiales bacterium | reverse complement strand
TAGCGCCGGCCGGCGTCGTGCTCAGACCCTGATGTCGGATGATGGCTTGGATGGTGCGTTCCTGCGATTCCAGGAATTGCCGATGCACGGCGGCCGTCTGCTCCTGGAGCTTGACCAGTGCGGCCAAACTCGCTTGGCTCGCCCGCATGGCTTCAGCGAGCACGCGCGGATCCGAGTTGGACGACGACGTCGAAGCGGGAGCCGCGGCGAATAACCGCGGATCGGAGCCGGCCGCGGAAGTCGTCGAAGTCGCTTCCGCGGAAACGCCCGTTGCGGGAACCGCCGCCAAGGGAGTAGCTGGCATCGTCGTATCCGGAGCGATTGTGTCTGCCGCGACACGGGGTGCTGCGACCCTGGGCGGTCGCTTCGGGCGTTCCGTTACGTGATTGACGCCGCTCACCTTCACCGTGAGGGCGGGTTTCTCTCGGGCGGAATCAATCCGCCATGCCTCGAGAGCACCTACGTCCCACTGGTCGAGGGCTACCGAATGTCCGGCGGCGGCGACCTGCGCCAGCATGCGGGCCAGATCGACCAAGCCGGGCCTTTGCCCGGAAGAAGCGTCCACCGCCACGACGGTGACCTCCTCGTCGGCCAAGATCTCTCCGATGAGCCCCGAGAGGCGACGGCCGGGTCCGACCTCGACGAACGTACGGACACCATCGTCGAACATGGCCTTCACGCACTGCATGAAGTCCACCGATGAGGCCAACTGCTTGGAGAGCACCTTCCGCGCGGAAGCAGGTGTCGCCGGATATCTCTTGCCCGTCGCGTTCGCGTACACGGGCACGGCACTTTTCGTCAGCTTGACGCGCTTGATGCTCTCGGCGAACGGTGCTGCGGCCTCGGCAATCAACGCGCTGTGAAATGCGGCCGAGACGGGCAACCTCTTGTTCCGGACGCCCTCTTCAGACAGAAGGTCCTTTGCCCGATCGATCTCTTCGGTCACACCGGAAAGCACGACCTGACGCGGGGCGTTGTTGTTCGCGATGACCAGGTCGAGATCATGATTCTCGATCAAGGCCTGAACCAGTTCCGACTCGGCTGCAACGGCCAGCATGGAGCCATGATCGCCTTGGCCCATCGTCATGAGCTCACCGCGTGATCGCGAAAGCTCGAACAACTCGGTGGCTTCAATGCGGCCCGCAGCGCACAAGGCGACCAACTCGCCGTAGCTGTGACCACACGTCGCGTCGGGCTTGAGGCCCAATTGCTCCAGAACCCGGAAGGCGGCGAGGCTTACAGCGCCAAGGGCCGGTTGGGCGGTCTTGGTGGCTCGGAGCTCGGACTCCAGCTCTGCTCTCGTATCGTCGTCGAACGCTGGATGGGGATAGAGTTTGTCGACCAAGCCGGTGCTGACTTCCGTCGCGGCCGACAGCGTGTCCGCAGCCACCGGGAAGCGGCACATGAGTTCGCGCAGCATGCCGACGTGCTGCGCTCCCTGGCCCGGGAAACAAGCGGCCCACCCACCCTTCGTTGGGCCGGATCCGAAAAAGACGCCTTGCGGTAAACTCCAAGACGAAGCCGCCTCATCCAGTCTGGCCAGCGCCAAGGCGATGAGGTCTGCCGGAGACTTGCCGTCGCGCTCAGCCACCACGAGCAACCGGAATTCGCCAGAAGCATCGAAAGCTTCCCGCGTCTCAGCCGCTTGTCCCCGGATTTCAGCCCATCGGGGCCGGGCATCCAAGTCGTTCAAGTCGGAGCCCGCAGCGAAGTCCTTCAATTTCGCCGCCAAGGCCTCGCGGGTGTCAGCCGAGAAAGCGAGGATCTGATCCTGGCCGTCCCAATCCACGAGGGTCGTTTGGGACTCGTACTCCTCTACTACGCAGTGGAAGTTGCTGCCGCCGAAACCGAAAGCGCTCACACCGGCCCGACGAGGGTGACCGCTCTCCGCCAGCCACGGACGCTTTTCAGTGTTGACGTAGAACGGTGTTTCTCCCGGGGACACCGCCTCGGTGGGCGTCTCGACCTTGATCGTAGGGGGAAGAACTTTGTGGTGGAGGGCCAACGCGGCCTTGATCAAACCAGCCGCTCCCGCGGCCGCCTTGGTATGACCGATCATCGATTTTACGGAGCCAAGCGCGCACCACGAGCCTTCCCGGCCTGTGCCCTCGTAGACGTCCGCGAGGCCACGCGCCTCGGTGGCGTCACCCACACGGGTACCCGTGCCGTGGGCCTCCACGAGCCCGATCGTATCAGGCGTCACGCCGGCGTTTTTATACGCCGCGCGAAGTGCGCGTGCTTGCCCTTCCGGAGACGGCGCGTAAACCGCTTGGCCTTTGCCGTCGCTCGACGACCCTAGGCCCTTGATCACGGCGTAGATGCGATCGCCGTCCCGCTCGGCGTCCGCCAAGCGCTTGAGCGCGACGATGCCCACACCCTCGCCGAGAATCGTACCGTCCGCATCCTGGTTGAACGGCTGCGCGTTCCCCGACGCCGAAAGCGCGGGCGTCTTCGAGAAGCACATGTACATGAAGATGTCGTTGAACGTGTCCAGCCCGCCGCTCAACACCATGTCGGCCCGGCCTGCGGACAGTTCGAGTGAGGCGAGGTGGATGGCGCTCAAAGAAGAAGCGCACGCTGCGTCGACGATGCAGTTGGTTCCGTGAAGATCGAGGCGATTGGCGATCCGGCCGGCCACCACGTTGGCGAGAAGCCCAGGGAAGGAGTTTTCCTGCCAGGGTACGTAACCCGATGCGATCCGGTCGATCACGTCTTCACTCGTCTCTGAATCGACGCCGGCGTCGGCAAGAGCCTGCCGCCAGATCGGGTGACCGAGGCGCGCCCCCAAAGGAATCACCAGAGGAAGCGTACCACTCACACCGAGGATCACACTGGTACGGTCACGTTCGAACGTTCGTCCGTCCGACCCGTAACCGGCATCCCTGAGGGCTTGCCGGGCGACGTACATGCCGAGCAACTGGGTGGAGTCGGTCGCCTCGAGGTCCCGGGGGGAAATCCCGAAGAGCATCGGATCGAAATCGATCGCATCGAGGAAGCCGCCGCGGTCCCCGTAGGTCATGTCGGAGGCTTTGGGATCAGTGTCGAAGTAGTCGCCGACCGACCAATGGCTCGACGGAACCTCGGTGATCGCATCGACACCGTCGCGCACGGTCGCCCAGTACTCCTGAAGGCTACTCGCCCCCGGGAATAAGCAGGATATGCCGACGATGGCTATGGGTGACTGGGCCGGAGCCCGATCCTTATTCCGATCGCTCAAGTACGCATTTCCTCAAGTTCACCTGGACCACGGGGCGTGGTGTCCACCGAGGTGGCTGGAACCTCGACCCCCTGGCTACGTAAGGCGCCGGCCCGAGTGATGACCGCCGCCCCATGTAACATGTTGTGCGCCACGTTTACCGCGCGCCGATCCTCCCAGGGATCGAGAACACTGCCTCGAACCCATTCGTTGAACGCACCCATCGCGGGACCACACCAAACTTGGTAGTCCATTTCCCGCCCAGCCTCACCACGGTTGGCCCACCGGGACGACATCCCGAGGTACCACCGAAAGACCAGCGCCATCCGATGTTTCGGATCGCTACCAGCCCTCTCGATCTGGGTGATATCGCGTGCTTTCCAGAAGCTTCGCGTCTCGCTCCAGACCTCTTCCAATGGCATACGGAAAACCGTCTTCTCCAGGTTCGTCCGTTCGTCATCGGAAATGTCTTCGAGTCCGTGATGAGCCCGGTATAAATCATACAATCGATGCGCCCGCATAGGAAACATCGTTCCACGCTTGAGCACCTGCAACCGGACGCCCATCTCGAACATGTCGGCCGCCGGGGCCATCGTCACGTCGGCCTGCTCCGCCTGCGCCAACATTTGTCGCACCGCGTCGGACGTTCCGGCCTCTCTGCAAGCTTGGTTGACCGAGCCGGTCATGACGTAATCGGCACCCATGGCGAACGCTGCAGCCACTGAATGTGGCGTCGATATTCCCCCGGCGGAACCCACACGGAGTGGGATCGCGTAGCCCTGCTCGGCCTGGACGTTGTCGCGAAGTGCGAGCATCGTCGGAAGCAAGGCGATGGCCGGCCGATTGTCCGTGTGTCCCCCCGAGTCGGCCTCGACGGTCAAATCCTGGGCCACCGGGACCGATCCAGCCATCCGCGCCTGTTCTTCTGAGAGGTCTCCGCGCGCCACCAGTTCGGCCACCATCTTCGGCGGCGGCGGTGCAAGAAATTTCCGCGCCACTTCGATTCGGGAGACCTTCGCGACCAGCCGGTTCGGTGTCACGATCTGCCCCGAAGGATCGGAATGGATCCCGTGAAACCGGTATCGAACGAGCGGGAGGGTAAAATCCATGTAGGCGGACGCCGAGACCCGAGTCACCCCTCGACGTATATAAAGATCGGCGACAGCCTCTTCGAGCAGCGGTTCGTATGGACTGTGGATCAAGTTGAATCCCCAGGGGAGGTCCCCAAGGCGTGTGGAGATTCGGTCGATCGCGTCTTCCACCGTGTCCGGTCCCAAACCCGCTGCTCCGAAGAAGGCGAGCATGCCGTCTCGGCCCATCGCCTCCACCAGTTCCGCCGATCCGATGCCGTTTGCCATGGCTCCGGCCAAATAGCAGAAGCGGATGCCGTGGTCGTTGGCGAAGCTGGCCGAGCCGAAGTCCTGGGGTCTGCAGGGGGGCGCGAGCGCAAGAAGAGGCAGTCCGTCGACTCGATGATCCCCGCCGATCTCGACCGATCCGCCTTCGGCGAGTGCGAGCCCCCGGCCGTAGTCGACAGCGTACAAGGGAGTGCCGACCCGGCGGAGGCCTTGAGCAAACTCTTTGGGCGTCGTGAGAAGTCGGTCTTTCGGCCCGATCCACGATCCGACGGGCGCATTGGACTTGATCAGTGTGTTTCCCAACATCCGGTAATGTGTACAAGCTTTTCGCGGATGTCGAGCCAAATGGGCCTCTAGATCGGAGGGGGGACCCCTTGGGTCAGCCCATGATCTGGGCCGTGAAGGCCTGAAGTCCCAGCTGTGCGAGTGAGATGACTGCCCAGGTCGCCACGGGGATGAAGAGAGCGGTGCGTGGGGGGACGCGGCATTCGAAGCGAAAGTAGGCGAACAGAATGCCAATCCAGATCAGGTTGTGAAGGTTCAGGAGGCTCAATGCTGCGTAGCCCAGGGCCACCGAGCGCGGTGGGCTCATGATCAACGCGGCGAGCGAGTCGGGTACCACGGTGAGTTCCAGCATCGTGAGGTCGGGACCGAGCAGATCGAGCCTCAACGTTTGGAGGAACAAGCCGTAGAGCGCCGCGGCGAATCCCCAGAGCGAAGCACGCAGGAGGTGGCGATAAGGCAAGCCCGCATCGATGAGCGTGGTGAACAATTGGAGGACCAGAGCGGTCACTGAGACTCGTAAGGCCAAGACTATAGGCAACAATGTGTAGGTCAGGAGTTCCAGACGCTGCAGGTCGGCAAGTTGAGCGGGCGACATCGCCGTGCCGCCGGCCCCCGCTTTTAGAAATCTTGGACCGGATCCACGAAGAGTGCGCCATCCCGCCACCCGCAAAAGTGGCGTATCTATGACAACACGGGAAACAACCCGAACAACCCGGACTATCACCAGTGGTGGGATACGGGGATCGGACAGTCGACGAGAAGGCCCACGCGTGGGTGGACGTGATCTACCTGGAGCAGGAAGAGTCGTAGCGAGGGCGGGACGGCCGGCTGCCGACCAGGACGACGATCGGTAGGCTTCGCCAGCATCCAAGCAGTCGGACATCCCCCTGCGGCCTGGCGGTCGCGGGGGGATTTTCATTCAGAGGTGGCGCTTCGTGAGGGTGTTCCGCATCGGGGGGCTTTCTCGGTCTCTATTCGTCACCGAGCCTGATCTCGGCCGCTCTGGCGTGGGCTTCGAGACCTTCTCGGCGGGCGAACCACGCCACGTCCTCAATCAAGTCGGCATCAGCGGCTGAGTCCGCACGGATCCAAGTGCGCACCCGCAAGAAGTCCATGACGGAGAGCCCGCCCCGCGCTCTTGCGGTGCCTCCGGTGGGCAGGACGTGGTTGGGCCCCACCCCGTAATCGCCGAATACCTCCGCCGCGCGCTCCCCGATGAATAGGGTTCCGTAATGTTGGAGTCGATCCGACCAGTCCCCGGGGTTCGAGACCGAGAGTTGGAGGTGCTCGGGCGCAATGGTGTCGCAGGCCAAACAGGCCTCGCCGATGGTGTCACATACGATGACGCCGCCGTCGCGGAGCGCCTCCTTCGCCGTGGACGCGGTCGGAAGATCTTCGAGTTGGTTCTCGATCTCCCGCTCGACCCGAGAAGGCAGCTCCGCGTCGAGGGAGATCAGGATCGGAACCGCATCGGTATCATGCTCTGCCTGTGCCAATAGATCCGCGGCGACCCAGGCAGGGTCGACGTCTCCGTCAGCGATGACGACCAGCTCCGAAGGACCCGCGAGCATGTCGATCTGGACTTGCCCGGCGAGCAACTGCTTGGCCGCGGTGACGTAGAGATTTCCCGGGCCTACCACGACGTCGCTGGGAGGAATAGGACCGACACCGTATGCCAAGGCCGCGATCGCATGGGCACCCCCGGCCGCCATAACCCCGTCAGCCCCTGCCACGGCGGCGGCGGCCAGCGTGATCGGTACCGGGCGGGGGCTCGCGACCCACACGGACTGGACACCCGCGGTGCGGGCAGTGATAGCCGTCATGAACACGGAGGAGGGAAGGGGATAACGGCCGCCCGGTGCGTAACACCCCGCCGCTTCGACGGGATCGATACGGTGGCCGGCGTGGCCGCCCGGCACGGGGGTCTCCACCGGGGCCAACGAGTCGCGTTGAGATTGTGCGAACGTCTGGATGCGCTCCGCGATGCGCTCCAGGCGGCTCCGGTCACCCGACGGAAGCTCGTCCAAATGACCTTGAAGGGTTTCCCCGGTCAGATAGAGGGGCGCCTCAGGAGCACAATCCTCGAAGCGAGTCGTGTATTCCCTCAATGCCTCTTCTCCGCCAGAACGGACACGCTCCACGATGACCGCCGCTTCAGCGAGGATCTTGGGAGGCACGCCGCCCGCACTGCGGGTTCCGAACTCCTCCGCCCGTCGGGAAGGCAGAAAGGGCTGGCTCATTGATCCCCCTCGCCGTCGGGCTTGGCTTTCATCGGTCTCCGCCGAACGCGTAGGTTTCGTTGAGCCAGTTCACTGCGGAGTGCTTCGACACCGGCGCCACGGCTCGCCGCGGCAACGAGCGTAAAGTAGAGGAGATCGGCTGCTTCGTGGATCACATGGTTGGCGGACGCTGTTCCGGTCGCCCCATCGTCCGTCGATCCGGCGTCATTCGCGTCCCGCACGCCACCCTCCAGCACCCCGCCCTTGGGCAGGTCGGCTTGCAACGCCTGGATCAGCTCCTCCGTCTCTTCGCGCAGCTTGGAGGCGAGGAGCTCCGGATCCCCCATGAGCTTGGCCGTACCGGACCCCTCCGGAGCCTCCCGACCTCTTTGGTCGATGAGGTCGGAGAGAGCCGAGAGCGTAAAGGACGTCGGCCAGCATCCTGGGGTACCCGTGTGACAGAACCCGGAGCCGTGTTGACGAACGATGAAGCGGAGTGCGTCGCGATCACAGTCCAACTCCACACGGATGAGTTCCTGGGTGGCGCCGGAGGTTTCTCCTTTGATCCACAGCGAGTCTCGGGAGCGGGACCAATAGATCCCACGCCGTTCTCGCACGGCCGCCTCGAGACTCTCGCGGGTGCTCCACACGAGCCCGATCGCGTGGCCTTCTTCTTCGCACACCACTGTAGGCCAAAGTCGCCCGTCGATCGCTTTGACCAGCGGTGCACCCACGGCTTCGCCCAAGCTCATCCGGTTCGTGTATAGAGCCATTCCCACTTGGGCGTCCACACCCAGATGATCCAGCCGCGCCACGTCCTCGGCCGAGGTGATCCCTCCGGCCGCGGTGATGCGGACGGACCCAGCCGCTTCCACGGCCTCGGCGACCAGATCTTCGTTCCACCCTGACATCCCGCCTTCGTATTCCACCTGCGTCAGGAGGAAGCCGCCGACGAAAGGCGCCAACTCCGCGATCCGGTCGATCACGCCGTGTTCGGTCTTGGTCTGCCATCCTTCCACGACGACCGTACCGCCCTCGGCGTCGACGGCCGCGATGACGCGGTCCCGAGGGAGTTGGGAGCAGAACTCCACGGACGCCGCTGTCCCGATCACGACGTGCGTGGCTCCCGCGTCTAGCCAAGCCAGGGCCGAGTCTACGTCGCGGATCCCACCGCCGACGCGACACGGGGCTCGGCGGACCAATTCGCGAATCGTAGCGGTGTTGGACCCCTTGCCCATGGCGGCGTCCAAATCGACGACGGCCACCTCGCCCGCCACGGAAAACTCGTCGAGGCGCTCGAACGGATCACCTCCGTCGAGGACGAACTCCTTCCCTTGGCGGAGCTGAACTGCGCGTCCATCCATGAGATCGATGCTGGGAATGATCATGGGCGCACCGCCAATCCTTGATCCGAGACGTACGTTTTGATTTGGCCGACTGTGAGGTCTCCGTCATGAAACACCGATGCGGCCAGAACCGCGTTGGCTCCAGCCCGAAAGGCGGACGCGACGTCGTCGGGCGTGCCGATGCCGCCGGACGCGATGACCGGCACATCCACGGCCTCACGCATGGCTTCGAGCAACTCCACGTCACAGCCGGCGCGCGTGCCGTCCCGGTCCCAACTCGTGAGCAGGATTTCGCCGGCGCCGAGTCGCGTTCCCTTGCGCCCCCACTCGATCACGTCGATGCCCGTCGGCTCCCGCCCGCCCACGACCAGCGTGTCCCAGCTGTCGCCCAAACGGCGGGCGTCGATGGCCAGCACCACACATTGTGTTCCGAACGCTTGGCTCAACCGCTCCAGCAGGCTCGGGTCACGGACCGCCGCTGTGTTGACGCTCACTTTGTCGGCGCCGGCAGCGAGAAGGCCCCGGGCGTCGTCCACTGTACGGACGCCGCCGCCCACCGTGAGCGGGATGTGAATGCGTCGCCGCACAGCACGCACGGTTTCGCGCTGCGTTTCCCGAGCCTCGTGGGAGGCTCCGATGTCGAGGATGACGATCTCGTCGGCCCCTTGGCGTTCGTACTCTCCGGCCTGGTCGGCGGGATCCCCGGCATCGCGGAGGTTCTGGAAGCGAATTCCCTTCACCACCCTTCCATCCTTCACGTCGAGACAAGGGACGATGCGGGGGGCGACTTGCTGCCAGACCTCCGAGGCCGTGCCTCGTTCCGCTGGATGTTCCGGTCCGCCTTCGTCCGTCCGATCTCCCGGTTGGCCTACCTCCGGCTCCGCCGCCCCGGCAGGCACCTCTCCGCTGAGCCAGTCCCGGATGAGCCCCATCCCGAATGGGCCAGACAGCTCGGGGTGGAACTGACAGGCCAGCGTCCGCCCCTGAGCCAGCATCGAGACGAACCTCGTGCCGTGCGTCGTCCAGGCAGCGGTCCAGCCGTTCGGTGACTCGGGCAAGCAGAATGAGTTGGCAAACGCCGCGGTACCACTCGGGAGGCCCGAGCCCTCATCGGCATTGACTTGATTCCATCCGAGGTGTGGCACACGCACCGAGTCGGGCAACCGCCGAAAACGGCCGGAGACAATGGCGAGTCCCGGAGTTTCCGGACTCTCGTCACTCCCGTCGCCGAGCATCTGCATGCCGAGGCAGACGGCAAGAAGGGGTGTTCCTCGCTCGTGGACCTGGCAAACGGCCTCGTCTAGACCATCCTGACGCAGGGTCTCCAGGCCCGCCGAGAACCGCCCGACACCGGGCAGCACCACGT
>JAPYQK010000104.1 GCA_029941275.1 Longimicrobiales bacterium | reverse complement strand
CGCCGATCCAGTACATCGTTGAGGAAGGAGTTCCGGGGATCATGGTAAGCCTCCTTGTTTCCGCGGAGGCCCTCCCTTTCGAATACCGTGTCGATCACCTCACCCAGCACGATGGGCGGGGCCGTCTCGTCGTTGAGCCGATCCTTCACGGCCTCAGCAAGCTCGTCGAGTCTCAGGAGATACCGCTCCACGGGGAGCTGTGGATACTCCTCCTGAGCGATGTATAACGCCGCCCGTCCTAGTTCTAACCCGCGCTCCGACCTCCTCACCACCTCACCCAGACGCGCGCGCGTCGCACTCACAGGGCTGTCCATGATATAAGTTACTCTGTTCCTTCTTTTGGCGCCTCCATTTTCAAGGCCACAGAGCCCATGCCACAAGAACCCAGAGATCAGAAGCCCAGGATCCGGCTGACCCAGCTGTCGCACGGCGCCGGGTGAGCGTGTAAGCTCGGCATGTCCGAGCTGGCGCAGGTCCTGCGTCATCTGGTTCCAGTCGAGAGTGCAGAAGCGCTGGTGGACGCCTCCACCGGCGACGACGCAGCCGTGTATGCACTGGGGGACGGCAGAGCGCTGGTGGTCACCGTCGACTTCTTCACGCCGTTGGTCGACGACCCTTACGACTTCGGACGGATCGCAGCCGCCAACGCCCTCTCGGATATCTATGCGATGGGCGCTGAGCCGCTCTTCCTTCTCAACTTGTTGGGGTTCCCGAGAGCCCTCCTCGACGAGGGGCTCGTAGAGGAGATCATTCGGGGGGGGTCGGACATCGCTCGCGAGGCCGGTGTGCCAATTCTTGGAGGCCACTCGGTGGACGACCCCGAACCCAAGTATGGCCTTGTGGCGGTGGGTGAAGTGGATGTCGAGAGCGTCGTGACGAACGCTTCGGCCGAATCGGGCGACGTGCTGATTCTCACCAAAGCCCTCGGCACCGGCATCGTGGCCACCGCGATCAAAGCCGGTACGGCCTCAGACGCCGCTACCACCGCTGCGGTGGACAGCATGATCACCCTCAATCGGGAGGCGGCGACCGCGATGAGGGCCGTCGGGGTGCGGGCCGCCACTGATGTGACCGGGTACGGACTCCTGGGCCACCTCAGTAACCTCCTTCTCCAATCCGGCGTGTCGGCAGAGATCGTTGCCGAGGATGTCCCGGTCTTGCCCGAGGTGTCCGACTTGATCGCCGCGGGACACATCCCAGGCGGCACGCAACGAAATCTCGAAGACCTCGAGGATCGCGTCGACTTCGGGACTCAGAGCGAAAGTGTGCGCCTGATCCTAGCGGACGCACAGACCTCCGGCGGTCTGCTCATCGCAGTCCCCGAAGAACGCGCCGTGGAACTCATGGAACTCCTTCGCTCCACAGCACCTCTTGCTGCCAGGATAGGACGAGTGACCAGCGGCTCGCCCGGGACGATCCGGGTTCTCTAGGGCGATAGAAGTCGCCCACCCCTACACACCAACCTTTACGCCGAAGCAGGACTCTGAGCGGGACTCGCTTTGACCCTGGGTTTTCTCTTCGCCGGCTTCTTTTTGGCCTTGCTCGTCTTGTCGCTCTTGAACGCGATTGCGATCACCTGATCCAGATCCTCCACCAGGTGGATGGTCAGTGATTTCCTGATATCCTCCTGCAGGTCGTCCAAGTCAGCCTCGTTGTCGCACGGCATGATGATCTCGTCGATCCCTGCGCGGACGGCACCGAGGAGCTTCTCCTTGACGCCTCCGATCGGAAGAACGCGACCCGTAAGAGTCAGCTCCCCCGTCATCGCTACATCCCGCCGAATCTTCCGTCCGGACAGGGCCGATACCAAAGCCGTGGCCATCGTGATCCCTGCGGAGGGACCGTCCTTGGGGACCGCACCTGCCGGTACGTGTATGTGCACGTCCCGACCCTTGAGCGCACCCTCCGGGATGCCGAGACTGGTGTAATTGCTCCTGGCGAACGACAGTGCGGCACGCCCGGATTCCTTCATGACGTCGCCCAACTGGCCGGTAAGGACCAAAGCACCCTCTCCGGTCATCACGCTGGCCTCGACGAACATGATATCGCCACCCATGGGCGTGTAAAACATTCCGGTGGCCACCCCCACGGCGTCCACAGGCGCCATCCGTTCGGGATGCACCCTGGGGCGTCCGATCAAATCCCGGATGACCGCACGATCGACATCGAGTTGCTCGACCTCGTCGGCTGCGACCTTACGGGCGACCTTGCGTGCGAGTTTACCCAACTGACGCTCGATCTGACGGACTCCGGCTTCCCGGGTGTACTCTTGGATCAGAGCTAGGAGCGCTTCGTCACCCACGGACATCTCGCCTTCTCGAAGCCCATTTTCCTTCAGCTGGCGCGGAAGCAGGTACCGCTTTGCGATCTCCAGCTTCTCCGCCTCGGTGTACCCGGAAAAGTCCACCTTTTCCATCCGATCATACAGCGGGGGCGGAATCCGGTCGGCGTAGTTCGCGGTGGCTACGAAGAGCACTTCGGAAAGATCGAACGGCATTCCAAGGTAATGATCGGTAAAGCTCGAATTTTGAGCTGGATCGAGCACCTCCAGCAACGCCGAACTCGGATCTCCCTGGAACGACACGCCTAGTTTGTCCACCTCATCCAACAGAAACACGGGATTCTTGGACTTGGCCTGCCGCATGCCCTGGATGATCCTGCCTGGCATGGCGCCGACGTAGGTACGGCGGTGGCCGCGAATGTCTGCCTCGTCACGGGCGCCACCGAGCGAGATGCGTACGTATTCCCTACCCAGCGAACGCGCGATGGACTGTGCAATGCTCGTCTTCCCGACGCCCGGCGGCCCAACGAACAGAAGGATGGGCCCTCTACCGCCGACGGTCACCCCTGTGCTCTCCTCTTCGGTGCTCGCCGCTTCAGACTCCTCGACGACCTCGGAGGCTCCCTTCGCGTCTCCGGACTCTTCCGTCACAGCGGCCTCACTTAGCTCGGACTCGCCGCTCTCCTCTCCGTCCGCGCCATCCTGCTCCTCTTCAGCGCGATCCAACTGGAGCTTCCGGACCGCCAAGAATTCAAGGACGCGATCCTTCACGTCCTTGAGACCATAGTGATCTTCGTCCAGGATCTCCGACGACAAAGCCAGGTCGATCTTGTCCTCCGAGCGGACGTTCCACGGGAGTTCCGTCACCCACTCGAGAAAAGTCCGGATGACTTGGTACTCGGCCGACTGGGGACTCGTCCGCTCCAGACGCTTGAGTTCACGCTCGACTTCGGCGCGTTGCTCTTCGTCGAGCTTCAAGGCCTCCACCCGTTCGCGGAGATCCTCGACATCGTCTCTTTCGTCTTCGTCCCCCAACTCACGCTGAATTTGCTTGAGCTGTTCGCGGAGTAGCATCTCTCGTTGCCGCTCTCCCAACTCCTCCTGGACCCGAGCTTGGATTTCTTCCTGAGCATCGAGCCGCGCCAATTCACGCTCTACGGAGACGAGGGCCTCACGCATGCGATCCTCATCGTCCAAAGTCTCGAGGAGTTTCTGCTTGTCCTCGGTTTCGAGCTCCAAATAGAACGATACGAGATCCGCGAAGGCTCCCGGATCGTCCACGCCCTGGATCAAATGGTTGAGGGCCTCTGCAGGAACTCCCCTTCGGGTGCCCAACTCAGCCGCGCGCTCCCTCAACTCGTGGTTGAGCGCCTGGAACGCGGGATCGTCGAGATTGAGGCTCGGCTGTCGCTCCATTTCGAGGAGAACGGCACGTAGCATGCCCTCCCCCTCGGCTTCGTACGATAAGGCCTGCGCACGCCCTTCACCTTGGACGAGCAGTTGCACGCCACCCCGGACCCTATGCGTCTGGATGATCCGTACGACGGTTCCGACCGTGTATAACACGTCGGGCACAGGGTCATCGACGTTTTCCCGCTGCGCCACGGCGAACAGCCGACGGTCCCCCTCGAGCGCCTCCTGCACAGCCTCGACCGTACCCGGCCGGCCCGCCGAAATCGGCACGGCCACCCCCGGGTAGACGACGGTGTCCCTCAGTGGCAAAACCGGAAGTGTGTAACGATCACCCATGAGTCCTCACTCCATGATCTGTTCTTGATTCAAGGAATTGACCCTATCTGCATGAATCCTGCCAGAGCCACGACGCGAAATCACGCCGTAGTTGCAGTCCCTCTGTCATTATGTCGCACTTTTTTGGCATAACTTCAGCGCTTAGGTTCAGAACACTTGTTCCGCCTCCTCTTCCCCCGACGACCAATCATGCTCGAAGGTGTCACCTGGTTCAGACAATCCTCCGTCCGGATTCGGCGCGGTGGTGTGGAAATCCATGTCGACCCCTGGGGAATCCCGGAGGAGAGCACCGCGGATTTTATCCTTCTGACGCACCCCCACTTCGACAACTTTTCCGAGGACGACATCGCCAAAGTACGGGGTCGAGACACAACGCTGGTCGCGCCGATTTCAATGAGGAGGCAGGTCGAAGAAGCCGACCACCTGATGCGGCCCGGTGACATGGTCCACCTCGATGGAATAGAAATCCTCGCGGTGCCCGCCTACAACGAGGACAAGAAATTTCATCCGTCGGAGAACGAATGGTTGGGCTACGTCTTCACGGTGGATGGGGTCACGTACTACCACTCCGGTGATACCGACTTCCACGAGTCGATGAACCAGATCAGGTGTGACGTGGCCGTCTTGCCCTGTGAAGGCCACGTCACGATGGGGCCGGAGGACGCCGTCCGCGCCGCAACCGCCTGCCACGCCCGCGTCGTGGTGCCAGTGCACTGGGGTAGCGCGGACGACAACCGCGCCAACGCCGAGCGGGTGGAAGAGTTGTTCGACGGCGAAGTGGTCATCCTCGAACAGGGTATCCCGGGCTGAGGCCGACGACCTTGGCGGGGCGGTCCGCCGTGTACGCCCCCAGAGACGCCGTCGCCACGAGCCAGCCGCTGGCGGGCGGGGCCGGCCTCGAGATCCTCCTCCAGGGTGGAAACGCGGTCGATGCGGCCGTTGCCGCGGCAGCCGTCCTCAACGTCGTCGAACCGCACATGACCGGAATCGGTGGCGATATGTTCGCCATTCTCTGGTCGGCGAAGGACCAGGAGTTGTCAGGACTCGACGCGAGTGGACGGGCGGGCTCATTGATCACTCCGGATGTCCTGAGGGCGGACGGCCATGAGCATATGCCCGACACCGGCGCTGCGTCCGTAACAGTCCCGGGCGCCATCTCCGGGTGGACAGCTCTACTGGACCGCTACGGGAACATGTCCCTCGCCGAGGTTCTCGAACCGGCCATTCGCATCGCCGAAGAGGGATTCCCGGTCACTCCTATCATCGCTCAACAATGGCGCGATCAGTCGGTGAAGCTCGCCGGGAACGAAGGCGCCACGGCCACCTACCTGCTCGACGGAACACGGGGGCCCGAGGCGGGCGAGTGGGTCCAGAACCCGGACCTGGCGTCCAGCCTCCGGATGCTTGCCGATGAGGGGCCCGACGTTTTCTACGGGGGACCGCTCGGCAAAACGGTGGTCGACGGCCTAGCGGAGCTGGGCGGTTACTTGACGCCGGACGACCTGCGCGACCATCGCGCCGAATGGGTCAGCCCCATCTCGATCAACTTCCGGGGTCATACACTTTGGGAGCTTCCGCCCGCAGGCCAAGGCGTAGCCGCGCTACAGATGATGAAGATGCTTGAGCCGCTCGACCTCGAGAGCATGGGCCACAACTCCGCGGCTTACCTCCACCATCTCATCGAGGCCAAGAAGCTCGCTTTCGCGGATCTCATCAGGTATGTCGCCGACCGTGACCATATGGAGGTCTCCACCGACCAGCTCCTCAATGATGAATATCTGGATGGGCGCCGCGCGTTGATCCATCCCGATCGGGCACAGGCCCGGCCCCAGCCTGGCCCCGCGATCACCACTACGGAAACCGTCTACCTCTCGGCCGCCGATTCCGAGGGGAACATGATTTCGTTCATCAACAGCCAGTACGGGCACTTCGGATCGGGGGTCGTGGTACCCGGCACGGGATTCACCCTCCAGAACCGGGGGGCGGGCTTTACGATGGAGGACGGCCATCCGAATCAGGTGGCGCCGGGCAAACGGCCGTTCCACACGCTCATCCCGGGTTTCGTGACAAAGGGCGGCGCCCCGTGGATGACGTTCGGGCTCATGGGCGGACCCATGCAGCCCCAGGGGCACATGCAGCTACTCCTGAACATCCTCGTGTTCGGCATGGACGTTCAGGAGGCGATCGACGCGCCCCGCTTTCGACACCTCGAGGACTATCGGGTTCTGATCGAGAGTCCCGTCAGGGAGGACGTACGTTCGCAACTCGCGGCGATGGGTCACGAGGTATCGGAGGGATCCAACGCCGACTTTGGCGGGGCGCAAGCGATCGTTCGGTTGGACCGAGGCTGGGCAGCCGGCTCGGACCCGAGGAAGGACGGGATGGCCGTAGGTCGATGAGGGCCCTACAGAAGGGCTACATACGTCGGTAGGCCGGTCCGCTCCCACCTTCTCGGGCGGTCCACCTCGGTCCGAGCACGTCGGTGGCTTTGCAATCGACGCAGTTCGGCGCATTGACGCGGAGTTCGTCGCCATCGCGCTCGTACACACCGGCCGGGCACATGTGCGTGTACATCTCCGCCGCGTCGGGACTCACGTCCTCACCGACGACCAAGTGGCTGGGCCCATCGTCGCGGGTCTGGTTCCCCGCTTTGTAGACGGCGTCCACCTTGCTGAAGGTGACCTTTCCGTCGGGTTGCACGGAGGGCCCACCTGCCCCGAAAATGCGCCGCTCATCGGCATCCTCCTCCGTGCTGATTTTCCCGCCGGGGATCGCCCCGCCGGACACGGTCATCAGACCCGCCCTCACGGTCCCCCCGAAGAATCCCTTCTTGAACGCCAAGCGGACGTTCCGCGTGCGCCGGAGATCCTTCATGATGTAGCTCGTATCGACCGCCTCCGTGTACGGGCGTAGTCCGGCCTCCGTGACGTCCCCCGCCTTGAGGGCCTGAAAGATCGTTCTCGCCGCCAAAATCCCGGAGTGCATCGCGTAGTGGATTCCCTTGAGGGACGGCACATCCACGTATCCCGCCGCATCCCCAACCACGCAGACGCCGTTTCCGTGTCGCCGCGCTGGAACCGCGTAGTATCCCCCCTCCGGTATGGTCTTCGCTCCCCATTCCACCATTTCGCCCCCTTCCAAGTAGGGCCGGAAGAGGGGGTGCAGCTTCATGCGTTGAAGCACCTCGTGGACGTCGAAACGGGCATCCTGGTAGTCGAGGCCGACGACCAGGCCGAGCGCAATCAGACCTTCGCTCTGCGGATACATGAAACTCCCGCCGAAAGCGTCCCCCGGGAGCGGCCACCCCATCGTATGAATTATCCGATCCAGCGGCACCGGGGTCTCCCACAACTCCTTCACCCCGAGTGCGAAGATCTGGAGATTTTCGGATCCGACGCCTTGCCACTCCAGGAAAGCCTGCGTGAGGGGCCCTCGCGTGCCCTCCGAGAGCACGGTCACTCGAGCGGCCAGGTCCATGGCGGGCAGGTGATCGTTGGCCGGGCGGCTCTCACGATCGAGGCCGGAGGGCGCTGTGCGGACACCCACGACACGATCGTCCTCAACCAGCAACCCATCGACCGGAAAGCCCGGGAAAACGTTGACCCCCAGGTCTTCGGCCTTGTCTCCCAACCACCGCACCATCTCACAGATCGAGGCCATGTAGTTACCATGGTTCCGCATGGTCGGGGGCGTGGGTATCCGGAGCGCCCTCTTCTCCGTGAGGAAGTAGACGGCCTCTTTCCCCACCGGGCCACGGAGGGGAAAATCACCGATGTCGAGTTCGGGAAAGAGTTCGTGGAGCGCGACCGGGTTCACCACGGCCCCGGACAACGAATGCTCGCCGAGTTGGCCAGCCTTCTCCAGGACCGCAATTTCGACTTCGCCGAGACCATCGTCAGCCTCGTTGTCCGTCCGGACCAACCGGGCCAACTCGATTGCCCCCGCCAGGCCCGCGGGGCCACCTCCCACAAACACCACGTCCATCGGCACGGCCTCAGGGTCGGGCGAGTCCCGTAGAATCAGCCGGTCAATGGGCAGAGGCGGTTGATGGTCAGCGGGTCTGATGCGTCCAGCCATTGGTGTAGCTCCGGTGGGTGTTTCTCTGATGGATGTTTCTCCGGCACCGGTTCCGCGCTCAGAGTCGCTAGGATAGAATAGCTAAACAAGGTCGCGGGATGGCTGACCTTCCTAATCCGCCCACCAAAGAGACGAAACGTTTTCCATGACTTCAAAGCGGCCCAGCACCGTCGGCGAACTCAAGGCCTCCGGGTACGAGCCCCGTAGCGTGAAGGACGAGCTGCGTGGCAACCTGATCACGAGACTGAAGGCCGGCGACGAGATTTTTCCCGGAATCATCGGCTTTGAAGATACCGTCGTTCCGATGATCGTGAACGCGATTCTGGCGCAACACGACTTCATCCTCCTGGGTCTGCGTGGTCAAGCGAAGAGCCGGATTCTCCGACAACTCGTGGACCTGCTCGACCCCGAGATGCCGATTCTGGAAGGGAGCGAGATCAATGACGATCCGCTCGCTCCTATTTCGAAATACGCACGCATCCTACTTGAGGAGAAGGGCGACGACGCGCCGGTCGCTTGGGTCGCTCGCGATCATCGTTTCGTGGAGAAGCTGGCGACACCCGATGTGACCGTCGCCGACATCATCGGCGACGTGGACCCGATCAAAGCCGCACGCGGAGGACACATCCTCGCGGACGAGTTGACGATCCACTATGGCCTCCTTCCTCGGGCCAACCGCGGCATCTTCGCGATGAACGAGTTGCCCGATTTGGCCGGGAAAATTCAGGTCGGCCTCTTCAATATCCTTCAAGAAGGCGACGTGCAGGTGAAGGGATACCCCATTCGCCTACCGCTCGACGTTTTTCTCGTTTTTACGGCCAATCCCGAGGATTACACGGCGCGCGGCAAGATCATCACGCCCCTCAAGGACCGGATCGGCGCGGAAATCCAAACGCACTATCCGGCCGAAGTCGCCCTCGGCATGGAGATTACTCGCCAAGAGGCCTGGATCGAGCGGGACGATGTGCCGATCGAAGTCCCCGACTTCATCGCCGAACTGGTGGAGCAGATCGCGTTTCTGGGCCGGGAGGACAAACGGATCGACCAACGCTCGGGGGTCAGCCAGCGTATGCCGATCACCGTGCTCGAGAGCGTGGTGTCATCCGCGGAACGCAGGGCACTCCTGCTGAGCGAAGACCAGGTGGTCCCGCGTATAGCGGACATTTACGGATCCCTCCCGGCCATCACCGGCAAGATGGAGCTCGAGTACGAAGGCGAGTTACACGGGTCGGATCGGATCGCGCGGGAGTTGATCAGCTCTGCCGCCCGCCTCGTCTTCCAGGAGCACGCGGGCGGATCGAATATCGATGAGATCGTCGAGTACTTCGAGGGCGGTGGCGCACTCCAGGTGGGGTCCGACAGCTCGGCGGAAGTCTGCGTACAAGGCTTCGAGATCGTGCCTGGGCTTCTGGACTTGGTTCAGTCCGTCGGCCTGGCACCTAAGTCATGCTCGGATGGGTGGCGGGCGGGCGCTTGTGAGCTCGTGCTCGAGGCGTTGGCCGCGGACCGGAAGATCACCCGCACGGCGGGGGGGAGCTTCGCGAAGGCTCGGCATGAGAATCCACCGCCTCAAGGGTAGAAGGGGTTCGATCCGTTCGGGGGGGCGGGGTCGTACCGGGTGGACGTCTTCGGCAGTTGGTGGCGTAGCTCAATTGGTAGAGCGACTGCCTCCTAAGCC
>JAPYQK010000103.1:7357-9843 GCA_029941275.1 Longimicrobiales bacterium | reverse complement strand
CCGCGGTTTTACCGCGGGGCTTAAACGCTCTTTTCAAGGTTGATTGATGGCAGACGACGAACTCGTTTTGGGTGGAGCAAAGGTCCTCGAACGTCTTCTCGAGGACGAGATGCGGG
Organism: Longimicrobiales bacterium; assembly: GCA_029941275.1. Lineage (GTDB taxonomy): Bacteria > Gemmatimonadota > Gemmatimonadetes > Longimicrobiales > Gaopeijiaceae > UBA822. The sequence continues at coordinate 9,727 of JAPYQK010000103.1, read as the reverse complement.
ACTCCTTCATCGACTACTCGATGAGCGTGATCGTACAGAGGGCGCTCCCCGACGTACGCGATGGCCTGAAGCCGGTTCACCGGCGCATCCTGTATGCCATGAGCGAACTCGGGCTGAGCTCGGGTCGGGGGTACAAGAAGTCGGCTACGGTGGTGGGTGACACGCTGGGCAAGTACCACCCGCACGGTGACTCCGCCATTTACGATTCCATGGTTCGTATGGCCCAGGAGTTCTCGCTCCGTTATCCGCTCGTCGATGGCCAAGGGAATTTCGGATCCATCGACGGGGATTCGGCGGCTGCGTACCGGTACACTGAGGCTCGCCTCACGGCTCTGGCGATGGAGCTCCTCGAGGACATCGACAAGGAAACTGTCGCGTTCACGGCCAACTTCGATGGGCGGCTGGAAGAACCGACGGTGCTCCCGGCCAAAGTGCCGAACCTGCTGGTCAACGGAAGCTCCGGCATCGCCGTCGGTATGGCGACCAACATTCCGCCGCACAATCTCCGAGAGGTCCTCGCCGCGGCGACGGAGCTGATCACGGATCCGAATCTTCCGCAAGAGCGGCTTGAGCAACTGGTGACCGGTCCTGACTTCCCGACGGGCGGTTTCATCTGTGGTCGACAGGGTATCGAGGATGCCTACCGAACCGGTCGCGGACGGATCATCATGCGGGCGCGCGCCGAAATCGAGGAGATGGATGCGAACTCGGAGCGTATCGTCATCACCGAGATCCCGTTCATGGTCAACAAGTCCCGATTGATCGAGCAGATCGCCCAGCTCGTCCGGGACAAGAAGGTGACCGACATCCGTGACATGCGAGACGAGTCTGACCGGGATGGGATGCGTGTCGTTATCGAGCTCAAGAGAGACGCCATTCCACAGATCGTCTTGAACCAGTTGTTCAAGCACACACAGATGCAGTCGACGTTCGGCACGATTCTGCTGGCGCTGGTCGACGGTGTGCCTCGGGTGCTCACGCTCCGGCAGATGCTTCAACACTTCATCGATCATCGCCATGTGGTGGTCGTGAACCGAACGACGTTCGATCTGAACAAGGCCGAAGAGCGGGCGCACATTCTCGAGGGCCTCAAGATCGCCGTCGACAACATCGATGAAGTGATCAAGATCATTCGTGGCTCACGGGATGCGGAGACCGCGGCGGAGCGTCTTCAGGAGTCGTTCGAGCTTTCCGAGCGGCAAGCCAAGGCGATCCTGGACATGCGGTTGTCGCGGCTCACCGGGCTGGAAATGGAGAAGCTCGAAGAGGAACTCACCGCCGTGCTGGCCACCATCGAGGAGCTCAGAGGGATTCTCGACAGCCGTGATCTCAGGATTCAGATCATCATCGATGAGTTCGAGGCGATCGGTAAGAAGTACGGGGATGATCGGCGCAGCGAGATCATGGGGGATGCCTCTTCACTCGATGTCGAGGACCTGATCCCGGACGAAGAGATGGTCATCACCGTCTCGCGTGAGGGATACGTCAAGCGGACCGAGGTCGATACCTACCGGGCCCAGAGGCGGGGTGGGCGGGGGCTCCAAGGGATGGGCACCAAGGAAGAGGACTGGGTGGAGCACCTCTTCGTGGCGTCCGCTCACGAATATCTGATGATCTTCACCCGGTCGGGTCAGTGTCATTGGCTGAAGGTGTGGCAGATCCCGCCTGCCGGGCGACACTCCCGTGGAAAGCCGATCGTAAACCTCTTGAACATCGATCAGTCGGACGACATCGCGTCCGTCGTTCCGGTGCGGGAGTTCTCTGATGACCGGCACCTCATCTTCTGCACCAAAGGCGGGAAGATCAAGAAAACCGCGCTGTCTGCCTATGGGAACGTGCGCTCGGTGGGCCTGATCGGAATCAACATCCGTGAAGGGGACGAGCTCATCGATGTTCAGGTCACATCAGGTGACGACGAGGTGCTCCTCGCAACCCGGAACGGTCTTGCGATTCGCTTTCACGAATCGGGCGCGCGTGTGATGGGTCGGGTCGCCGAGGGGGTCCGGGGCATCCGTCTGGGTGCGGGCGACCACGTGGTCGGCATGGTGGTGGTGGCGCGCGACGAGGCCACGCTACTGGTGGTGTCAGAGGCGGGGATAGGAAAACGCACCGAGATCGACGCCTACCGGTTGCAAGCTCGTGGAGGAAAGGGCGTCATCAACCAGAAGACCACGGAGAAGACCGGGAAGGTCGTCGCAATCAAGTCGGTGGTTCCCGGGGACGAACTCATGGTGATCACTCGGAACGGTGTCATCAACCGTCAACGTATCGACGAAATCCGTGTGATCGGACGTGCAACTCAGGGTGTCCGCCTCGTGAATCTCGACGCAAAGGACAGCGTGATGGACGTGGCCCGCGTGATCCCCGATC
>JAPYQK010000103.1:0-7257 GCA_029941275.1 Longimicrobiales bacterium | reverse complement strand
GCTGCGGGGGACCAGGTTGCGGCGGACCAGGGAGTGGCGGGAGTCGATGAGGTCCAGACCGGAGAAGGAGACGAGGACACGGCGGATAGCGGAGACGAGGTAAACGATGCCGCTGAGGGTCCCGAGGCTTCGACGGACTCTGGGGCGGGAGACTCGGATGCGCCGGACCCCGACACGGAGGACGAGTGACGACTGGGGTAGCCCCCGGCACGGAAATCCTGCGGCACGGAAGGTGAGTGACCGCTTAGTCGAACTGGACACCATCCGGGCGGCCCAGGAGAGGATCCGGCCGGTTGCTGTGCGGACACCTCTTTATCCTTCCGACGTGTTGTCGGCGGAACTGGGAATCGAGGCCCGGCTCAAGCTCGAATCGCTTCAGCGGACGGGTTCTTTCAAGTTCAGGGGGGCGTACAACTTCGTCTCACAGATTCCTGAAGACGCACGCTCCAAGGGCGTAATCACCTACTCCTCGGGCAATCATGCGCGGGCTGTCGCTCTGGCCGCCCAACTCCACGGAATCCGTGCGGTCGTGGTGATGCCGACGACCGCCCCTCAGGTCAAGCGGGCCGGCGCTGAGCGGCTGGGCGCTGAAGTCGTATTGGAGGGGACCACGTCTCTCGAGCGGGGTGCACGAGCAGAGTCGATCGCCAAGGACGAGGGCCTGGAGATGGTCCCGCCCTTCGACGACCCGAGGATCATCGCGGGCGCCGGTACGGTGGGCCTGGAAATCGCCGAGGACTGGGACGCCTTCGGGTCGGTTCTGGTGCCGATCGGAGGTGGAGGCCTATGTAGTGGCACAGCGGCCGCCCTACGGCGACTTCGGCCGGACATTCGAATCTACGGGGTGGAGCCGACGGGCGGTGCGTCCATGAAGGCGGCTCTTAGCGCGGGCGAACCGGTTACACTCGATTGCACGGATTCCATCGCCGACGGCCTCATGCCCATGCGCACCGGAAATTTGACGTTTGCGCATGTAAGCGAGCTCGTGGATGACGTCGTGCTCGTGGACGACGACGCGATCCGGGACGCGGCCTTGCTCCTGTTCAATCAGCAGAGGTTGGTGGTCGAGTTCTCCGGTGCCGCCACCGTGGCTGCATTGAGATCGGGCTCCGTCGAGCCGAATGGACGTGGGGTGGTGGCGGTCGTGAGCGGAGGCAACGTCGACCCGGCCGTCCTCGTGGATCTTTGAGCCACTGAAGCATCGGCCGTGAACACGATCATTTGAAAACGCTCATCCTTTTCGACATCGACGGCACGCTGGTTCGGGGTGGGCCCGCCAAAGTCGCTTTCCACACGGCGATGTTGGAGACGTTCGGTACCGCCGGTTCGATCGAGTCCCACGACTTCTCCGGAAAGACCGATCCCCAGATCGTGCGGGAACTCCTGACGGACGCAGGGATGGAGGAGGCGGTCGTCGACGCCGGGCTCCCAGAGTTGTGGGACCGCTACATCGGCGGGCTCGAGGGCCGGATCGTGGACAATCCGATGAGGTTGCTACCCGGGGTGGTGGACCTCCTCGAAGCTCTCGAAGCCGAGCCGGATGTCGCGCTGGGGCTGGTCACGGGTAACATCATCCGGGGCGCCCGCGTGAAGCTCGGGTCCGTCGGCCTCGCCGACCGCTTCGAGGTGGGTGGATACGGATCCGACCACGAGATCCGGGAACACCTTCCGGCAATCGCGCTCGATCGGGCGTTCGAGGTCTGGGGCGTGCGTTTTCCGGCGGAGTCGGCCGTAATCGTGGGAGACACCCCCCGTGACGTCGAGTGCGGCAAGCACGAGGGTACACGGACGGTGGCCGTGGCGACCGGGAGAATCCCCCGTTCACGGCTCGAGACCACCGGAGCCGACGCTGTGCTCGACGACTTTTCCGATCTCGCCGCCGTTATGGACGCGCTCATACCCTGAAGGGGTACCGCGCCCGGCATTTGCAGCAAGCTCTCCTGAGGAACATCTTACGAGTGTACGCGTGGCGGGTTACACTGTGCCCACGAGGGCAGTGTCATGGCTGCGCATCGAGCAATGGAGTGGAATGGTGGCTGAGAAGAAAAAAGGCGGAGATCTCAAGGCGTTTAATTGGGTGTTGGTTGCGACGGCCGTAATTGCCGTCGGAGCTGTCGGATGGTCGGCCATCGGGGGCGGTGTGAGTTCCTCTTCGACGCAGCCGATCGTGAGCATCGTGGAGGGGGAGGTAGAGGACCTCCAGGCGCTCGTGGCCATGGCCACCGGAGTTGAGCGAGGGGATCCTGACGCACCGATCACGATCTTGGAGTTTGGCGATTTTCAGTGCCCGGCGTGCCAGCAGTTCGCGACGTTCGTCAAACCCGATATCGATTTGACGTACGTCGAGTCCGGCATCGCCTCCTTCGTGTTCCATGACTACCCGCTCACGAACGGGCATCCCCACGCGTTCTTTGCGGCTCGGGCCGCACGTTGCGCGCTCGACCAGGGCGAACAGCACTTCTGGCCCTACCACGACCAACTGTTCTCCCACCAAGCGACGTGGGCGGTCAGCCAAACACCTCCGGTCAATGCTTTTGAGAGTTATGCGGATGCGATCGGTTTGGACGTGGATGATTTCGGCAGTTGTCTCCAAAGCGACCGTCACGCCGATGTCGTCAGCGCGAACATTCGTTTGGGCATCGAGTTGGGCGTGAGCGGCACCCCCACCCTGTTCGTGAGCAAGAAAGGCGGGGGCCAAGGCATTCGTGTGATTCGCTGGAACGAGTTCGCCGGGTTCCAAGAAGTGATCGACCGCCTGCTAGAGGAGGACGCCGGAGGCGGCGTTTGAGCGAGAAGCCCGGCGAGAAGCTCACCAAGATTCGGCTGCTCTTCGTGGATGACGGATCCTTTCATCACGAGGAGGTCGAAATCCCCGAGGAGTCGGTGGCCGGTTATGACCGGCTGATCGACTGCCTCATGGAAGACCCCGCTGTACTCAAACGCCTTCATGTAGATGTCTCGCGCGTGTGTTCGGCGGAGTTGGCCGGCCCCCCTCATGACCATGCATCGAATTGCGGAGTGAACGATGGCTGAAAAGAAAGGCGGAGACCTCAAGGCCTTTTATGTGGTGTTGGGTGTCACGGCCTTGATCGCCGTCGCAGCTTTCGGATGGTCAGCTTCAAGGAGCGGGCTGAGCGGAGTTGCGACGCAGCCCATCGACGCCATCCTGGAGGCCGAGATCGCGGACATCCAGGCCCTGGTCGACATGGCCGCCGGTGTCGTACGGGGGGATCCTGAGGCGCCCATCATGATCCTGGAGTTTGGGGATTTCCAGTGCCCGGCCTGCCAGCAGTTCGCAACCGAGATAAAACCCCAAATCGACTTGGCGTTCGTTGAAGAGGGAGTCTCCCGGTTCGTGTTCCATGACTTCCCCTTGGTCCGAGATCACCCCCATGCGTTTCTTGCGGCCCGGGCCGCCCGTTGCGCCCGCGATCAGGGAGAACAGTATTTCTGGCCCTATCACGATCGACTCTTTTCGCTCCAGTCGATATGGTCTGTGAGCCAAGCCCCTCCGCTCAGCGCCTTCGAGAATTACGCCGCCACGATCGGTTTGAACACGGAGGTTTTTGAGGGTTGTCTCCGAAGTGACCGCTACGCAGATGTCGTCAGCGCCAATATGAGGCTCGGTAGGGAGCTGGGTGTGAACCGGACGCCCACGATCTTGGTCAGCAAGGAAGGAGGGCGCTCCGCCGTTCGTATGGTTGGTGTGAGTAACTTCGAGGGATTCCAGGAAGTGATCGACCGCCTGCTGGAGGAGGAGGATGAGGGAGACGGTCTCTGAGGCGAGGGGTTCATACTAGCCGGCGAGTACAGGGTCCAGCACCAAATTAGGCGGTCAACGCCCTCGCTCGGGCGAGCGTCCATTCGCGCACGATTCCCGGAGGCCAATCTCCGGCTGCCGCCTGCTCTGACAACGTCCTGACTGCTTCCCGAGCCCGTTGGGCCGTGTCCGGATCGACCCAGCCTCTCGCCTCGGCGTCTGCCAATTCGTCCTCGTCGAGCGTCTGTATGTGTCCGATCGGGTCGATCCAGAGATCGAGGAAGAGGTCGGTGGTCCGCCAGACCCCGTTTTCTTCGAAAACACACGGCGTCAGGATATTCGCGTATATCCCCGTAACGGATCCGTCGGCTCGATGGAAAATTCCGATATCGTGCCAGGCGCCGGGAAAAGTGAACCAGATTACCTCGGAGCCCGTTTCCAGCACGACCGCTCCGTCGATCCTGATCGGTGGGTCGACGTTCAGATCGTGGGCGTAGGTAACTTTCACGCCCTCTTCTTCGGCGATCAGATACTGCGTGTAGACCTGTTCTCGATCGGGCGGCCTGAGGTAATGGATGTGAACGAGCGGCGGCAAGCCGCTCCTCACTCGGTGATGGCTTCCACGAAGACTTCCATTGTGCCCCCACACACCGCCGGACTCAGGGAGAGGAGATCCTCGGTTAGGTCGACTCGGACCATTTGGGGCTCACCGGTTCGGATCACTTCGTGTGCCGCCTCGATCACCTCTCCCTCTCCGCAACCGCCCCCAACGGTGCCCACCAGATTCTCTCCAGGATCGACGAGCATTTTGGCGCCCACGCCCCGTGGCACGGATCCCTTGGCGGACACGATCGTTGCTAGCGCGATCTTGCGGCCCTCGCGGACTTTTTCGGAGATCGCTTTGTAGAGGTCGTAGTCGTTGTGGCTATTCATGTTTTAGGCGTCCAAGCCCTGTTCTTGCTCCGGCGGCCTCTATCGAGGCTCGGGTTCCTTGAAAAATCGATCCAGAATTCGTTCTTGGTCCATCAAGGGCGCGCCTGTGCCGCCCCGCCATTGGAGAATGATCTCGGCGAGTACGGCCACGGCGATCTCGACAGGTGTTTCGGCCCCGATGTCCAACCCGATCGGCGCCCGTACCCGCGAGAGCCGGTCCCGCTCCCCAAACCCTTCGTTCTGGAGCTGCGAAAAGGCGGCCCGCACCCGTCGACGGCTTCCGATCATACCCACGTAAGGTGGCTCTACCTCGCCTTGTAGCAAGTGACGGAGGCACTCGTAGTCGTATTTGTGTCCTCGGGTCACGAGCACGACGTGACTCGTGGAGTGCATGGGGATGTCGGCGAACGGATCTCGAAAATCGACCCGAACGACGCGGTCGGCCTCCGGGAAGCGTTCTTCTGTGGCGAATTCGGGTCGATCGTCCACGACGATGACCCGGAAACCCATCGCCGAACCGATGGAGCAAAGGGGCTGCGCGATATGGCCGGCGCCGACGATGACCAGGTCCGGGTGCGGGTGGTGGGCCTCTACGTACACCTCAATCGTCGCTCCGGAAGAAGATTCCAACTCGTGGACCCCCTCCCTCGAAGCTCGGCGTCCCTCGATGCGCTTCGTGCCGAGCGCCAAGGCCCCGGCGTCAAGATCGGAATCGCCGAACGAGCCCACGAGCCGCTTGGCCCCGCCCTTTGCTTGACGGATGACCACCCGTTTGCCCACGAGCTCTTTGGCGCCGGAGACTGGAACGACCACCGCGATCGGCTGTCGGGCTTGTAGGGCCTCGAGCACCTCGGCGGTGGCCTCGATCGCTGTGAGCGGCCTCTGAGTAGCCTCAGTCATCGCTCTGAGAGGCCTGATGAAGAAGTGTGCGGATTTTTGAGTGGAGGCGGTGTTCGTCGGGGTAGTACAGCTCGTACAGCGTCATATCGTCGATGTCGATGATGGTGCCGCGATCGTTCACGGGAACCGATATGGCCTTGTCGAGGTGGCGGTGCACCACGGTGCGAGCGCCCTCCGCGAGGTCGTCGTTCAGAAGTTCATCGAAGGTCGCGCGGCCGAACAGGACCGGATGGCCGCGCTTGCCGTCGACTGTGGGCACGACTAGGGGCGCTTGGCTGCCTCGAAAGGCGTCAATGAGTCGTCTTACGGTGTCTTCGAGAATCAATGGATGGTCGACTGGACAAAACGCGATTCCCTCGACGGAGTTGTGGAGGACGCTGAGTGATGCCCGAAGTGACCCGATGGGGCCCTCCTCCGGGGATGGATTCTCCACGACTCGGGCGCCCGCGCGAGTCGCCGCCACGGCCTCGGGTCCATCCAACGCCGTCAGCGCCACAAGTACCTTGTCGCAACCTCCGGCCTGGTGGGTGTGGATCAGCCGTTCGACAAATGTTTGCCCACCCGCGTCGAGCATCGCTTTGGACGTGCCCATACGACTGGAGCTTCCTGAGCAGGGAATCACTCCCCAGATCTCAGCCTGGGAACGATTCATAGAACCCACGGTTCTCTCGGGCCAGACGACGAATGAGGTCGGCCGGTGCGAAGCGGGAGCCGCGCTGTTCCTCGAATTCTTCGAGTCGGCTCAGGATGGTCCGGGTGTGGATGGTGTCGACAAATCTGAGGAGCCCACCCCGGAACGGTGGGAAGCCCGTCCCCATGATCATCGCGAGGTCCACGTCACAAGCCCGCTGGACGATGCCCTCCTCCAGGACGCGCGCCGCCTCGTTCACCATGGCCAGCACGAGTCGTCCACGGATCTCCCGCTCGTCGATCTTGGTGCGAACGTCCGGGACCGCTCCCGAAAGCACGGCGTAAATCCCCGGATCGACCTGCTTCTCTTTGCCCTTTTCGTACCGGTAGAAGCCGAGTTCTCCTTTCTTTCCCAACCGTCCACTGGCAGCGAGTGCCACGAGCGGCGGGGAGGGGGAGAGCCGGTCACCGAGGGCCTCGTGCATGGAGTGCCCGGCATGGGTACTGATGTCGATGCCGACCTCATCCACGAGCCGAAGTGGGCCCATGGGCATTCCGAAATTCTTCGCTGCGCGATCGACCGCCTCGACACTGGCGCCGTCGGCAAGGAGAAATCCCGCCTCATTCATATACGGGCTCAGAATACGATTCACCAAGAATCCGGGCCCGTCATTGGTCACCACGGGCACCTTTCCGAGTGCGACGACCAGGCCATATGTCGTTGCCACAGCCTGGTCACTGCTCCGCGCCCCGCGCACGACTTCGACGAGGGGCATCCGGTGAACCGGGTTGAAGAAGTGCATGCCGACGAAATTCTCGGGCCGGGCCAAGGCGGACGCCATTTCGTCTACGGACAATGACGACGTGTTCGTGGCCAAAACGCACCCTGATCCGACCGCGTTTTCCGTCTCCCTCAAGACGATCCGCTTGATGTCCATCTTTTCTACGACAGCCTCGACCACCAGATCCTGTCGCTTGAACCCGTCATATCCGAGTCCTCCAGAGATGAGCGCCATCCGCTGACCGGCCTCACG
>JAPYQK010000102.1 GCA_029941275.1 Longimicrobiales bacterium | reverse complement strand
GCGGGCGGCCTACGTCGCGGCCGTGGACAAGGCCCGTGATGAGGGGCTTCGTAGAGCGATGGCACGCGCGAGCCTTACGGGAGCGGTCACGTTCGCGGCCTTCGGGGCGGTGGTCATGGTGCTGTGGCAGGGAGGGCGCCTGGTGTTGGCCGGTGCGCTGAGTCCAGGCACTCTGGTGGCGTTCCTGCTTTACGCCGTCACGATCTCGGGTGCGATCACTTCACTCGCCGGATTCTGGGGCAACCTTCAGGAAGCAGCCGGTGCGGCGCGACGCATCTTCGAGGTCATGGATCTCCCGGTGGCCATCGAGTCACCGCCCAATCCAAAGACCCTCCCGAGTCCGGCGCGAGGCGTCGTCCGTTACGAGGGGGTCACGTTTCGTTACGAGCCTGATCTGCCGCTGGTCTTGGATGGTATCGATCTCGTGTTGGAAGAGGGAGCGACGGTGGCTCTGGTGGGCAGTTCCGGGTCGGGTAAGAGCACCCTGGCCTCGCTCATGCCACGCTTCTTCGATGTCGAAGAGGGTTCAGTGACGTTCGACGGTGTGGACGTCCGAGAGGTGACGCTCGATGCATTGCGGAGCCGCATAGGAATCGTCCCGCAGGAGCCCATGCTCTTCGCGGGTACGGTCCGTGACAATCTCGTGTACGGCAACTTGGAGGCCACTCAGTCCGAGATCGAAGAGGCAGCGAGAGCCGCCCACGCAGCTGACTTCATAGAGACCTTTCCGGACGGATACGATCAGGTCGTGGGGGAGCGCGGCGTGACGCTGAGCGCCGGACAGAGGCAGCGGATCGCTATCGCCCGGGTGATGCTTGAGCGCCCCAAACTCCTGATCCTCGACGAAGCGTCGAGCAGTCTCGACGCTGAAAGTGAAGCGCTGGTCCAAGATGCGCTGGAGCGTCTCATGCAAGGGCGGACCACATTAGTCATCGCACACCGCCTGTCCACCGTGATCCGTTCAGATCGGATATCGGTTCTCGATCAGGGCAGGATCGTCGACGAGGGCTCGCACCGGGACCTGCTCGAACGGAGCGAGGTGTACGATCGGCTCTATCGACGTCAGACGCTCGAGCCCGCCCTGCCGTAAGGTCGGCTGAACGGACACCTCAGAAGGCGGGGGCTCCTTGCATGAATGAGCCTATTCTGCGTCTTCTCGCAGGTCCAGCAAGACACGCCGATTCCTCCGGATCCTGCCGACTTTCTACCGCTCCTTAGGCGTGTCCCGCAGGTTCGTGGACCGGGGTGGTCTCGGACGCCTCTGATTCGGCTCGAGCCTCTTCAGGCCCACCCTCGTCCGTGGCCGCACCTTCCGGCTGCGGTACCCAGTCGGTGGTGAGGAGGCCCTCCTCCAGCCAGCCGAACGTTCCCTTCATCGCGTCCTGCGCGATCCCGTACGTCGCAACGTCGTGGTTGAAGAAGAGATGCTTGAACCGTTCCTGGATGCGCGTTCTGGCATGACGGCAGAAGACATCAGCGAGTTGGTACGGAGAGCGGTCGGATGGGTTCTTGGCGACCAGTGCCTTCGCGTTCACGATCGTGGAGACCATGACGAAGAGTTCGGCTCCGATCTCGACGATCCTGCCGAGAACTGCCTGTTTGCGTTCGAGGCCGGGGCCGAACCGGACCATTGCGTAAAAGATGGAGCGAGCGAGTCGGCCGGCGGCTCGATTCGCGAAACGCAGATGCTTGGCGAGCGAGCCGAATTCCCCGTAGCGGGGCCACCGTCCCCACGTGAGCCAGCGAGTCGGATACCAAACCGCGTAGTGGAGTCCCGCGCGGACCAGCGCGGCAAGACGTCGACCCATCGGAGCTTTGGGATCAATGAGATCTCCAGCCACCCGCAGGTGGTTGTCGACGGCCTCTCGGGCGATGAAGAGTCGCATGATCTCGCTGGATCCCTCGAAGATGAGGTTGATCCGTGAGTCCCTGAAGCCCCTCTCCAGCGGATAAGGGTGTTCGCCACGCTCCCTCAACGAGTCGGCCCTTTCGTATCCTCGGCCTCCTCGAATCTGGATCGCATCGTCGAACAAGTCGAAACTGACCTCGCTGTTCCACATCTTGGCGATGGCTGCCTCGAGACGGATGTCGAAAGTCTTGGCGTCGGCCATCAGGCCCGTGATTTTGACAACAGAATCGAGCGCGAAGGTGTTGGCCGTCATTTTGCCCAGCATCTGAGCCACGGCTCCGTGTTTGCCAACCGGCGCTCCCCACTGGAAACGTTCGGTGGCCCAGGTGCGGCTCACGAGCAGGGCGGCCTTGGCTCCACCGGCGCAGAACGCGGGAATCGACAGGCGGCCCGTGTTCAGCGTGATCAAGGCGAGCTTCAGTCCCTTACCCTCACCCCAGAGCAGATTCTCCTTCGGTACTTTGACGTTGTCGAACGTGAGCACCCCGTTCGAGAGCCCATTGAGCCCCATGAACGTGCATGTCTGGGCGACTTCGACTCCCTCCCACGCCGTCTCGACGATGAAGGCGGTGATCGGCTTGCGGCTTTTCACGCCCTCCCGAGCGGGTGTCCGAACCATAACGACGATGATGTCGGCCCGAGGTCCGTTCGTGCACCAGAGTTTCGTTCCGTTCAGGATCCAGTGCTCTCCGTCGTCGGACAGTTCTGCGGTAGTGGAGAGGTTGGCCGGATCCGAGCCGACGTCCTGCTCGGTCAAGGCGAACGCGGACAGTTCTCCACCGGCCAAGCGTGGCAGGTATTTCCTCTTTTGCTCCTCAGTCCCGAAGTAGAGGAGTGGCTGGGGGGCACCGATCGACTGGTGCGCTGAAAGAAACGCACCCGTAGAGGCGCAGCGGCTACCGACGATGGCCAGGGCCTTGTTGTACTGATACTGGGAGAGCCCGAGTCCGCCGTATTCGATAGGGATCTTGATGCCGAACGCGCCGATCTTCGCCAAGCCATCGAGCACTTCCTGAGGTACCCAGCGGTCACGGTCGACGGCATCACCGTCGATGTGTTCGCGTGTGAATTCCTCCAGCTTCTCCAGGAAAGGCTGCGCGCGGGCCTCCACCTCCGGATCCGGCTCAGGCAACGGGTGGACCAAGTCGAGGTCGAGCTTTCCGTCGTAGATTCCGCGGGCGAAGCTCCGGTTCTTCCACTCGGTTTCGCGAGCGGCTTCGGCTACCTGACGCGCCTCTTGCTCAGTGGCGAGGCTCTTGTCGGATTTCTGGGACATCGTGGAACTCCCCGTTTTCGGGCTGGCGGGAGTGGCTGGCGATCGTTCACGGTACTCTTGAATCTAACCCCGAAGTACTAGAGGGGGTTTCTCCTTATCTATTGTCGTCAGGCCGTCTGAACAGGCTCGTCTTCCGGGACGCTGGCGGTTCCCGACCGGATGAAGGCGTCTATCTCGTCAGCGCGGGCCTCCGCATCCGAATCGCCGAGTTCGATGAGGCGGCCGATGTAGTCGGGCTGAAAGAGCACCATGCTCAAAAAGTCTGGACTCTTGGTCTGCTTCGTCCCGAGGCCGCGGGTAAGGAAACGGAATGTCTTCGGGAGTTGCGGCTCGAACTCGTTCGCGAGGCGCCCCAAGTCGATTGAGGGCCGAAGGACCAGCAGTTGCACGGGTCGTAGGTCGCCCCTTTGTTCGGGCGGCACCATTTTCAGCAGCTGGTTCAGGCGGTCCGTTCGGAGCGCGTCCTGATCCAGGAGATCGAGAAACACCGAGTTCAGGAGTACGCCCAGGACCTGGGCGGGAGGGGGGTATCCGGTAACGTCGGGAAGTTGGGCCTCGGCTGCCGTCCGGTCGTATCGGGTGGAGATCGCCAGAATTTTCTCCGCGCCAAGGTGAATGGCGGGCGAAAGCGGAGCCGACAACCTCACACCACCGTCTCCGTAGTATTCGTCGCCGATCTCGACCGCAGGAAAGAACAGCGGTAGCGCCGCCGACGCCATGACGTGGTCGACAGTCAGCACGGTTTGCTGGGAGCGCCGCTGGGGCCGTGTCCAATCGTGGAGGTCTTTCCCTTGAATCCACGTGAGCGACTGCCCTGTCGTATAGCTGGAAGTGCTCAACGCGCACGCTTTTAGTCGCCCCAGCGTCAAGTTGTATTGGATGCCGGTCAGTTCGCCGTCCACGGCGTGGAGAACCTCGGATAGGTAGTTCCTCAAAGGTGTCGTATCGACGAGACCCCGCACGCGAACCGCCCCGCCCACGCCCCCCGACAGGAGTTGGAAGACCCAACGGACACCGATCCAGGAGAGGGAGGGTGCGTCGACTCTGAACACCTCCTCCACGGTCAGGCGTTCCCAAAGAGAGACCAACTCCTTCACGGCTTGTGAAAATGAACCGTGATGCGAAGCGAGGAGCGCTGCGTTGATTCCGCCTGCAGACACACCCGTGACGATGGGCACTTTGAGATCCGGAAATCGCCGGGCTAGATAGCGCAGGAACCCGACCTGATAAGCCGCTCTCGCCCCACCACCACCCATCACGAGGCCGAGATCTGGATCCCCGGGTGGGGTGGTGTCAGTCAGGGGCGTTGGGCCCTCGGGTGGTGTGGTCATCAGATGTCTTCGTACATGAGCTCAGGAGCGGTTGAAGCAGTTCTTCGACAGCCTTCCAACTTCAACGGCTCTCCAGGCCTCAGCCCAATATGGAACGTCCGATGGCCATGATTCCACCGACGATAAATGCCAGTGCCGCCAGTGCTCCGACCCCGTGGGGCGTGTAGGACTTCGCCTCTTCGGGCCGACGGCGCATGACCGACACCGGGACTTGAGCAGACGCGGCTGCGAACAGCATCATAAAAATGTGCCCAGTCACGGCGGGTTGGAACTGCCCCGTGAAGATCAGACCGAGCCCGAAAAGAATCTGAAGGTGTATAGTCCCAACGAAGCTGGATGACAGGATTCTGATCACCTTGTCGTAGGGCCGGGCCGAAACCATGCCGTAAATGGCGTAGAGCACGGTCAAGACTCCGAACAGCAGGATCAGGTAGCGGAGGCCCGAGTGTGCGTTGAAGAGCATGTTATTCATCGTTTCCAGGTCATCTCTCGTTCGTAGGCGGGACGATGCGGTCGAGGCGATCCTCGATCGCTGTTTTTCTTCTCACGTGCTCCGGAGTTGGCGGGTGGAGTGAGCCCGGCCGCACCTCTTGTCCGTCTAACGCTTGCCTGATCTGTCTGGTCTGGTTGCGAAGTTCGCAGAGGATTGTGTCGTTCCCACTCGGGTTCGAGCCGCTCCCACACCGCAACGCCGGCCTGGCATCGGAGATCCGCCATTCGATATCGAGGAGTTCGAGAAGATAGGCCTCCCGTTCCTCATACATAACCTGCGTGATCAAAAGTAGCGGGTCTCCGCGAACGTCCACCGTTTGGGTGAACGTAGCATCCCTGGCGGCGAGGGTCACCGTGTACGTTCCGGGCGAGACCCACGGGCCGTCCGCGTCGATCGGGCGCGCCAGCTGAGCGTCGTCATGGCGGACCCACAGTTCAGGGCTTCGCGAAGTGCCGTGCCGCAAGTTCCAGTTCACACGATGCACACCCGGTTCAGACGGAACGATGAGTTCCTGCACCAGACGGCCGGAAGCGTTGGTGATGCGTAGGGTGGCGGAGTCACCGGCCGCGCCAGTGGCCGAACCACCCGCCGATTCCCTCACCGGGCCTAGCGTATATGTGATGACGGCCCCGTCCACGGGATTCGTTCCGTGGAATTCGGCCTGACCTCGGTACGACGTATCCTTGCGATAGTTAAAAATCGTGGCTCTCTGGATGCTGAAGACGTGGACGAGGGCTGAGGCCGTTTCCGCAGTCCACTCTGCCAATGGTGTAGTGTCGTCCAAAATCCACACACTCTGACCGTGGGTCCCGATCACGAGGTCTTTCTCCCTCGGATGAAGGACGAGATCGTCGACGTGGGTCGTTGGCAGATGAGAGAGCTTCGCCCAGTCTGTGCCGGCACCAGTGCTCACGAACAGGCCATGTTCGGTGCCGGCGAACAGCACGTTCGGGTTGTCCGGGTGCTCTGCTAAAGAGTTGACCGATCCAGACGGGAGTCCTGGCGCTAACGACGTCCATGTCTCGCCGAAGTCGGAGGTCCGGTATATGTACGGATCGAGGTCCCCGTCCCGGTGGGCGTCGAAGGCGACGTAGGCCGTGCCGGCCCCCGAACGGGATGCCAGGAGGCGGCTGACATAAGTTCCGTCGAGTACGTCAGCCACGTTACCGCTGCGTTCGCTCCAGGATTCGCCCCCGTCCCGGGACACTTTCAAGTTGCCGTCGTCCGTACCGACCCACAGCACCGCGGGATCCAAAGGCGACTCCGCGAGCACGGTGATCTCTCCAAAACTCGACGTGCCGTCGTTACGGGAGAGGCTGATGTCGGCGCCGCGTACCCCCATCAACTCCAATTCGTCTCGATCCTGACCCCGGGAAAGATCCTCGGTCCGTGTCCATGAGCCGCCTCGGTCACGGGAAATGAAGAGCCGGTTGCCGCCGAGATACACGACGGAGGGATCGTGCTGCGATAACAGGCTTGGTGAAACCCAGTCCCAGCGGTACCTCGGTTCGCCATCGGGTGCTCGCGGTCGAATGTCCAACATGTCCCCCGTCTCGGGATCCATGCGGTAGTATCCGCCGCCGTTCGTATTGGCGTACACGTACCGGTGATCCGTTGGATCGACTTGTTGGTACATCCCGTCCCCGAACCCCGTCTGCAGCCAGTCGTCGGCCAGAATGCCGATCCAGTGACGCGTTTCGGACGGACCCATCCAGGAGTGGTTGTCCTGCATGCCGCCGTAGATGTAGTACGGATCTCGGTTGTCCACGCCGATCGCGTAGAATTGGCCGATCGGTATGTTGTTGATCTTCCGGAAGTTCACGCCGCGATCGTACGTCTCCCAGAGGCCGGCGTCCCCCGCGAGATATAGGTGGTTGGGGTCTCCCGGATCGATCCACAGGGCGTGGTGGTCGGCGTGCACACCGACGTCGTAGGTAGGCCGGCTGGCGATCTCGGAAAAAGTCTGGCCGCCGTTTTCGCTCTTGTACGCCGATGTCCCGAGGACGTAAACCCGGTCCGACTCGGTGGGATCGATGAAGATCTCCGAGTAATACATGGGCCGCGGGTCGAGAGAGTTCACCCTGATCCACGTCGCGCCCCCGTCCTCGCTGCGGTACGTGCCTTGTTGGTCATCGTCCGCGTGCTCAATCAGCGCGGTCAGCACCCGAGGGTCCGACTGGGAGATGGCGAGACCGATGCGGCCCTTGTCTCCCGAGGGGATGCCGTTCGTGAGTTCGGTCCACGTTTCCCCTCCGTCGAGGCTTTGGTGGATCCCGCTGCCCGGTCCCCCGCCGTTAAAGCCCCAAGCCCGGCGTAGCCTCTGGTACGTGGCCGCGTAAAGGATTTTGGGATCCTGGGGGTTCATGACCAGATCGACCGCACCCGTGAACTCGTCCACAAAGAGAACGCGGTCCCAGGTGCGCCCGCCGTCCCGAGTGCGGAACACTCCGCGCTCCTCGTTGCCCCTCCAGAGGTTTCCCAGCGCCGCGACGTAGGCGATATCGGGGTCCTCCGGGTGGATCAGGACTTTGCCGATGTGACGAGTCTCGACCAGCCCCACGTGCCTGAAAGTCTCCCCCGCGTCGTCGGACCGGTAGACGCCATTTCCCCAGGACGAGCTCTGGCGGTTGTTCTGCTCACCTGTCCCGACGTACATGACATCGGGATCCGACAACGAGATCGCTACGTCCCCGAACGTGCTGACCTCTTGATCCGAAAAGATGTTGCGCCAAGTCTGACCGCGGTTCGTGGTCTTCCAGAGTCCCCCCGAGGCTGAGGCGACGAAAATCGTGGACGGATCGTGAGGGTACGCCTCGACGTCGTGAACGCGCCCTCCGGTCACTGCTGGTCCGATCAGTCGGGGACGGAACGCCTCGAGTTGAGCCTCAGTGATGGGCGCCACTCCAGCTGTTTGCGAGGTCTGGCCGACCGACACTGTGGGGGCGACCAGAACCACGGCGAGCGCCAACGGGACACCTCTGAAATTCCTCAATCGTCTATCCCTTGTACGTTGGCCAGCGCCGCCCGGACGACGTCCAGCACCTCCGTATCCATGTCGTCCGCCCCCAACATCCAGTCGAGGTAGTCCGCCTCGCGAGCCGCGACGTCGGCGAGCGGTCGTCCTTTGTGTTTGCCTCGCCGGAAAACCATCTCCGCACCGTCCTTCTTGAACCACTGCTCGATGGCCGTTCGAATCGGGAGGGCCTCGTCACAGTAGCTGTGGAGTGCATCCATATCCCGCGGAAGGTGGGGATACCGCTCGATCTGTGCGGCCAAGACCGCCGCCGTCGTGCGGATGTCTCCTAGAGCCGTGTGAGCTTCCTGGTGTTCTCGGTCGAGATAGAACCGTGCCGCGGCGGAGAGATCACGAGGCTCCTCGCGGTGGAAGATGCCCTGCATGTCGATCACTCGCCGTGTCTGGTGATCAAAAGCGAGATCCGCCCTCTTGAATTCGGCGATCAGCATGGGCAGGTCGAAGCGACGGATATTGAAGCCCCCGAGGTCGCAAGGATCCATCAACTCGAAGAGCGACTTGGCGCGAGCCGAGAAAGGCGCTTCACCCGCGACGTCCTCGTTGGAGATCCCGTGGACGGCGGTTGCTTCGGGTTCGATCGGAATGCCGGGGTTGAAGCGTCTGACCCGTTCCATGACGTCACCCTGGGGGGAGACCCTCAGGATCGCCATCTCGATGATACGATCGTCTTTCGTGCTCAGGCCAGTGGTTTCCAAGTCGAAGAAGACGAGGGGCCGGTCGAGTTCGATGGGAAGAAGCATCAGGATGGGTGTCGGGATGAGCGCCGGAATGAGTGCCGGAACAGGGGCATGGCCCTATCATAGCTGCCATGGGCGAAACAGCCAGGGTCCTGGGCCAGCAGGGCAGCGCGGCCAGGGCGAGTGCGGTGCCACACAAAAATCCGGCGGACTTATGACTCAGCACGCTAGTATGCGGGCAGTGGTTATGGAGAGCCTCGGCGACTACGGGCCCCTCGCCCTGCAAGAAGTACCGACGCCGATCCCTGGAGACGGGGAAGTCCTCGCACGGGTCTGCACGTCTGGGGTGAACCGAGCCGACTTGCTTCAACGGCACGGAAAACATCCGGCTCCCGCCGGGTGGCCGAAGGACATCCTCGGATTGGAGTTCTCGGGGGTCGTGGAGGCGTTGGGTCCGGATACCAGCCGATGGCGGGTGGGAGACCGGGTGATGGGTCTCCTTGGTGGAGGCGGGTACGCTGAATACGTGACCGCACACGGATCGACGTTGGTCCCGGTGCCCGAAGGCATGACCGAACACGACGCGGGAGCGATTCCCGAGGTGTTCCTGACCGCATTCGATGCGGCGGTTATGCAGATGGGTCTCGACGCCGGGGAGGTGCTGCTGATCCACGCTGTTGGAAGCGGAGTGGGGACTTCCGCCCTTCAGATCGGAAAGGCCCTCGGCGCTGTGACGATCGGGACATCACGAACGCCCGAGAAACTCGAGACGGCCAAGGCGCTTGGACTGGATCACGCGGTATTGGGCGACGAGGAGTGGCCGGAGCGGGTTCTCGAACTGACGGACGGGCGAGGGGTCGACGTGATCTTGGATCTCGTGGGTGGGCCCTACCTGGAGGGTAACCAGCGGGTCGTCGCACGTCGGGGCCGGCATATCGTGGTCGGGGTGCCCGGCGGCACCTCCGGGCAGATCGACTTGCGTGCGATGATGCTTCGCCGGGTGACCATGAAGGGCACGGTGCTCCGTGCTCGCCCGCTTGATGAGAAGGTGGTGCTGACCCGAGCTTTTGAGGAGCGGCTGCTGCCATTCTTTTCGTCAGGAGAACTGAAGCCCGTGATCGACCGGGTCTTTCCTCCGGAGGACGTAGAGCTTGCTCACGAAGTCATGGCGTCCAATGAGAACTTCGGGAAGTTGCTTCTGCACTGGGAGTGACCGTGCGAGCAACGACCGCCTCGGCCGTCTTCTAGGACTCCTCGAC
>JAPYQK010000101.1 GCA_029941275.1 Longimicrobiales bacterium | reverse complement strand
CGGGTTGGCGCAGAAGCCCCTCTGCTCATGCGACTGAACCGGCCCCGACGGGTCGACTGAGCGTGGATCGATCCATGGCGAATCGTCAGCGTGTCTTTCCCTTGCCGCCCGCTGAGGTGACACCTACGATCCGCCCCCCCGCTCGTCGAGCGGGTATTTCGGTGCATTCCCAAGGAGGTGGGTGGTGAAACGTGTTCTTCTTGCGGCCGTAGTACTGGGCCTGACGACGGCTCCGGCGTCCGCCCAGACCGTTCCGGAACTCCCGTTCGAGTCCGTGCCCAATCCCCTGAACCTGCCCAACGACATCCACTTCGGTGAGATCGCCGGCGTGGCGGTTAATTCGAGCGGGCACGTCTTCGTGTTCTCGCGTGGCAACTCGACCGGCCCGGCCTACATGGCCACCGCCTCGCAGCTTCTCGAGTTCGACGCGAGCGGCAACTTCGTTCGAGAGATCGGCAAGAATCTGAATGCGTGGTCCTACGCACATGCCGTTCGTATCGATCCCCAGGACAACATCTGGGTCGTCGACAAAGGGTCGAACATGATCCTCCGGTTCACCCCCGAGGGACACGTGGATTGGGTCTTCGGCCGCAAAGGCGAGGCCTCGCACCTCCAAGTGCCGCCCGACTACCAGACCGTGATGTCCAGACTGCTCGACCGGGCTGGCGTGGACATCAACGCCCCCGAGAGCAACAACCCGCGTTGGCCGTTGCCTCGGCATCAGGACAACGCCTTCAACCAGCCCACTGACGTAGCGTGGGATTCGCAGGGGAACTCGTACTTCAGCGATGGCTACATCAACTCAAGGGTGGGCAAGGTCAACGCACGAGGCGAATGGGTAGCCAGTTGGGGATCGCTCGGCAGCGGCCCCGGCGAGTTCGACACGCCGCACGGCATTGCGGTCTCTCCCGACGACGAGATCTACGTGGCCGATCGTGGCAACCGCCGGATTCAAGTGTTCGAGCCCGACGGCACCTACATACGTGAATTTACGGTCGACGTCCCGGTTGATGTGACGCGGGGCAAGGTCGTGTACGGGGGTGGCAATCCGAACTCGACGCGGGGCGCCTTGGCACCGGGAGCTCCCGACGCCCTGTGCATGACGCCGGGCCCCGATCCCGTGCTCTTCATCGGTGACATCTATCCGAGCCGTGTCTACAAAGTGTCACTGCAAGGCGAAGTGCTGGGCGTCTACGGGCAGCCCGGTCGCAACCTCGGCGAGTTCGGCTGGATCCACGGTATCGCCTGTCCATCCGAGGATGAGATCTGGGTGGCTGAGCTCATCAACTGGCGGGTGCAGAAGCTCGTCACCAGGGGCACGGGCCGCAGGTAGGAGCACCGGACCGCATCCCCCCGTCAGAGGGGCGGCGCTTCTCCGCGAAGCGTCGCCCCTCCGGGCGGGCTTCCCAAGCCATCCTTTTTACGTGACCCGGGGCGCAGCCCCAGCGTCTTAACGAAGCCAGCCTCCCCAGTATCCAATCCATACACGGGAGATCGCCAAATCGCATATGGAGACGGATGATGCCCAAGAAAGCATGGACAGCAGGCATATTGGCTCTGGCGGCAAGTTTGACCTTGGTCTTCACAGTGCGGACAAGCTCGGCCGTGACCACAGGCCATTCGAAGTAGCCGGCCATCAAGGAACCTCAGCCGCTCCATCCCTGATGAACCCGGCGGCCGCCTCTGCCACGGAGCGATCGCCGAGGATCCGATTATGGCCGAGCCCGTTGGTTGCAAGAAGCCGGCTGCCGGGCCAAGCCGCCACCAAGCGCTTCCCATGGTCGTGCGGCACCTCCTGATCCTGCTGGTCGTGGATGACCAGTAGCGGGACGTTCATTCCCGGGGCCAGTTCGGTGCCCCTCAGCTGCTGAAAGCGGACGCCGTACCGCTTCTCCATCAGGGCCCTGGCGCCCTGAGCGGCTTTCCGACTGAAACCGAGATGGTCAGCAACTCTGAAGACATATTCGCCGGGATTTTCGGGCGGGGCGACGTACACGGCTCGGGCCACGCCTACCCCCCGAGATAGCGCCATGGTCGTCGCTGCAGCGCCAAGCGAGTGGGCCACAATTGCGTGGACACCGCCGAGGTGGCTCGTCACGAGCTCGAGACTGGACACCAACTCATGGAGGCCGGACAGCTTTCCGTTGGCTACTCCATGCCCCGGCGCGTCGAAAGCGGTTACTGAAAACCCATGTTCGACCAAAGGCGCGACGAATCCGCTCATTTGTGCACCCCGCCCTGACCAGCCGTGGGCGAGCAGGACGGCAGGACCCCTGCCCCACGTGTAGAGAGGAAGCTCCCGTGCGCCGTCGAACTTGAGGAAGTGGCGTTCGGCGCTGGCCATACTCCCCTCTTCGCTTTCACGAATCGGCAGGCGACTCGGCGTAAGGAAGAGCCGTTCGAGCCAGGCCGCTCCCAACCGCGGCGACACGATCGAGGTGAGCCTCGCTCCGATCCGGATCGCAGAAACGGCCGTACTATTCATCTAGTATTCCCGTAGAGTCTCGCTTCTGAGGGGCGGATCTCGGAGAGGGAGGGTGCCAAGGGAAGAACCATAGCGCCGCCTGGAAGCGCCCGTCCACTCCCCGTTTTCCTCTTGGCCTCCGAAGGGTTCGTAGGTAGTGCCTGCTCCGCGCGCCCACCCGCCAGAGTGCGGATCTTGCTCGGCCTCACCTCCCCACTTAGCGTGAGCGGTTCTTCCTTCTGCCTTCCGAGTTCGGGCGGCAACGGGACCTGGCCACCCCGAGCAACAACGGTGGGCATCTCATGAACGACGGTAGGCACCCTATGAACGTTCGCATCGCGAAAGAGTCGGTATTCTGCCTCGCACTCTTGTTTGGCGGCATCCTTGGAGGCCCGACGCTCTTCTCGTCAGGCCAGATATCCGCTCAGACCGACTCCTTCCGAGCCCGTCTCTCTCCGCTGCCGGTCAACGGTGGCACGGTTCAGACGATCACCGGGCTGGGCCAGGTCAGGGCTACGCTCGATGGGAACCAGCTTACAGTCGAGGGCACCTATCAGGGGATGGGCTCCCCCGCCACCGCCGCGCACCTTCACTTCGGAGCGCCGGGCCGACCGGGGCCATTGGCTCAGCCACTCGAAGTCACGAGCTCTCCGGAAGGGGAAATCTCTGGTACAGCCGAACTCACCGATGCTCAGGTCGACGCGCTCCAAGCGCAGTCCCTCTACGTCCAGATCCACAGTGTAGAAAACCCGGGAGGCGAGCTGCGGGGGTGGATCTTCAGCATCGAGAGCATCGGCGCGGTTGCCGCCAACATGGTGTCAGAGTCTCTCACCGTGGACGACTTGGTACGGGACTTCGTGCCGGTCACGGACCAAATGCTCCAAAACCCCGATCCCGCGGACTGGCCCATGATGCGAGGGAACTACGCCGCGCACAGCTACAGCCCGCTGGACCAGATCAACGCTGGCAACGTCGGCGGGCTGCAGCTCGAGTGGGTGTGGAACATGATCGACGGCAGCTCAGAGCCCGCGCCTCTCGTGTACGACGGGGTCATCTACTTGATCAATCCCGGCAACGTGATCCAAGCGCTGGACGGCAGGACTGGCGACTTGATCTGGGAACACGAGTCAGGCCCGGAAAACACCCAGGATATGCGCGGGATCGCCATATACGAGGACAAAATCATCCAGGGAACGACCGATGCGCGGATCGTGGCGTTGGATGCCCGCACCGGCGAGCAGGTCTGGGAGACCGCCATCCAGGAGGGCAACTCGAACTCGAGCGGTCCCATCGTCGCCGACGGAAAAGTGATCTCCGGAATGGGGGGATGCTCGAGATATATCGAGCGGAGGTGCTTCATCAGTGCGCACGATGCCAACACGGGAGAACTCGTGTGGCGCTTCAATACGGTCGCCGAGGTCGGAGAGCCGGGGGGGGACACGTGGGGCGACTTGGACAACATGTTCAGGAAGGGCGGCGAGACCTGGATTACCGGAAGCTATGACCCGGTGCTGAACCTGACGTATTGGGGAACCGCCCAGGCCAAACCCTGGGTGCCCATCAGCCGGCACATGTCAATTTTCGATGCGGGACTCTATACGAATTCCACCGTGGCCATCGATGTGGAGACGGGTGAGCTCGCGTGGCACTTCCAGCATGTCCCGGGTGAAGCTCTCGATCTGGACGAGGTATTCGAGCGCGTTCTCGTAAATAAGGATGGCCGGCAACTCGTCCTGTCGATCGGAAAACACGGCATCCTATGGAAGAACGACCGCGAGACCGGCGAGTTCCTTGGATTCACCGAAACGGTTTTCCAGAACGCGTTCACCAACATCGACCCCGAGACCGGGGCGATCACGTATCGAGGCGACATCATCGACGCGCAGGTCGGTCAGTGGACGCCCGCCTGTCCGAGCAGTGCCGGGGGTAAAGACTGGCACTCCATGAGCTATCACCAGCCCACCGGGGTCTTGATCGCACCGCTGAGCCAGACGTGCCTGGAGAACCAAGCGCGGGAGATCGAACTCCTGGAAGGTCGTGGGGGGACGGGCGCTGCCCGCCTCTTCTATGAGATGCCAGGCTCGGACGGCAATCTCGGAAAGCTGGCCGCTTACGATGTGACCACCCTGGAAGAAGTGTGGAGCTTCGAGCAGCGTGCGACGTTCATGACCGGGGCGCTATCCACGGCGGGCGACATCGTGTTCGCAGGTGATCTGGACCGCCGATTCCGAGCGTTCGACGTCCGGACGGGGGACATCCTCTGGCAGACCAGGCTCGGCACCTCCGTCCAAGGGCACCCCATCTCGTTCTCCATCGACGGAAAGCAGTACATCGGCGTGACTGCGGCGCTCGGAGGATCGAGCCCACGCGCCGTCCCGAGACTCGTGTCGAACGAGATCACACACCCGTCGAACGGAAACGCCCTTTATGTGTTCAGCCTACCGGATTGAGTCGCTAGGTCGATTGCCGGCCTAGGGCGTACAAGGCGGCAAGCGACCCGCCCGGCTGGGGCCGGCAAATAGTCGCTCAGGAGCCGGCACTGCCGGTAACAGTCAGGACGACGGTTCCTTTTCTGCGTCCTGTATCGACGTAGGCATGAGCCTCGGCGGCTTGTTCGAGCGGAAAGCTCTTGTCGATGACCGCTCTGATCTTTCCAGCCTCAACGAGTTCCTTGAGGGCGACCAGATCTTCTTGTTTGGAACCTGCGAACGCGAATGTCACGTCCTTGTTGCTAGTCCAAGACGTCCAGAGCGCTCGCGCCATCCCGAAAAAACTGGGGTTTCCCAACAGGTAGCGTCCATTCGGCTCGATCGACCTGACGATTCGGGAAAACGAACTCCCGAAAACGAGTCGGAGTCTCTGTCACGGTCATCGCGATCCTTGGGATCACGTGCACCGCAGCGGCGTTAGTGCCGGCTCTGAAGGCGCTGCGGGTCGATCCGGTGGAGGCGCTTCGAGCGGAGTGAACTCCCCGTTCGGGGATTGTGTGATGTCCTAGTGCCCCACCAAGTGGTCCACGAACCACTTCACCCGGGCCGCCGTGGCCTGGTCCGCCTGCTCTCCCCGGAATCCATGCCCCGCTCCCTCCATGATGATGAGCTCGGACTCGACGTGAGCTTCCTGGTAGGCAGCGTAGGCCCTTTCACTGTGGTCCACCGGGACAGTGCGGTCGGCGGTCCCATGGATGAGCAGAGTCGGGGGATCGTCGGCGGTGATCTGGAGGATCGGAGAGATCCGATCCCCGTCGTCCTCGGGAAAGTCGAGGGCCGGGAAGCGTTCGCTGGGCCCGCGCCAAGCCCTTAAGTCGACGGGTGGAAAGTAGGCGACCACGGCGGCGATGCGGTCGCCTTTGTCACCGTTGTTCCCGAGCACCATGGACAGGTGTCCCCCAGCGCTGCCGCCCGTGACACCGAGGCGATCCGCGTCCACCCCCCACTCAGCCGCGTGGACGTGGATATAGCTGTTGGCGAGCGTGACGTCGTCGACGGCCTCGGCGACGTTGAAGCGGGGGCTGCTGCCGTGCCGAACCGCAAAGACGGTGAACCCGGCATCGAGGAAGGACGCGTACCGGCTTTGGGCCTGCACCGGATCGCGCCAGCTCGAACGCCATCCGCCGCTGACCATGTAGAGGACGCCCGCACCGTTGGCCGATTGGGGCTTGAAGACGTCGAAGGTCAAGGCCATGCCGTCCTTATGACCGTAGATGACGTCGGAGACGATTTCCGCGGATTGCGCGTGCACCCCAGCGGGAACCGCCATCACGGCGGCGAGAACGGTTGCAGCTGCGAGGTTTCGCATTCGTGCCTCCTAGGGCCGGCATTTCGGTCGATGGCCAAACGGTGCGTCCAGAGGACGTCCGCGCGAAGAGTATCGGGGGCGGTTGGGTCCGCACCAGGTGTGACGGCTCAAGCTCCGCGAGGGAGCCGGGGTCGTCAGTCCGAAGGGAGAGCCTCGGTGGAGTGGATCCGGATGGCGGCCAGGTGGCGGCCAGGCGCTTGCCATGCTACAAGTTCTCTTCGGGATCACAGGCAACCTGCAACTTCCAGGCGAGGCGAATGCTCCGAATTCTGGGTGCAAGAGGCGCTACTCTCCTCCTCCTTGCTGTTCTGCCCGGCGTCGCCGACGCGCAGGACACGCGGGTGGACGCCCCTCTGCCGCACATTGTAGGTCAAAGTGTGTCCGCGTCGTACGAGGGTTGGTACCCGAACCCGGACGGCACGCGCAGCCTGGTGTTCGGCTACTTCAACCGGAACTACGAGGAGTATCTCGACATCCCGATCGGACCGAACAACAGGTTCGAGCCGGGCCCCGCGGACAGGGGTCAGCCCACCCATTTCTTTCCGAGACGACAGACCGGTGTCTTCGCGGTGGTCGTCCCGGCCGATTTCGGAGATCAACGGCTGACTTGGAGCGTGACCGCAAACGGCGAGACGATCGCGATCCCGGGCCACCTGGAGCCGGGGTGGGAGATCACCGCGCTCGAGGAGGTGACCAGCGGGAACACCCCGCCGGTACTCAGGTTCGGCGGACCGGACGGGACCCCGCGTCAGGGCCCTCTGGGCGTACACTCTGAGTTGACGACCACAGTGTCGACGCCAACCCCGATTTCGGTGTGGGCGGCGGACGACGGTGTGCGGAAGTCCAGGGCCACCCAACGACCGGCACGGTTTGGTCTCGTGTGGAGCAAGTATCGAGGGGCAGGCACGGTCACCCTCGACGACACGACGCCGTCCATCGATGAGCGGGGCAGCGCGATTACAACCGCGACGTTCAGCGAGGCGGGAGAGTATGTCCTGCGTGTGCTAGCCTGGGACGATTCCGGCGGCCAGGCCGCCATCATGGCCGGCGGCTTTTTCTGCTGCTGGACCAACGGTTACGTAACGGTACGAGTGAACCCATAGTATGTCCCGCCCTACACGGGCCCATGAGGGTTCGAGAGAGGAGACGTCATGACATTCACGACAAAGACCCTTTGGCCGGGCCTGATGGCCTGCGCCCTGCTGCTGGTCACCACGGGATCGGTGCACGCCCAAACGGCGGGCGAGGTCACATATAGTCGGGACGTCGCCCCGATTCTCCAGGAAAACTGCCAGGGCTGTCACCGCGACGGTCAGATGGCGCCGATGTCGCTGATGACCTACGAAGAGGCCCGCCGTTGGTCCAGCCGGATCAGGGACAAGGTGGTCAACCGAGTGATGCCGCCTTGGCACATGGACCAGACCGTAGGCATCCAGGACTTCCAGAATGACATCTCGTTGAGTGATGCAGAAATCGACGTCATCGCACGCTGGGTCGATTCAGGTGCGCCTCAGGGGAACCCCGACGATCTGCCGGCGCCGGTCGTCTGGCCCGCCGACAACGTGTGGCACATGGCCGAGCAGTATGGGCGCCAGCCCGATCTCATCGTGAAGTCCGTGCCTTGGACCCAAGCCGCAGAAGGGCAGGATCAGTGGTGGACGCCCATCGTCGAGACCGGCCTCACCGAGGACCGATGGGTGACCGCGATGGAAGTGCGGCCGACCTTGGAGGGTCGTCGCGTGACACATCACGCGGTCGTATATCTGCAGCAGG
Source organism: Longimicrobiales bacterium (assembly GCA_029941275.1). Classification (GTDB taxonomy): domain Bacteria; phylum Gemmatimonadota; class Gemmatimonadetes; order Longimicrobiales; family Gaopeijiaceae; genus UBA822. Next base: position 1,964 of record JAPYQK010000101.1, on the reverse strand, counting down.
AGGAGGAGCCGGGCGACTTCGAATCGGTCGTCGACGTCCCTGGCCAAGGTAGCTACCTGACCGAGTTCGCCGTCGGGAAAATCGGCGACGTGTTTCGCGAGAACACCGGCAAGCTGCTGAAAGCAGGGTCGCGGATCGCCTTCGACAACCACTACCACTCGGTGGGTGAGGAGGTCACGGCCCAGACGGAGTTGGGGATCTGGTTCCTTCCCAGGGATGAAGTGCCGAAGTATCGGGTCTACTCCAGCGCGTTGGGTGTACAGCAGGCGATGGCCACACTGGACATCCCGCCGGGGAAAGTGACCGTGCATCACGCGTACGTTCCCATTAGAGCGCCGGTGAGGATCGAGAACTATCAGCCACACATGCACATGCGCGGGAAAGCGATGTCGATGGAGGCCATCCTTCCCAACGGGCAGGTCCAGATGCTGAGCCACGTGGCGAACTTCGATTTCGCCTGGCATGTGAACTACGTCTATACCGACGACTCGGCGCCTGTGCTGCCAGCAGGCACGATGATCCACATCACGGCATGGCACGACAACACGGCCGAGGCTCGTGGCAATCCGGATGCGACGCAGTGGGTCGGCTGGGGACAACGCAGCTACGACGAGATGTATCACGCGCACGTGAACCTGACGTATCTGACGGATGAGGATTACGAGCAGATCGTTGCGGACCGGCGAGCGCAGCGGGCCGGCAACGACTGAGGGGAGGGAGCGACTGCCTCCTAAGCGAATCTCTGGCGTCGGTGGGCGTCGGCCAGCGTCGGAAATGCTGGGTTTCAGCGTCAGTCGCGTCGGCCAGCGTCGGTGGGTAACGACGCAGTCTTTGGCACAGTTTGGTCCCAGGGCTACCGAGCTGAGCATGCCGGGGTTCGGAACGCGGCTTACCGAGGCGATGGTCTTGGAGCACCGGCTCCAGCCACGGTAAGAGCTCGATCAGGGTCTCTGGCGCGTCGAGGCGGACCGGACTGCCGAGCGGTCTACAGGACGAGCGCGGTCACCCGCTCGATGAACCAGAACGCCGCAGGAACACCGATCAAATATGAGCACACTGTCGGCAGAGCCGTCCGAAAACGTCCCAGCCCCGGGAAGCGATGCGCGACGCGGCCTCGACCGGCGAGCCAAGCCACTGACAGAATCGGCAGAATGACCAGAATCTGACCCACCTCGACGCCCACGTTGAATGAGAAGAGCGACGTCAGCAGCTCGCCCGACTGGAGACCGATCTCGGAAAGCGCCGCGGCAAAACCGAGCCCGTGAAGGAGACCGAACGACGAGGACACGAGAAACGGATACCGGTTGGCCAGACTCTGTGGACGTCCGACCGCGATCTCTCGGGCCAGGAACAGGATCGACAATGCGATGGCCGCCTCCACCGGAACTACGGGCACGGCGAGCACACCGAGGGCGGAGAGTGACAGGGTGATCGAGTGGGCCAGCGTAAAGCCGGTTACGACCCAGAAGATGCGGCGGGCAGACCCAGCGAGCATCAGAAGGCCTACAACAAACAGGAGGTGATCCCACCCACCGAGGATATGCTCGATGCCCAGACCGGTGTAATCCATCGCCACCCGCGCCCGAGACGGCCTGCTCGGTACGGTCCATTCCGATACGGCCGGGGTCAGAACGGCCATGCGGACGGCGCCGTCCAAAGGTGAAAAGCGCACCACGGTCGACAGGGACGGGTTGAACTGAGGATAGTGGAAGGAGATCGTCCGGCCCTCCAGCGACCCGGCGCACATCATGACGCCGCCGAAGCTGGAGAAGCCAATGGGGACCCCCGTCCTGTCCGCGCCTGGGACGCAGCCTGCAGGCCATTCGATCGTCGGCCGGTTGGAGAACTCGACGGTCGGCGGAATGCGGATCCGGACGCGGTACACATATCCGGTCTCTTCCACGATTTCGACCGAGAGCGGCCGGGCGTCGTGAGCTTCGGCTGGCGAGTACGCGGCGAGCACA
>JAPYQK010000100.1 GCA_029941275.1 Longimicrobiales bacterium | reverse complement strand
TATCGGACTTAGTCTTCTTCGACGCCGGCCTCTATCATCTCCCCGAGGCGCTCCAACCCCGTGGTGATCTTGTCCTCGGACGGACCAAACGAGAAGCGAACCCACTTCTTGAGTCCCTTCATCGGTGGGTGGGTCCCGTCCGGATTCACGTCGAAGAACCGACCCGGAACGGTCACTACCTTGCGCTGAAGCCCCGCCGAGAAGAACGTAGCGGCGGCGTTGAACGGTTTGGGCAGACTACTCAGATCGCCCCAAACGTAGAACGTTCCCCGCGGTGGATGTGCACACTTGACTCCAAGGGTCTCAAGCCCCTCCAGCATCACGTTTCTTTTGCGCGCGAACAACCGGCGAACGGCAATCGTTTCCTCATCTGCCCGCTCGGGGTCCAAAGCCTTGATCGCCAACCTCTGGGCAGGAAGACTCGGCCCGCCGTCGAACCCGGTGGCACACCTCTCGAGATTCTTGATCACGGCAGAGGGTCCCAGCACCCAACTCAGCCGCCATCCTGGATACCTGAAGTTCTTACTCAACCCATCGACAATGAGGACAGGATCCTTCTCCACGTTTCGAACATGGGTGGCCGCCGAAACCGGCCCATCACCCGGCGCCCCGTTCCCGTCGTAGATGAAGTGGGAGTAAGACTCATCCATGATCAACGTACATTTGTTCTTTCGGGCGGCGGTCATGTACGCCTTCAGGTCGCCGTCACGAACGAGGTCACCCGTCGGATTACAAGGGTTCCCGATGAGAAACGCCCGAAGATTATTGGCCGCCATGACCTTGCTCAACTCGGAAGCCTCTAGGCGGAAAGACTCGTCCGGACCGGCTTGCACGGGTACGGGTTTGATCCGATCGAGATGGTGCGTAAACAAATCGTGGTACGCGGAACAATCCGGGAATTTGTACCCCATCGAAATCGAATCGAAGGTGGAGAAAATCCTTGAAAGCATGAGGCGCCCGCCTGAGGCGATCGCGACATTGTCCTTCTTGTACCTGGAGTCCTCGCCCAGGCGGTAGAGCCGATTGTAGTGGCTCGCCACCGCTTCCTTGAGTTCGTCGATGCCTCCGGGCGGCCCGTAGGAGTGGTCGTGCGGCTCGAGTGTGATCCAAGTGAGCCGATTAGGCGCGCCCTCTATGCGTCCCACATCAGGCTGACCTTGGCCGAGGTTGCACCAATCGGGCCGCCCACTCCTGTAGCCGAACTCCGATGCATCCACCATCGCTTGCGCGACGCCCGTATAGGGCATGTCTCGAAACGTTGTCTTTCTCTTTGCCACTGGTGAGGTCTCTTACAGTTTAAGAGCGAATGGGCGCTAACAGGCCCCTCAAGGTAGATCGAGGCTCGTCGAAGACAGGTGTGACGAGCCGTATCAGGCGTGCTGCAACCCGCCGTACGGCTTCAACAACCTCTGTTGCTTGAGGGGACAATGTAGCGGATTTGACGCTCCTTCGCCTTCCCCGGGTCCGGGGGACTCGCCGCCGATGCACAACCCCGCCCCTTGTGGGCGTTCGGCAGGGGTGCTCCGAGCTTGACGGGGGAGCGGTTCGGGCCACCTCTTATCCCTTTCCCCATCGCTCCGGACTCGAGTTATGCCAAAGCAGAACCTCAAGAAAGAACTGGGCCTGTTCGACGTATACGCGATCGCCACGGGCGTGACGCTCAGCGCAGGTTTCTTCCTGCTCCCGGGTTTGGCGGCGGTGGGAGTCGGCTCGGGCCTGCCTCTAGCCTACCTCCTAGCGGGACTCCTGATAACTCCGGGCTTGGTCAGCATGGCAGAGTTGGCCACCGCCATGCCACGAGCTGGCGGCGTGTATTACTTCCTCGATCGAAGTATGGGGCCGTTGATGGGTACGGTCGGAGGGTTCGGTACGTGGATCGCGCTGAGCCTGAAATCGGCGTTTGCGCTGATCGGGATCGGGGCCTACCTGCGACTATTTTTCCCCGATGTGAATCACGTTCCGATCTCCGCAGGGTTCGCGATCGTTTTCGGCCTGGTCAACATACTGGGCGCCAAGAAATCCACCTCCTTACAGTCCGTCATGGTCATGGGGCTCCTGACACTCCTCGCGTGGTTCATCAGCGTCGGGCTGTTTAGCATAGAGCCGGCGAATCTCAGTGGGATGTTCGGGCCGCCCTCCGGAACACTCGCGTCTACGGCGGGGCTGGTCGTGGTCAGCTACATGGGTCTTACCCAGGTGGCCAGCGTCGCAGAAGAGGTCCGCAACCCCGAACGTAACATCCCACTCGGTATGTTCCTGGCCTTCGGGACAGCCATCCTCGTCTACACGGTCGGCTCGGCGGTCATGGTGGGTGTCGTGTCGGCGGATGTCCTTGCCCAGAATGGCGGAGATCTGACCCCGGTGGCAACCGTAGCGAGGGTTCTGGTGGGCCCTTGGGGCGCAATCCTGATGACCGTCGCCGCCGTGCTCGCGTTCTCGTCCGTCGCGAACGCCGGGATCCTCTCTGCCTCCCGCTACCCTCTGGCGATGAGCCGGGACCATGTCCTTCCCAGGTTTTTCTCCAAAATCCAACGTGAGGGAGCCCCGATCTACGCGATCTACGCCACGGTAGGCCTGATCCTGCTGTTCGTTCTGGTGTTCGACGCCACCAGGATCGCGAAGTTGGCGGGTGCGTTCCAACTGATGATGTTCGGCCTGAGCTGCCTTGCCGTTATCGTGATGCGGGAGAGTCGAATCGAGTCCTATGATCCCCGCTTTCGTTCTCCGTTCTACCCCTGGCTGCACATTCTGGGGGTGCTGGCGCCTTTCTGGCTCATCGTCGAAATGGGGCTTCTCCCGAGCCTCTTTACCGGCGGACTCATCACCTTCGGCGCCATGTGGTACACCTACTACGCGCGGGAACGCGTCGATCGGGAGGGCGCGATCTTCCACGTCTTCGAGCGGCTTGGGCGGCAACGGGACGCCGGACTCGACCGGGAACTGCGCCAGATCATGAAGGAAAAGGGTCTCCGTGACGCCGATCCCTTCGAGGAAGTCGTGACGACCGCCTCCATTATCGATTCTCCCGTGGGCACGGGATTCCGCAACGTGGTTTGGGAAGCATCGGCCCATCTCGCCGAAGGTTGCAGCATCTCCGCGAAGGAGCTCGGAGAGGATTTCCTGAAGGGCACGGTCGTGGGCATGACGCCCGTCTCCCACGGCGTTGCGCTTCCACACCTACGGCGGTCGGACATCGATTCCGCCCGCATGGTGCTCGTACGCTGCCGAGGCGGGACGAAGATGGATGTCGATCTCGGGGACGTTCACCTCGATCAATCCGAACCAGTGCAGGCGATCTTCTTCTTGATGAGCCCCTTGGACGACCCCGGCCTGCACCTACGCATCCTGGCCCAGATCGCTGGCCGCGTCGACAAGGAGGACTTCATGGAGGCGTGGCTCTCGGCGTCCAACCATCAGGAGCTCAAGGAGGCCATCCTTCGAGACGACCGGCTTCTGGCACTGACCCTGGAGCCGGGCACACCCTCCGCTTCCCTCATTGGACAGGCCCTAAGGGACGTCTCCTTGCCCGAAGGCACCCTCATCGCCTTAGTGCGCCGCGGGCACGATGTGGTGATCCCGAGGGGGGCCACCGTACTCGAACGGGGTGATCGGCTTACGATCATTGGGGAACCCGCGGGTCTGCATATCCTTGGAGAACGCCTGAGCGAGCAGTCACAGGTAGCTCCTTAGGCGTTACGCCAGGAGTTACGCCGCCGCGAACCCCCGCCGATCGTCAGGGATCACGCAGTCCCCATAGGCCCACGCCACGAAGCGCCCGTGGTGAGAGAGAGAGAGATCTACGGACAGCCTCCGTTCCCGCCAAAAGGCAACCGGAATCCCGCGCTCAGCGGCGATCCGGATCTGGCTGGGCGGACACTCGACCCGAGAGCCGACAGCCGCGCGAGCGAACTTCCTAACGGCGCTACTCGGGTCTGCATCCGATCTCGTCAAACGCTCGACCCCGGCCCCGACGGAGGAACCGGCCGAGCGTAGCGGCGCCCAGTCCTGCCTGGCCGAGCCATGCCTCGCTGAGCCATGAGTCGACGAACAATGCCTGGCCGAGCTATGTGTGGCGACCGAGTGCACCCACTCGTCGGTTCGACTCACCCGAACGTCGAACGAGTGGGGGCCGTGCACAACCACGAGCCACCCCTCTCCCATGGGGTGAGTGGAGAACTCTCTCCACAGAAATCTCACCGTAGGATCGAGCTTCTTGGCAATCTTGTACGCGCTCTCCTTTGCAGCCCAAAGTGTCCAGCGCAGCACATGCGGAGCAGCGGAAACGCCGAGCGCCTCGCGCTCCGCTGCCGTGAAAACACGAGCGTCGAAACGCGAATGGAGCGCCTCGGGTTGGCTCTCGGAATCGCGAAGGTCGACAACGTCGTTACCGACCAGCAAAGTACTCCTCCTCCATCCCGACGAGTCGATCGAGGATCTGTTGAGAGAAGTCCCTCGAGCGCCGCATCCCCGAATGATCGGAAACCGGCTCCACGACCTCGAAATCGATATAGAAGGAGTCCCCGCGGGCAGGTACGGTCGACCACGTGCGCTGGCGGTCGCCACGCAGGTACACGCAGAGGGGCTGGCATCCGGGGACAGACGTGAGAATCCGACCCACCGCATGTGCCACGGTGTCCGCCTCGACTCTGCCACTTCGACTTCGGCCGGCCTCGGGAAAGATCAGCGCCGTCTCACCCCTCGACAAAAGGTGCTGTACTCTCTTGATCACCCTCGAGATGTCCTCTCGGCGCCCACCCCTGATAACCGGAATACACTTGGTGAGCCACGCCCCTATGCGCGTGGGCCACTGGGACGCGAAGTTGTTGTACTCAGGGATGTTCCAGGGAATTCTCGAGTAGTGGAAGAGGTACCACCAGCTCCCGCCCAGGGCCCAAGCGATGACAGCCGAGTCCATCATCGTGAGATGGTTGGGGCAGATCAGTAGGGGACGGCCACTCTCCTTCACCAAGGCGCGGTAGCGTGTCCGGACCTGCGCGGCGTCCTTGATATGATACCCCATCAGGACGTGCAAGATGAAGGTGATTGGGAGGACCCAGAAGATAGCGGAGAGGCGACCCACCTCGCGTTGGAGGATATGGGCCACCCGGCTTCTTAAAGGAAGCGGTGTCAAAAAGTGATCCTCAGGAAAGCTTCTCCAGGATCAGCGCCACGGCGTCGCCCACCGTATTCACGGCATCCGCATCCTCGTCCTCGACCTCGATGTCGAACTCATCCTCGAAGTTCAGAATGATGTCCACGAGCCGCGCTGAGTTCACCTTCAAATCCTCGAGGATGTTGGTGTCGTCGGTAACGGCGGCGAGGGCGTCTTCATTCTTCACAAAAGGCTTCACGATTTCGACCACCTTCGCGAAGATTTCGTCTCTCGTCATGGGTACTCCCGTCTTGACTATTTTAGGTGCCCCTTACGTGCCCCTTAGTTCAGGTACCCTCAGGTGCCCCGTTGGTCTGGTGCCCCCTTGGTGCCCGGAAACATAACGTTCGGTCTCAGTATCGCACGGTCGGATGCCATATGTAGCGTCCCACCCCCGCTTGATCAATCGGCCCACCTGCGAAAGATCGCACACGCATTCACATCGCCGAAGCCGAAGCCGGCCTTGATCATCGTATTCAACTCGGGCATTTCCCGCACCACGTGAGGGATGGAGGCACCGTAAGCCTCGATTTCTGGGTGCACGTCCTCACAGTTGATTGAGGGATGTACGAACCGATCGCGGAGCATCAGGACACAAGCGACGGACTCGAGCGCCCCAGCGGCCCCGAGGGCGTGGCCGATCATCGACTTGGTGGAGGTGATTACTGGAAAATTTTCCGGAGAACGCTCGAGACCCTTTGCCCATGAGGACATTTCTTTCGGATCGGCGCCGGTGGCTGTCAGATGTCCGCTGATCGCGTCGATCTCGTTCGAATCGATCGCAGCCCTGTCCACCGCCTCACGGATGCACCGTTGGACGCTCTCGGGGTTCGGCGCCGTCATACTCCCGCCGCCGCGGTGTCCACCGCAATTGATGGCCCCTCCGAGAATCTCTGCATAGATGCGAGCACCCCTTCCCTGGGCACTCTCAAGGCTCTCGAGGTGCAACACTCCAGCTCCGCTACCTGGGACGAAGCCACCGGCGGCTGCACTCATAGGCCGCGACGCCTTCTCCGGCTCGTCATTGTGGGTGCGACAGAGAACCCGCATTCCATCGAACCCAGCCCAGGTGTACCGGCTCGAGCCCTCGGTGCCACCACAGAGCATCCGCTCCGCCAGACCCGCTTGAATTCGCTGGTAACCTTCGATGATCGCTTCGGTGCCCGTACTGCACGCGCTGGAGTTAGCCGTCACCTGATTGCCGAGGGAAAGCAGTCCAGCCACCCGAGCAGAGACTCCGCTGCCCATCACCTGCTCGACAATCGTGCTTCCCAGCCGCCGGGCGCGTCCGGCATCGACGAAGGGAACGAGCTTTTCACCCGCGGTGTCCAGTCCACCGATTCCCGTCCCGAGTACGGCCCCGGCCTCCCAGTACACCTCGTCGTCATCCGGATCGGGCCTCTCGAAGCCCGCGTCTGTCCAAGCATCGACCGCAGCGATACAACCGAACCGATGGCTCGAATTCATCGCGAGCAATTCGTCCGAACGGAAGTAGGCCTCGGAGATCTCGTCGACCCCCTCCGGAATCCCCCCCACCGTACAGCCGAACTTCAGCTCCTCGAGGATCGGGTGGTGGCGAATCCCTGATACACCGCCACGCAGCGCCCGCGTGTAACTCTCCAGCCCGCACCCGTTTGGCGCCACCACTCCCATACCTGTAATCACGACCCGGCGGTCGCTGTTGTTCGTCATCGCATCGGCACTCAACGTTCGACTCCAAAACCGGAAATCGTTCCGGCACATACGACCGTTCCGTCCTCAAGAGCCATGGAAGCTTCGGACCGGAGCTTATTCCGTCGGAAAAAGGTCTTTCGAGCCGTCACCGTAACTCTCTCTCCCGGCTTTACTATTCCTGAAAAATCGATATTCGCGTCCGTGAAGAGGGCGATCCTCGTCTTAACTCCGTCGCGGCCATACCGAAGTGCATAAATATAGATACCGAGCGCTACCACCCCGACCTGCGCCAGAGATTCGAGGAGAATCACACCTGGCGTGATCGGATCCCCCGGAAAATGGCCCCGGTAGAAATCGGCCTCCGGACGGAAGCGATACCGGGCCACGATGTGCTCTTCGTCCACCTCGAGGATTTCGTCCACGAAGCGGAAAGGTTCCTGTTGGGGAAGCAACTCCAGGACCTCGTCGGGGCTCAACCGGGCAAGTGCAGTATCGGCCCCCATCACTCCCCCATCCTTCCACCGCGCGAACGCTCGGTCGGCCAAGGATAGTCCTCGTAATCGATGTCGCGGAATACGCCGACCTTGGCCCGTTTAATCTCGTAAATTTCCTCACCGTCTACGAGAACCTTCGCATCTCCGATCGTGATGGCGGAGCCGGACTGCGGGAGGTCCTGGAAACGCACGATGTCGATCTCGTACCGGACGACCCGGTCGTGTGGCCTGATCTGGCCTGAGAACTCGACCTCCCCGCACCCGAGCGCCCTTCCGCTGCCCAGGGCTCCGTTCCACGAGCAGTAGAGCCCCAGCAACTGCCACACGCCATCTACGCCGAGGCATCCCGGCTGGACCGGGTCGCCCAGGAAGTGGCACTGGAAGAACCAGTCGTCGAGACGCACGTCGCGTTCCGCGACCATGCGCCCACGATTCCCCCTACGTGATACATGCTCAATCCGATCGACCATCAACATCGGAGGCATGGGCAGGCGAGCCTTACACTCGGGCGGAGCATCGTCGATGAGGGACCCGTGGGCAATCGCGAGCACCTCCTCTTCTGAGAACTGCGACCGAGCCTGAAATTCCTCGTAGGTCACCCTTGAACTCCCGTCATCGTTAAGAGGCGCTTCACTGCGCGTCACCAAAGCGCAAGACGAAACTCGACCATGTCAGGCCCGCGCCGACCCCGACCACCGCGACGTCGTCCTGGTCGGTCCAGCGATCCCACCTCATCGAAAGTACTGAAGGCGCGCCGGCCGCCCCACCGTTTCCGAAATCCACCACGTTCGAGTGGTGCTGTTCTCTGTCGATATCACAATGCTGGCAGACCGACTCCAGCATCCGGAGATTCGCCTGATGCCCCACGAAGTTCAGCGTCCGACCGGGTGAAGGGAAGCTCTCCTGGATCTTGCGCAAGCACCGAACCGTCTTCTTGATCGCGAACATCTGAACAGTGCGTCCCTCTTGGTCGAAGTGTCCGAAGATGGGCACGATCACCTTTTCGTAGCCCGCTGGACTGGACTCCATCGTGTTGTCGAGGATTCCGATACGGGACGGGACTCGTGTTGAGACGATCGCGGCGGCCGTACTGTCTCCCCACAATACCGACGAGGAGCGATCGTTATAATCCACGACGGTCGTGAGACTCTCCGGTGCCACGATCAGGACGTACTCCGGCACGCTCTCCGGCTTCATGTTCGCTAGCATGTACAACGCGATCCACATGCTCGTACACGCCGAGTTCATATCAAGGGCACGTGCCTCCACCCCGAGCGCGGCCGCAATGTGGCAAGCGTCCGCGGGCGTCGAGAGTCCCGGGCGGCTGGATCCGGCGATCACCATCCCGATGGCGTCCTTGGTGATCCCAGCGCGTTCAAGCGCCATCTCGGCTGCGAGCACCCCGGTATCGGCGTGGCTGTACAGCTGGACCTCCATGGCCTGGCGTGTGTCCCGGTTTCGTGTGTCGCGGATGTAGTCGAGGGGAAGCACGGTGCGACGGCTGCGGATACCCACCCGGTCGAGGATCCACTGGTTGTCAGTCCCGATGTCGAGATCCTCGAGAAACTGATTGGTGATCTCGTTCTCGGGATGAAAGTGGCCCATGCCGTGGAGATATAGACTCACCGCGAAGCTCCGGAGATGCGTTCACCGCCGTCGACCCTGATCACGTCGCCATTGATCCAAGCCGCTTCAGGTAACGACAACAAGTAGATCGCGTCGGCCACGTCCTTCGGCGTGGTCAGCCGTCCGAACGGATTCCTCGTCCGTGCCTGGGCCTTGAGGTGTCCGCTCCCAGGGATCATGCGCAGGGCGGGTGTATCCGTCACTCCCGCTTGCACGATGTTGGACCGAATCCCGAACTGAGCCATCTCCACCGCGATCGAACGTGACACCGACTCGAGGGCGACCTTGGCCGCCGCCACGGCCGCGTATCCCTTCCATGCGACGGAATTCCCCTCACTGGTCAGGCCCAGCACCCTCGCGTCAGGGGCGAACAGGGCACGCTCCCGCAACTCCTGAGTCCACCCGAGAAGGCTGGTCCCCATCGAATGGATGGTCCTGGCCATGTCCTCCTCTTCGAGGAACGCATCGGCCGAGTACTCGGGAGCCGTCGTGAGGCCCTGGACACCGTCACATCCGTCAGAGAAGAGTCGATCCGCGGCCTCACCCAGAGCCGCTTCGTCGATGCCCAACTCCGCAGCGAGGCGCTGCCGGGCGTCGTCCCCAACGGCTGCCTCCGGGCCGATCAGCTTGAGGTTGCCGAACGCGATGGAGTGAAGAAGCACCCGGATCTTCCCCTCCGCCCCCAACACCTCAGCCAAGTCTTCTAAAATCTCCGATCGTACCTCGGCGCTCAGAGCATCCTTGTTGTATGTCACCAACGACACACCACGATCCCGGATGGCGTCGAACTCGGGTTCGATGCGACTCATCGCGCCACGTCGGTCCCGATGGACCACGCAGATGTTGAGGCCGTTCTCGGACAACTTGTGGGCGGTCGCGAGTCCAAACCCACTCGAACCGCCGAGAATCAACGCCCACTCGTTGGCGGGGAACGACCGCTCAGGCATCTTCGGCATGTTGTTGGTCTACGGACATCGCGGGAGAGGGGTTAGAAGTCTGTCGAAGGTCCGGTGCGAACGGGGCATTCCCTCTCGGGAAAACGCACAAGAATGGGCGCCCTTCCGGGACACAAGGATACCGAAGCGCGGCGCTCCTGACTAGGAAGAAGGGACCGGGGGAG
>JAPYQK010000099.1:7445-10141 GCA_029941275.1 Longimicrobiales bacterium | reverse complement strand
GTCTGGGGCACCCCCTCGATCGTTGCTTGGGGAATGGCGACGCCATTGCCGATGGCCGTTGTATGTCTCCTCCATGACGGTCAGGCCGTCATTGACCTCTCCCTGGCTCTCGACGAGTCCCCGCTCGGCGAGAGTGTCGGCCAGGACCTGGATCACCTCATGACGCGAGCTGGCACTGAATCCGCACATCATAGAATTATCTTTAATAAAATCCACTAAACGCATGTAAATTATCCGCTTATGAGATCCACAGTAAGCCAACACAGCGTGCCGGTCCTGAGCACTACCAGACTAGACCTGGGCCGCACTCGGTGTCAACCGCCTGCCGCGCTGTATGCGGTCCGGCCTGATTGTTGCTGGTTCTGGGGGAAGGAGAATATGTTGGCGCCCGTTATGCCGACGTGACGGTTGTCGCGCTGACGTGACATTATCGCCCTGACGTGACGTTGTCGCCCCGGTGTGACCATGTGAACGTTGGCGCGGTGCGGCGTCGGTAAACAGCATCGGAGCACAATGGGGAGGTTATGCCAAGTTTTATCGTAGAAGGCGGCCAGTCGTTGAGTGGGAGCATCAGGCCGGCGGGGAATAAGAATGCCGCCCTCCCCGCCATTGCAGCCACAATCCTGGCGTCGGAACCTGTCACGCTCCGAAACATCCCACGAATCGGCGATGTCGAGACGCTCCTCGAGCTTGTCGCCTCTCTGGGCGCTGAGGTTCACTGGGACGATGACAACCAAGTGACCATCGACGCCTCCTCGGTTTCCACGGGGACCGTGGACCGGGCGCTGAGTGAGCGCATTCGCGCGTCGCTTCTTCTCGCGGGTCCGCTGCTGGCTCGCTTCGGGAAGGTGGACCTACCCCCTCCCGGGGGCGACGTCATCGGCCGTCGCCGTATGGATACCCATTTTATGGCGTTCGAGGCGCTCGGAGCATCGGTACAATTGACCAGCGGGTTCGAGATCGAGGCGTCGGAACTTCGTGGTGCGGACTTCTTTCTCGACGAGCCGTCGGTGACGGCTACGGAAAACGCCATCATGGCCGCTGTACTGGCCAAGGGGGAGTCCTCGATCCGAAATTGCGCCTCGGAGCCACACGTACAAGATCTTTGCCATCTCCTCAACGCGATGGGGGCCCAGATCCAGGGTGTCGGGACCAACCAACTCAAGGTAACGGGCGTGCCCGAAGTCGGAGGTACAACCTACACGGTTGGTTCCGATCACATCGAAACGGGGTCTTTCATTGGTCTTGCGGCGGTCACCGGCAGCGAAATCGTCGTAGAGGGGGCGCCCGTCCAGCATCTCGATTCAACGCTTCTGGGCTTCAAGAGACTGGGCGTTCAGGTGAGCGTGGACGGCGACACGCTGACGGTTCATGGCGATCGCCCGTGTGAGGTGGCGAGTGATGCTTTTGGGGCCGTGCCCAAGATCGACGATGGACCCTGGCCGGCCTTCCCAGCGGACCTGACGTCGATCGCGGTGGTGACAGCCACTCAGTGCACCGGCACCGTGCTGGTTCACGAGAAGATGTTCGAATCCCGCATGTATTTCACCGACAAGTTGGTGGGGATGGGCGCCCGGATCATCCTCTGTGATCCCCATCGGGCCGTGGTGGTCGGTCCCTCGACACTTCAGGGCACATCGCTCGAGAGTCCCGACATTCGAGCAGGCATGGCGATGCTGATCGCGGCCTTGGGAGCGCGAGGGACCAGCCGTATCCAGAATGTCACCCAGATCGAGCGCGGATACGAAAAAATCGACGAGCGACTGAGGGCGCTAGGCGCTCGGATCGAACGCCGCGAGGTACCGTAGAAACTCTCTCGAAGTCAGGGACGTAGGGGTCTACGTGGGATAAAGCATTGCCCGCAGTTATGTTCATCGACCTCGAACGAGTCCCGGGCCAGAACAAGGAGTGACGATGGCGGAGGAAGAGAAGGGCGGGAAGGCTGAGGAAGAGCCCCAAGACGAAGGACAGGGTATCAAGGGGGGGATTCGTCAAGGATTGGGAATGTTGTCGGCTCTGAAGGATGCCATCGAAGAAACCCTCAACGAAGCGAGGGAGCGGGGCGATCTTACGCCGGAGCGTGCCAAGGAAGTGATGCGTAGTACGCTCGACAAGGCGCAGGAAAAGGCTGGGGAAGCCCGGGAGGCGTTCGACTTCGTCAAACAAAAGGAATTTGATGTGGTCAAGAACGTGGTAGAGGAGCTCAAGGGCCGGGTGGCCAATATCGAGCGGAAGGTCGATCCGGGGGCGGAGGAATCCGCTGATTCTTCGACCGGACACGGGGAGGACTGATGAGCCTCTGAGGGCCCCGGGTCGGGGAGTGCCGAAGTCTTGTAAAGAAAAGGCGTTGCGGCTATGTTACGCCTCGTAATAGCCGCCCACGGGGGCGGCACTTTTTTAAGTGGGGGTGTTGTTCGCCCCCGCTTTTTTGTTCTCGGGGGGTTTGTCTGCTGCCCCCCGCGTAGCACCAGCAGTGGAGGGGAGTATGGCTCCGACGAGACCGGACATTGGGCGTGAGGTAGAAAGGCGCCTGCTGGAGTTGGGAATCGATCTCGTTTCGATGGAATGGGCGGGTAGCCGGAATAGGCCGCTCATTCGGATTCGAATCGAGCGGAGTCTGGCGGCTAAGGGTCCGGCGGGGGAAGCTCCGGTGGCTGAGACTGCGGTTACGGTGGGCGACTGCGCTCGGGTGAGCC
>JAPYQK010000099.1:4545-7345 GCA_029941275.1 Longimicrobiales bacterium | reverse complement strand
GAAGCTCCGGTGGCTGAGACTGCGGTTACGGTGGGCGACTGCGCTCGGGTGAGCCGTGCGCTGGAGAGTTGGCTGGACGAGCACGAAGAGATGCCTGAGCGATACGTGCTCGAGGTGTCCTCTCCGGGTGTCGAGAGGCCGCTGACGCGGCTGAAGGATTGGGAGCGGTTTACGGGTGAATCGATCGCCGTGGTGGGCCACGGTGTGCTTGCAGATCGCTCGTCACGGCTAGAAGCGGAATTGTTGGGGCTGGATTTGGAACCGGAGCCGACGGTACGACTCCGGCTGGGAGATGGTGCAGATGTGGATGTGCTCCTTGAGGACATTAAGGGCGTCCACATCCTGTTTAATTGGAAGTGAGCGCTCAGTGCTGAGGACATTATGATCGATGCTGGCCAGATCGTCGCGGCGTTCAACGATGTCGCGTCTACGAAAAATTTGTCGCCCGAGGAGGTGCACGACCTCCTCAAGGACGGCATTATGGCAGGCTTGTCCAGGATACACGGACCCAATGTTCAGGCCGAGATCACCATCGACGACGCGTCGGGTGAATTGGGCATCGTGCTTCTCCGCCGAGTTGTCGAAGAAGTCGAGGATCCGTCGTCGGAGATCAGCCTGGAAGAGGCGCGCTGGGACGATGATGGTTTCGAGGTCGGCGACGTCATGGAGATACCGGTCGACTTTGCGGACTTCGGTCGAAACGCGGTGATGGCTGTGAAGCAGCGCATCGTGCAACGGGTCCGCGAAAACGAACGAGACCGGATTCGCGACGAATACGCCGATCGTGTGGGCGAGCTTCTGTCGGGTGAGGTGCAGCAGATTGAGAGAGGCAAGATTGTGGTGATGCTCAATCGCTCTCCCGATGCCGATGCCATAATTCCATGGAAGGATCAGAATCCGCGCGAGCGCTTCCGTCAAGGGGATCCGATCCGGTGCGTACTCAAGAAAGTGGAAGAGACGCCCAAAGGACCCCGATTGGTTCTATCCAGGGCAGCCCCGATTTTCGTCGGTTCACTTTTCTATCTCGAGGTGCCAGAGATCCATCAAGGTATCGTCGACATCAAGGAAATCGCGCGTGAGGTCGGCGGAAGAACCAAAATCGCCGTCTATAGCCGTGATGAGTCGATCGATCCTGTAGGCGCTTGTGTTGGCTTACGGGGGTCCCGCGTGCAGGCGGTGGTTCAGGAACTGGGCGGAGAGCGGATCGACATCGTTCCGTGGCACGCGGAGCCGGAGGTGTTCGCGCGAAGGGCTCTCGCACCCGCGCGGGTTTCCAAAGTGATGAGCGATCCCGAGCGTCAGGTGATCACGGCCATCGTCGACGAGGACCAGTTGTCTCTGGCGATCGGACGGAACGGACAAAACGTGAGGCTCGCTTCACAGCTCATCGGATGGCAGATCGACTTGTACGGCTCGCGCGAGTGGTTGGAACTCGGCGCCGATTTGTCGTTGTTCAAGCGAGAGTCGGACGACGATGCGTTCGAGACGTCCGATTTCGCTCTCGCCGAACTCGAACTGACCCCGGAGACGCTGAGTTCCCTGGAACGCGCAGGCTACCGTACGTTCTTACAGATTATCGATTTCGATCGGGCCGCGTTTTTGGAGGTTGAAGGCCTCGAGGAGACGGAGGCCGACCAGCTACTCGCTCTCATCGATGAGTTAACGGTCGTCGCCGATGACGCAGGTGCGGAATCGGAGGGCGGTGCCGAATCTGTCGGGTATTCCGAAGAAGGCCAAGATGAATCTGGAGTCGAGGCTTCGACTGAGGAGGCGACCGACGAAGTAGTGGCCTCTGAAGATGATGAGGTGTCGGACCCGGAAGGCCAAGCAGCGGCCGAGTTAGATGACGAGGAAGACGGTGGTTCGACGACCGGTGACTCCGACGCGTCTGATGATGATGAAGCCTCCGACACGGAAGCCGAGGACGTAGCTGCAGCAGAGGATGAAAATGAGGCTCATGCGTGACTCCCTGGCTCTTCTCGGGATGGCTCGACGGGCCGGGGCGCTCGCGTCTGGGACCGGCTCGACGAAGCGGGCGCTCAAGGAGGGGCGCGCTCGGCTCGTCCTGTTCGCCCAGGATGCATCTGAAACGCAACGGGACAAAGTGATGAAACTTCTTCGTCACGGAAGGACGCCACGTGCGACGCTAGGAACGCGAGAGGCGTTGGGTTCGGCCGTCGGATCAGCACCGGTCTCTGCGGTGGCGGTGACGGACAAGCAATTGGCGAAGGAGTTGGTCGCCCGGCTCGGTTTGGAACCGGGAAGGCCAGTCGAGAACGGGACGCGGAGGTAAACGAATCGGATGCGGGTTGCAGAATTAGCCACTGACCTCGGGGTTTCGTCAGATGTACTGCTGAGTCTTTTGCGTACACTTAGGATTTCCGCCACGGATGGGGAAGCTTCGGTCAACGAGGGAGACGTATCGCTCATTCTCGCACGCCTAGAGCGTGAGCGCCGTGGCGGGCACAAGGACGCAGCGGAAGCCGTCCA
Source organism: Longimicrobiales bacterium (assembly GCA_029941275.1). Classification (GTDB taxonomy): domain Bacteria; phylum Gemmatimonadota; class Gemmatimonadetes; order Longimicrobiales; family Gaopeijiaceae; genus UBA822. The sequence goes on along the minus strand of JAPYQK010000099.1, from coordinate 4,855 downwards.
GGCCGCTATCGCGGATGCCAAGCCTACTGCCGGGAAGCGCCGTCGACGTCGCAAGAGCGAGTTGCCGCCGGAGCCGGAGGCCCCGCCGGAAGGCGAAGCTTCCGAGGAGATCGCAGCCACGTCTGAGGTGGACGAAGCAGCGGAGTCCGATCCGGAAGTGGTGGGCGCTCCGGACGCCGTGGATGATGATGAACCCCTCGCGGAGCCGGACGCCGTCGAGGCGAGCGACAGGACAGCCTCAGAGACCGAGGTCGTGGACGAAGAGCCGGTTGCAGAGGTCGATTCCGAGGAACTCGCTCCCGACGCAACC
>JAPYQK010000099.1:1841-4445 GCA_029941275.1 Longimicrobiales bacterium | reverse complement strand
GCCACCCGAACCCGCGCGCCAAGAGGGGCCTGCCCGCGTGATTCGTCGGCCCAAACCGGCGGCTTCTTCAGGGTCGGCGGGGCAAGTACGCGTCCAAGCGGAGGGGTATACCCCGGACGGGCAGCGGAGTCAGCGGCAGAGGAAGGGCAAGAAGCGCCAGCGTGTGGACCAGAGCGCAGTCCAGGACAACATCCAGCGCGTCATGGCGCAGCTCAAGGGCGGGGGGAAGAAGCGCCGCCGGAAAGGATCTTCGCCGTCCAAGGAGGAGCGTCAGGTCGCGGAGGAGGAGGCTCGTCAGGAGGAGGAGCGCGAGCGGACGATCGTTCGAGTGAACGAGTTCTTGACGGTGTCGGAGTTGTCCAATCTCGTCGACGTGTCATCCATGGAACTCATCGGGTCCGCATTCAAGGATTTGGGAATGGTTGTGACCATAAATCAGCGCCTAGATTTTCCGCAGATCGAAATGTTGCTCGACGGGTTCGGATTTACGGCGATCCAAGAAGAGGAATACGGCCACCACGAAGACACGGTCGAAGAAGAAGGGGCCGAGGAGGATCTTCAACCGCGGCCTCCAGTGGTCACGGTTATGGGCCACGTCGACCACGGTAAGACCCTGTTGCTTGACTTCATCCGAGAGTCCAACGTGGTGGCTGGAGAGTCGGGAGGTATTACGCAGCATATCGGTGCCTACCACGTCGAGTTGGATGGGGGGCGTATGATCACGTTCCTCGACACGCCCGGACACTCGGCGTTCACGGCCATGCGCGCCCGAGGCGCTGAGATCACCGACCTCGTGATTCTCGTGGTGGCCGCGGACGATTCCGTCATGCCGCAGACCAAGGAAGCGATCAGCCACGCCCGTAATGCGGGTGTGCCAATGATCGTCGCCGTAAACAAGTGCGACCTCCCGGCGGCTGATGCGCCCAAGGTGAAGCAGGAGCTTCTTCAACACGACGTCCAGGTCGAGGAATTCGGTGGGGACGTGCTGAGTGCTGACATCTCGGCCAAGACCGGAGAAGGGATCGACGAACTCCTCGAAAAAGTTCTGCTCCAGGCCGAATTGCTGGAGATGAAGGCGAATCCGGACCAGGCCGCCGTGGGAACTGTTATCGAGGCTGAGTTGGACGTAGGAAAAGGCTCTGTGGTCTCAGTCTTGATTACCAAAGGCACCCTCAGGGTGGGAGAGGCTTTCGTCGTCGGGAATTTCGATGGGCGTGTCCGTGCCTTGCTCGACGAGCGTGGGCACAAGGTGGACCAGGCCGGTCCGGCGATCCCGGTACAGATTCTCGGGACGGCTGGTGTCCCTCAGGCCGGGGACAGGTTCCAGGTCATGGCAGCGGAGAAAGCCTCCGAGGTTGCCCAAAGCAGGATGCGCCTGGACCGTGAAAAGCAGCTTCGGATCAGGGAACGGGGCGTCAAGCTGGGCGACTTCTCTGGCATGGTGGCCGAGGGGACCGCAGAGGTACTGCCGCTCATCATCAAGGCGGATGTGGATGGCTCGGTGCAGGCCTTCTCCGACGCGTTGGAACATCTGGGCACCGATGAGGTGAAGGTCCAGATCGTTCATCGCGCGGTGGGTGCGATCAACGAAGAGGATGTGCTGCTCGCCGGGACTTCCGGCGCGGTCATCCTGGGGTTCCGGGTCCGTCCCAACACGAACGCGCGCAAGAACGCTGAGCGAGAGGGTGTCGACATCCGTGCGTACGACGTGATCTACGAGGGCGTCGACGAGATTCGCGCAGTACTCGAAGGCATGCTGGCTCCGGAACGCAAAGAGCACATCACTGGATCCGCGGAGGTTCGTGAGGTTTTCAAGATCAGAGGAACTGGCACGATAGCGGGATCCGAGGTCACAGACGGTGTGGTCGAGAGGAAGTCGGTGGTCCGCCTCATGCGGGAGGGCATCGTCGTTTACGAAGGCGACCTCTCTTCCCTGAAGCGCTTCAAAGACGACGTCAAGGAGGTCCGAGCGGGCCTTGAGTGCGGCATCGGGATCGCCAACTTCAACGACATCAAGGTGGGTGACGTCATCGAGAGCTATACCGTCGAAGAAGTGGCGCGGACACTCGAAGAGGCGACGGTCTAGCCTTCTCAGGCCACGAGGAAGTCTCGAGGAGGAGGCGGCGTGTTCGTTTCAGGGTGCTCGTGGGATCTTTCTCTTCCGGAGTGTGGCTCCCTCAAGGACAAGCGGAGGGTCCTCAAGTCGTTGAAGGATCGAATGCGGGGGCGATTTAATGTCTCGGTCGCCGAAACGGCCCACCAGGATGTTTGGACAAGCGCCCAGCTTTCCGTCGCGCTTGTGACCACGGACGCCGCCAGGGCGGACGCCGTTCTCGCCAAGTTGGATCACTTCATCGAGGGTGAGCACCGGGTGGTGATTCTCTCGGCGCGACAGGTGCGTTACTGATTCCTTTATGGAAAATTCGAACCGACGACTCGCCCGGCTGAACGAACAGTTCCGTCGTGAAATCACGAAAATCCTGCGCCGTTCGGTTCGGGACCCACGGGTGGGAGATGTCGTCGTGAATTCGGTCGAAGTGACGTCCGACCTTTGGCTGGCGCGCATTTACATACGTGTGATGGGAGACGGGGAGAGCGCCGAAG